>NZ_JARXWL010000009.1 GCF_029893325.1 Enterococcus sp. PF1-24
AAGAGGCAAAGGCACTATGGCTTGAACATGAAATGTGAAAAGCCAGCGTCTTTAGGCGCTGGCCGGTTTTAGGGGCTTATAGCCCCAGAGCAAACAACCCTTTTGAAGGGTGGTGATGATTTTTATAAAAGTGTGCTAAACTTGTTAAGATTACAATGAAAATATAGATATAAGGGGAAAAACATGTCAGATTCAATTAACCAAGAGATTTTAAAATTAGTTGTTTTAGAATTAAAAGATTTTAAAACGACTCAAATAAAAGCCGTATTAAATTTATTAGCCGAAGGAAATACTGTGCCATTTATCGCTCGTTATCGTAAAGAGATGACAGGCAGCTTAGATGAAGTACAAATTCGCTTGATTGAAGAGCGCTTCAATTATTTAACCAATTTAGAAAAACGCAAAGAAGAAGTTGTTCGTTTAATTGAAGAACAAGGGAAGTTAACCCCTGAATTACAGGCAGAAATTTTACAAGCCACTAAAATGCAGCAAGTGGAAGATTTATACCGTCCTTTTAAACAAAAAAGACGGACAAAAGCGACGATTGCCAAAGAAAAAGGGCTAGAACCTTTTGCTGATTGGTTAATGAGTCAACCGAAAACGGCGGAAATTACTGAAAAAGCGCAAGCCTTTTTAAATGAAGAAAAAGAAGTTTTGACAGTGGAAGATGTTTTAGCCGGCGCTCATGAAATTTTAGCTGAACAAATCGGGGATAATGCGAAGTTCCGGACATGGATTCGTTCTTTTACTTATAATAAAGGCGATTATGTTAGCCAAGTAAAAGCTGAAGAAAAAGATGAAAAAGGTGTTTATGAAATGTACTATGCTTTTTCAGAACCAATTCATAAAATGGTTTCTCACCGTATTTTAGCAACCAATCGTGGGGAAAAAGAAGAGATATTAAAAGTTAGTTTAGCTACAGATGAAGAGCGGATTATGGAATATTTTAACCGCCAATTAGTTAAAGAAAGCCAATCGCCAACTGTGCCATATATTGAAGCGGCGTATCAAGATAGTTATAAACGTTTTATTGGTCCAGCGATTGAAAGAGAAATCCGCAATGAATTAACAGAAAAAGCTGATGAACAAGCGATAGTGATTTTTGGTGAGAATTTACGGAATTTATTATTACAACCACAATTAAAAGGCAAAGTCGTTTTAGGTTTTGACCCTGCTTATCGGACAGGTTGTAAGTTAGCGATTGTTGATGCTACGGGGAAAGTTTTAGCGATTCAAATGATTTACCCCCATAAACCAGCCGCTGAAGCTAAAAGAGCAGCTGCTGCGCCAGCATTTAGAAAACTGATTGAAGACTATCAAGTGGATGTAGTAGCGATTGGGAATGGTACTGCCAGCCGTGAATCAGAACAATTTGTGGCTGAACAATTAAAAAACGTGAAAAGAGAAGTTTTTTACGTAATTGTTAATGAAGCCGGAGCTTCGGTTTATTCCGCTAGCGATGCAGCGCGAGCTGAGTTTCCTGATTTACAAGTAGAAGAGCGTAGCGCGGTTAGTATCGCTCGTCGCTTGCAAGACCCGTTAGCTGAGTTAGTTAAAATTGACCCGAAAGCTGTTGGCGTGGGACAATATCAACATGATGTTTCACAAAAACGTTTAGCGGAACAATTGGATTTTGTCGTGGAAACGGCAGTTAACCAAGTAGGTGTGGATTTAAACACCGCCAGCGCCCAATTATTACAATATGTTTCTGGTTTAAATAAAACAACTGCCCAAAATATTTTTAAATATCGGGAAGAAAACGGCGAATTTACAGCACGTCCACAATTGAAAAAAGTGCCCCGCTTAGGGCCAAAAGCCTATGAACAAGCGATTGGTTTCTTACGGATTCCTAACGGTAAAAATATTTTAGATAACACAGGTATCCATCCAGAAAGTTATGAAAATGCCCAAGCCTTAATCGCTTTAGTCGGAGTAACTTTAGCTGATTTAGGCACCACTGAAGCTAGCCAAAAATTGAAATCTTTTGATAATCAACAAACCGCAGAAACTTTGGCAGTCGGCGTAGAAACGCTACATGATATGGTTGCCAGCTTAATTCAACCAGGTCGGGATATTCGTGAAGAAGCACCAGCGCCACTTTTAAGAAAAGATGTGCTTTCCATGGAAGATTTACGTCCTGGTATGGAAATGAAAGGCACGGTTCGTAATGTAATTGATTTCGGTGCTTTTGTAGATATCGGCGTCAAGCAAGATGGTTTAGTTCACATTTCTAAATTAAGCAATCGTTTCGTAAAACATCCAACTGATGTAGTTGCGGTAGGTGATGTGGTGACGGTTTGGGTGGAACAAGTTGATGTCAATAAAGGCCGCATTAGCTTAACCATGAAGGCACCGCAAGAATAATGATGACTAATCAAGAACTTGAAGTCTTGGTGAAAGAAATCTCTTTAGATTTCTTTCACCGGCCTTTTTTGCATGAAACTTATTTTAATGCCCGCTTAAAAACAACTGGTGGCCGGTATCATTTAAATGACCATCATCTTGATTTCAATCCGCTAGTTTTAGAGAAACTTGGGGAAGAAGCTTTAATCGGTGTTATTAAACATGAGCTGTGTCACTATCATTTGCACTTAACTGGCAGAGGCTATAAACATCGGGATGCTGATTTCAAAAATTTATTGAAGCAAACTGGTGGCAGTCGTTATGTTAAGAATTTACAAGAGGCTGAAAATTATTGGTGTTATCGCTGTGAAAAATGTCAAAAGAAAATTTATCGTAAACGCAGAATCAATCTAAAAAAATATGTTTGCGGTGCCTGTCGTGGCAAGCTTGTTTTAGAGGGAAAGGTAGTGTATGCAAATGATTGCTGAGTGGAATCAGTTATTAAACTTTTTAGCGGCTAAAGAAGAATTAACTTTACCAAAATATGACTTAGCTATTTTAGCTGGCAATAGTTTACCTTATTTAACGCAAGCTTGTGCTGATTTATATCATCAAGGCGTAGTGAACAAAATTTTACTAACCGGTGGCATTGGTCACGCAACTTCAAAATTAAAAAGTAATTTTCAAAAATTAGGCTTTGATTTTCAAGAAAATATGAGTGAAGCAGAAGTTAATGCGTGTTATTTAATGGAAGCTGCTGAAATTCCTGAAGAAGCACTTTTACTGGAAAAAACTTCCACTAATTCTGGCGAGAATGCCTTGTTTTCTTTAGAGATTTTACAAGCTGAAAAATTTATTCCACAGCAAGTGCTACTATTACAAGACCCCCTTTTACAACGACGCTTACAAGCTACTTTTGCCAAAGATTGGCAAAATCAGCCAACTAATTTTACCAATTGTGTACCAGTGATTCCAAAATTAAAAGCTGTGTCGGAGCAATTTATTTTTGAAAACCAAATTTTTAATGATGCTTGGGATAGTGACTATTTCATAAATTTATCATTAGGGGAAATTCCTCGTTTGCAAAATGATGCAAACGGCTACGGACCTAATGGCAAAGACTATATTGTTGCGGTAGAAATCCCTGAAATTGTTTTAACGGCATTTGAAAATTTGCAAAAAGAATATCAGTTTCAAATCAAAAGATAAAAAAATTTTGATTAAAAATGTTGACAAGTTGTTTTGCATTCGATATGATATCGTCAATAACAAAAAATGCTTTGAAAAGAAAAGTACAAGTTGTGGCATTTCAAAGAGAGCCTCTGTTGGTGAGATGAGGTAAAGAAAGCAATTTGGAAAATGGTCTTTGAGCGAGTGTTTGTGAGTATAATTTTTTATATAAGCAAACAACGGGAACGCCCGTTATAGCGTCACAGTATCGATTTAACAATCAAGTCCGTACTGGTAGAGGTCTATTTCGTGAGAAGTAGGCAAATTGAAGGTGGTAACACGAAGCTTAGCTCTCGTCCTTTTTAAGGATGAGGGTTTTTTGTCGTTTCTTTAAAAATTAATTTGGCTAAATGCGCGCACCAAGTTAAGTTTTAAAGAAAATCGTCAATCTGGCTACCATCACAAATTTTCAGAAAAATTAGGGGGAATCATTCAATGAAATCATGGAAGAAAATCAAAATTTTAATATTAACTTTAGGGACAATCGCTTTGTTAACCGCTTGTGGTAGTAAAGAAAAGGCCACTGACAGCACCAGCGGAGAATTAGAAACGAAAGTAATTGGTGTCGCTGCTGGTCCTTACGGAGATATGGTGACTGAAATTATTTCACCTTTATTAGCAGATGAAGGCTATCAACTAACAACCAAAGTTTTTAACGATTATGTACAACCTAATAAAGCTTTAGCAAATCATCAAATTGATGGCAATGTTTTTCAACATGGCACTTATTTAGAGCAGTTTGCCAGTGATAATCTGTTGGAGTTAACAGCTTTAGATCAAGTGCCAACTTTAGGCATGGGGCTTTATTCTAAGAAAATTAGTGACTTAGCAGAAATTGAAGAGGGTGCTCAAATTGCGATTCCTAATGATGCAGTTAATTTAGCCCGAGCTTTACAGCTACTAGCCGCTAATGATTTAGTCGAATTGAAACCAGAAATCAACGTCGCTAAAGCAACTACCGATGATATTGTCGCTAATCCTAAAAATTTAGAGTTTAAAACTTTAGAGGCGGCGCAATTAGTTAGAGCACAAGATACAGTTGTGGTTGCAGTGATTCCAGGAAATTATTCTTGGGCAGCTGAGTTAGATCCCGCTGATGCGCTAGCTTTGGAAGATTTAGCAGAAGCTTACAAAAATGTTTTTGTCGTAGCTACCGAGAAAAAAGATGAGGACTTTGCTACAGCTGTTGCAAAAGTTCTGGCGAGCCAAGAATTTCAGTCAGCGATTGCTGAATCAGAATTTAAAGATTTCAGTCAGCCAAGTGATTGGGCTAACAAATAATGGAAAAGGGAGCGTAAACCAGTGAGTCATATTGAAGTAAAAGGACTTTCCGTCGTCTTTCAAAATAAAATTACCGCTGTTGACAATGTTTCTTTTCAAGTGGAAGCCGGCGAGATTTATGGCATTGTTGGTTTAAGCGGTGCCGGTAAAAGTACTTTAATTCGCACTTTGAATTTATTACAACGACCAACAACTGGTGAAATCTGGATTGATGGTCAAGAAATTTCCCATTTAAAAGGTCAAGAGCTACGTCAAGTTCGTCAAAAAATTGGCATGATTTTTCAACATTTCAATTTAATTGAAAATCGCACAATTGCTGAGAATATTGAATTTTCACTAAAAGCTGGCGACTATCCTAAAGAAAAAAGAGCAGATCGAGTAGCTGAATTATTATCATTAGTTGATTTACTTGATAAAAAAGATGTTTACCCCAATCAACTTTCTGGTGGACAAAAACAGCGAGTCGGTATCGCACGGGCTTTAGCTAACAATCCCGAAGTTTTATTGTGCGACGAAGCGACCAGCGCTTTAGACGTAGAAACCACCGAAGAAATATTGAAAATTTTAGAAAAAATCAATCGAGAATTAGGCTTAACGATTATTTTTATTACTCATGAATTAGATGTGGCTAAACGCT
This sequence comes from Enterococcus sp. PF1-24, assembly GCF_029893325.1. Classification (GTDB taxonomy): domain Bacteria; phylum Bacillota; class Bacilli; order Lactobacillales; family Enterococcaceae; genus HY326. The sequence goes on from NZ_JARXWL010000009.1 coordinate 5,492, forward strand.
TATTTAAACGAGTAGCCGTAATGGAACAAGGAAAAATTATCGAAGAAGCGACTACCTTTGAAATTTTTGCGCAACCACAAGCTGCCACCACACAAAAATTAGTAGGCCGTTTCTTTGATCTAACGATTCCGCAGGCTTTACAAAGCGCTTTAACAGGAGGCGTTTTATTGGAGCTGCGTTATCAAGGTGCTCACACGTTAGATCCTTTGATTTCGCAAGTTTCGAAAGATTTCAATGTGCTAATTGGTATCATTCATGGCAAAATAGAATATATCCAAGAGGCCGTGATTGGGATTCTTTTTGTGCAAATTACTGGTGAAGCGCAGCAGATTCAGCAAGCAGTTAGCTATTTAAAAGAAAATGTCTATGCTATTCGTGATTTAAGAGATGAGGTGGAAAAATAATGACAGATACAATTGAAATTTTACAAAATTATTTACCACAAGCGTTGCTGGATACCGCTTATATGGTTGGGATAGCAACGATTATCGGCGTTGTCTGTGGCACCTTACTTGGCTTACTTTTATATTTAACTAGTCAGGAGTTGTTTGCTCCCCATCCTTATATCAATCGGATTGCAAGTTTTTTAGTCAATGCCATTCGTTCCTTGCCATTTTTAATTTTGCTAGTGGTATTGTTAGCGCCAATCACTTGGTTGATTCAAGATCCTTATACCGCAACGGGAGGTGCCATTGCTTTATCAATTGCGGCAATTCCTTTTTATGCAAGAATTGCCGAAGGAGCTTTTTCGGAAATAAAAACTGGTGTGATTGAAGCCGCTGTCGCTACGGGAGCCAAAACTTCTTTAATTATTCGCGAAGTTATTTTGCCAGAAAGTTTACCTACTTTAATTAGAGGTGTTGTTTTAACTATCATTAGTTTATTAGGTTATTCAGCGATGGTAGGCACGATTGGGGCTGGCGGCATTGGTGATTTAGCGATTCAATTTGGCTATAATCGCTATGAAACTGGTGTTTTAATTGTTGTTGTTTTAATCTTAATCGTAGTTGTACAATTGATTCAATGGTTAGGCGATTATCTAGCTAAATCCTTTACTAAATAAATAGGTTATCTATCTAATAAAAAAGCAAGCTATTACCCACATTTATTGAAATGACGGGCTAGGTTGCTTTTTTGTTTTCGATTATTTTTTTGCCATCTAACTAGCAAATACTAAAAATATAAGGTAAGCTGAGAAGTAGGAGGCGAAATATATGAAGAAAAATTTTCAAGAAGTGGTAGTTTCTATTTTGCCTATGACAGTCTTAATTGTTATTTTAACTTTTTGGTTAGCACCTTTAGCTTGGGAAGATTTATTTACTTTTCTGGTAGGGGCTGGCGTTATGATGATTGGAATGACGCTATTTTTATTTGGCGCTGATTATTCCATGATGGAAGTTGGCGATTTGGTCGGGAAATATATGATTAAACGCCGTAGCTTGCCGCTAATTATTGGTTTAGGTTTTTCGATTGGAGTGGTAATTACAATTGCAGAGCCGTCTGTACAAGTTTTAGCGCAGCAAGTGAATGATATTTCTGATGGTGAAATCACCAAGGTTTTACTAATCGCAATTGTTAGTGTAGGAACGGGGATTTTCTTAGCGTTGGCGTTATTGCGTACCGTTTTTAAGCTATCTTATTACAAGATGATGTTGATTGGTTATTTAGCTATTTTAATCGCTTCATTTTTTACCAATCCGCAATTTATGCCGATTGCGTTTGATGCTGGTGGCGTAACGACGGGACCGGTAACTGTGCCATTTATTTTAGCTTTAGCTAGCGGATTAACTAGTATGGTTCGTCAGCAAAAAAATGAAAATGATAGTTTTGGTATGGTGGGAGTAGCTTCTTTAGGGCCCGTTTTAGCAGTAATGCTTTTGGGGGTGATTTTTAGATGACTTTTTTCCAACAAATTTTTAGTGGCTTTACAACGGTGATTCAAGAAGTATTTTTGGCTATGGCACCGATTGTTGTGATTTTTGTTTTATTAAATATCACCAGTTTCAAATTACGCAAACGACGTTTTTGGAATATTATGCGCGGTTTTTTAATTACTTTTATCGGATTGGTGCTATTTTTGCACGGTGTCAATATCGCCTACGTGCCAGTTGGCCAACATTTAGGGTCAACGATTGCGGCGCTAGAAAATAATCAAATTTTAATTCCTTTAGGTTTTGTGATGGGCTTTTTGGTTGGTTTTGCGGAACCGGCGATTCATGTAATGGTGAAGCAAGTTGAAGAAGTCAGTGAAGGTCGAGTTCGTTCGAAAGTGCTATTGGCGGTTATTTCTGTGGGGATTGGTTTAGCAGTTGGCTTATCTATGTGGCGCTTGCTAGCTGGTTTTTCATTATATTACTTTTTGATTCCCGGTTACTTGTTGGTCTTTATCTTAGGGCGAAAAGTTGATAAAATGTTCTTGGCGATGGCTTTTGATAATGGGGGCGTAGCCACTGGGCCTATGTGTTCAACCTTTATTTTATCCATGTGTGTTTCAATTGCCAGCCAAATTGAAGGCCGCGATCCCATGACTGATGGTTTTGGCGTAGTCGCGATGATTGCTTTAACACCGATTTTATCAACGTTAGCGTTAGGCTATATTTATAAGAAGAAAGAAGAACGAGATCAAAAAAATCGTTTAGCTATAATTAAGGAGGAAGTAGAATGAAAAGTCCTGTTGCTTTAAATTTAGATTTAATTGTTACCATTGTCGATGGTGGGAATGGTCATGATGTGATTCACTTTGCAAAAGAAGTTGGTGCCACTGGGGGAACGATTCTCCATGGTCGCGGTGCTGGGATTCACGATACTGGAAAATTTTTAGGTTTAGAGATTGAACCAGAAAAAGATGTGGTGCTAGTTTTAGTACCATCTAGCTTAACAAATGTAGTTTTATCTTCGATTGGTGAAGGCATTGAAATTTCTAAGCCTGGTAACGGCATTATTTTTACGATTGATGTCAGTAAAGTTATGGGGATTAGTAAAATTCAAGATTATTGTCAAGTCGTTGATTTAGAAGATTTATTAGAAAATGATAAATAAATGGAAGATGTCTATTGTGAAAATAATAGGCATTTTTTTCTTTTTTAAACCCCTTATTCATAGTAAAATACGAATAATAATCAAAAAACTTTAGCTAAAATAAGAAGTTTTCTCCTTTTCTTGACAGAAGTATGTTAAACTGATTATTAAAAAATGAAGTGAAAATAAGGAGTGTTTCGTGTGAACGGGTTTTTAAATAGCTTAAATGGCTATATTTGGGGGCTCCCGATGATTGTTTTAATTATGGGAGTAGGCATTTTTTTAACATTAGGTTTAAAAGGTATCCAAATTAGAAAATTACCAATAGCCTTAAAATTTATGTTTTCTAGCGAAGAAGATGGCGAAGGAGATATTTCTAGTTTTGGTGCATTATGTACCGCCTTGTCAGCAACCATCGGTACCGGGAATATCGTAGGGGTTGCGACTGCAATCGTAGCTGGTGGACCAGGAGCGTTATTTTGGATGGAACTGGCTGCTTTGTTAGGCATGGCGACAAAATATGCAGAAGGATTATTAGCGGTTAAATTTCGGACGGTCGATGATGATGGCAAAATTTTAGGTGGACCTTTTTATTATATTGAACGCGGGATGGGTTTGAAATGGAAGTGGTTAGCCAAATTATTTGCTTTCTTCGGTTTAGGCGCTGGTTTATTAGGTATTGGGACCTTTACACAAATTAACGGGATTACCAGTGCAGCACAAACTTTTTTTGACCCTAATAAACAAAACACTGTGCATTTGTTTGGTAATGATTATTCAATTGCGGTGATTATTGTCGGTTTAATAGTTACTATCGCAGTTGCAGCTGTTTTATTAGGCGGCGTTCAAAGAATTTCACAAGTAGCTGAAATTATTGTACCAGCGATGATTGTTCTTTATGTAAGTTTATGTCTATTTATGATTGTTTTAAATCTTGATAAAATCCCTGGCGCTTTTCGTGAAATTTTTGCAGGTGCCTTTGGTTTACGAGCTGTTTCTGGTGGAGCTTTAGGCGCCATGATGGTTGCCATGCAAAAAGGGATTGCCCGCGGAATTTTTTCTAATGAATCTGGTTTAGGTAGTGCGCCGATTGCGGCAGCAGCTGCTAAAACCAAAGAGCCAGCGCGACAAGGGTTAGTTTCAATGACGGGAACTTTTATTGATACGATTGTTGTTTGTACTATGACTGGTTTAGCGATTATTATAACTGGGGCTTGGGATGTTGGATTAGAGGGGGCTGCCGTAACCATTTATGCTTTTTCAGCAGCTTTACCATTTTCTGAAACAATTTGTTCATTTTTATTAATGATTTGTCTATCTTTCTTTGCTTTTACAACGATTATGGGGTGGAATTACTACGCTGAACGTTGCTTAAGTTATTTAACTAATGGTAGTGTGCGAGGCAATAAAATTTTCCGCTTTTTATATATTGCGGCAGTTTTCATTGGCCCTTATATGACTGTTGCGGCAGTTTGGACTTTAGCAGATATTTTTAACGGCTTAATGGCTTTCCCTAATTTAATTGCCTTAATTGCTTTGAGTCCAGTTGTCTTTAAGGAAACTAAAGAGTATCTGGCTCGTTTAACAAAAGAAAAAGAAACCAATAAAAATTCAGCAAACGAAGTAGCACCGATTGTTGAAGAAAGTGAATTTTAAGCAGTTTATTAATGCTAGCCAGATTCTTTTACTCATTTCAGTAAAAGAATCTGGCTAGCTTTTTTTGTTTCTTTCTATACTATAATAGTAGAAATTTTTAAAAGAAATTGTTTTTCTAAAAGGACAAGGGTAAACTAAAGGTAACTAGATAACTTTAATAGGGGGATTTAAGGATGATTAAATTAATCGCAACGGATATGGATGGTACATTTTTAAAATCTGATATGACTTATGACCGAGAGAAATTTAATGAGTTATACGAGAAAATGAAAGCGGATGACGTATTATTTGTTGTAGCCAGTGGCAATCAATATTATCAATTACGGGGCTTTTTCCCACAACATCAAGAAATGACTTTTGCGGCTGAAAATGGTGCTTTTGTTAAATATCAGGCAGAAGAATTATTTGCAGCAGACATTGATTCTCAACTGATTAAAAGTGTTTTAGAGAAATTAAAAGAAATACCTACTATAGAAAAAATTATTTGCGGGAAAAAAACCGCCTATACAGATACGACTTCTGATGAGTTATACAACTACGCCAATCAATATTTTGTCAGATTGGAAAGAGTCGTTGATTTTGAAGAATTACCACAAGATACTTATTTGAAAGTATCGCTATCAGCCCCTAAAGATGAAGAGCGAGTTCCAGAAATCGTTGCAATGTTAAACGAAAAACTTAATGGCCAATTAATTGCCGTGCAGTGTGGCGGTGCCGATATTGACTTAATTATGCCTGGTATCAATAAAGCAAATGGTTTGGCGATTATTGGTGAAAAATTTGGGATTGCACCTGATGAAATGATTGCTTTTGGTGATTCTGGCAACGATAAAGAAATGTTGCAATATGTAGGTCATGGCTTTGCGATGGCAAATGCCCAATCGGATATTAAAGAAATTGCCAACCAAGTGATTGGTTATAATAATGATTCTGCTGTTCTACAAGTGATTGCTGATTTTGCAGAAAATCAATGGCAATATCCTTATTGAGTTAAGGTAGGGAAAACAGATGAAATTTGAAAAAGTTTTAGTAGAAGAAGCACTAGCTTTTTATCAATTAAAGGCCCAATTAGATTTAGAAACGACCTATATGTTGTTTTCTCCACATGAACGGCAATTTGATTTAGAGCAGTTGACAGCAGAAATTGAAAATATTCAAGCAAATGGTTTATTGTTAGCAGCTAAAACCGAGGATGGTCGCTTAGTTGGTTATATTCAGGCAGAAGTTTTACCTTTAGCAAAAGTGAAACATACTGCTGAAATCGTTGTGGGGATTTTGGCAGATTTTCGTGGACAAGGAATTGGCTACCAATTATTTGGAAATCTGGAAATTTGGGCAAAAGAACAAGGGATTCATCGTTTAGCTTTAACCGTTATGACTATTAATAAAGCAGCTTTCAATCTATATAAAAAAGTTGGTTTTGAGGTTGAAGGCATTAAGCGGCAAGGAATTTTGCTGGGTGAGGAATTTATTGATGAATACTATATGGCGAAAATTTTAACTTAAAGGTGGAAATAAAATGAAAAAATGGCAAAAGTTATTAATGTTGGCAAGCCTAACTTTAGGTTTTACTGCTTGTAATCAAACGACACAAACCAGTAGCAGTGAATCAACAACGGCTTCTACTGAAGAATTTCTTATTGAAGAGGTTCAGTGGCCACTTTATACAATTACTGATGAGGCGGGCAATCACAGCTATCTCTTAGGTTCCATTCATGTTGGTGAAGAGGAAATGTATCCTTTTCCAACAGAAATAACGGAAGCTGTTACGACTTCCGATGTGGTTATTTCAGAAATAAATTTTGAATCAATGAACACGCCAACAGCGGCGGCTTTATCACAACGGGCTATTGTCAAAGAACCGCATGTTTTAACTGATTTAAGTAAAAAAGATAAAGAACGTTTGGCAGAAAAGTTAGATTCTTATAATTTAAGTTTGAATAATATTGAGGGGATGAACTATTTTGGCTTAACAACGATGCTGCAAAGTAAATATTCCGGTATTCAAGAAGTTAATAACGGAGTAGATATGCAAATTGCTAAGTTGGTTTCCAAAAATGGAATTGAAAATATTGGTTTTGAAACAATCGGACAGCAATATGACATCATTAATCAATATTATGATGATTATCTAACAACTGCCGATGACTGGATTGGCGAACTACCTGATCTAAAAACTGCTAAATCTGAGCTTCAAGAATTATTACAATATTACTGTGAAGGTAAAATTGCAGATAACTTTGATGAACTTTTCTTAGAAGAAGAGGAAGATAATGATATTATGTTAGCTGGTCGAAATCATGATTGGTTGCAGCAATTAAAGACTTTATTACCTGAAGAAAAACAATATTTTATTGTAGTCGGAGCCGGTCATTTGTATGGCGAAGAGGGTTTAATCGCTTTATTACAAGCCGAAAATTATCAAGTGGAACAAGTTGAATTTGAATAATAGTAAAGAAGAACTATTTTATTGAAGCGTGTTAGTCTCTATAGTTGAAATAGGCAAAAGAACGATTAAACAACAAGTTGTGTTTAATCGTTCTTTTGCCTATTTCACGCGAAGTTGTTGCCCCATAACAATTAATGAATCAGAAGACAAGCCATTAAGTTGTAATAAGGTTTCAAGGCTGATGCCATTTTTATTAGCGATGCTATACAATGTTGGATAAGCTTCGCTAACGGTATCATAAACAGCATCGCCGTCAGTACTACTATCCGTCGTTTCATTCGTATTTGTAGCACCAGGAGTTGTTGAGCTGCCATTAGTTGAACCGCCTGTATAAAGATCATCAAGTTTTTTCTCAAGGGTTTTGATTTGTTGATCTTTACTAGTGATTTGTTCTTGATGATTACTGGCACTGCGTTCAAGGTTTGCGATCTTTTCTTCATAAGAAGTTAAGGTTTGGCTGAGTTGTGCATTTGTATTTTTTAATTTGCATACTTGGACAAGGGATTCAAAGGAAGTGAAGGCCACTAATCCTAAGGCAATTACAATTACAATTAAATAGATGTATTTCGTTTTTTTCATATACTTACGCCACTTTCAATCAAATTTAATCAAATAGAAATATTACTTGCTCTATTTTGTAACAATTCTGTAAAAAAGTCAAACAAAATGATTACACCTTTCGTTTTTTTGCGATATTTTTTTACATTTCTTAAGAATATCAAGTCGCCTTATGCCAAGAAATTCATAATCAAATGAAATTAACGAAAAATTTTGAAATCCTTTCGTTAAATGGTAGTCATTTATTTCGGAGTTCGCTATAATGAGGGGTAAGTATTACCACAAATTTATAGAATTAAGGTGAGAGTAGATGAGATTAGCAGATTTATTATCACGAGTATTAGTACGCTCAGTAGAAAATATCGAAGAAGATAGTTTAGATACCATTAACATTAAAGGAGTAGCTCAAGATACCCGCAAAGTAAAGCAAGGTTTTTTATTTGTTTGTATTAAAGGTCATACCGTTGATGGTCATAATTTTGTAAAACAAGCGGTGGCTGAAGGTGCGATTGCAATTGTTGCTGATCGACCAGTTGAAATTGATGTGCCAGTCATCTATGTAAAAGATACGAATAAAGCTTTACCACAATTAGCGGATGCTTTTTATCACCATCCAAGTGAAGCATTGACTTTATATGGAGTAACCGGTACGAATGGTAAAACAACCGTTACGCATATTATTGAACATATTTTACGAGCTACCCAGCATAAAACTGGTTTAATTGGTACTTTGTATAATCGTATTGGTGAAAATACTTTCCCAACGGTTAATACCACACCAGAAGCCGTTACGTTGCAAAGCTTATTTGCAGATATGCAGGCTGAAAAAGTTACTGATTGCGTGATGGAAGTTTCTTCTCATGCTTTATATGAAGGGCGCGTTTGGGGCGTTGATTTTGATGTGGCTGTTTTTACCAACTTATCGCAAGATCATTTAGATTTCCATGGAACAATGGATAATTATTTCTTAGCGAAAAGCTTACTATTTTCTCAATTAGGAAGCTCATATGCAGGAAAAGAAAAATTTGCGATTATAAACGTAGATGATGCTTATGGCAAACAATTATTACCTTTAACTAGTGCAACAATTTTAACTTATGGTTGTGAAGGTGAAGGCGATATTCAAGCGAAAAATATCGAGTTTCAATCAGATGGCACTCATTTTGAGTTGCTTTTAGGTGATCAGACTTATGAAGTTAAAGTACCCTTATTAGGTAGATTTAATGTCTATAATATTTTAGCAGCCATTGGTGCGACTTTTGTAAAAGGAATCGCCCCTGAAGCGATTGTCGAAGCATTATCAAGTTTTACTAGTGTCCGTGGAAGAATGGAATTAGTTCCTAATAACCAAGGTTTAACGATTTTAGTCGATTACGCTCACACGCCTGATGGCTTAGAAAATGTGTTAAACAGCTTGAAAAAAATTAAGCAAAGAAAAATTATTACTGTAGTTGGTTGTGGTGGTGATCGTGATCAGTTGAAACGACCAATTATGGCAGAAGTGGCAACACGTTTAAGCAATCACGTCGTCTTTACGTCAGATAACCCCCGTACTGAAGATCCGGAAAAAATTCTTGATGATATGACGGCTGACTTAGAAGCTATTAATTACGAAGTCGTTGCTGATCGTAAAAAGGCCATTTACAAAGCTTTGGCCAAAGCGAAAGAACAAGATATTATTTTAATTGCTGGTAAAGGTCATGAAACTTATCAAATTATCGGCACGATTAAATATGATTTTGATGATGTTAAAGTCGTTAAAGAAGCTTTAGCTGGAAAATAAAGATTTTAGAGCAAATAGTTAGTTTAAAAAACTAATTATTTGCTTTTTTATTAATGACTGAGTTTTTTTGCTAAAAATATCTAATGCGACAGCTACTTGTCATATTAGATATGTTATTGTTTTGTTGAAAAGGAGGAGTAAAGTGCAAATTGAACGTTTGGTGCAAATGGTTTTCCATATAATCAAGTGTGAACATATTACAGCAAAAGAATTGGCAGATTATTTCAAGGTTTCTACAAGGACAATTTATCGGGATATAAATACCTTAACTCTTGCAGGGATACCAATAATCTCTTCAAAAGGTACTGGTGGAGGAATATCATTAGTTGAGGGTTTTACGATTGATAAGGGCTTATTTTCCAAAGAAGAACAACTGCATATATATCAAGGATTACAGATGTTGCAGGCAACTAAATATCCTAATGCAGAAATGGCGCTAAATAAAGTTGGTGCTATTTTTAGGAATATCATGGAGCCACAATGGTTGGACATTGATTTTACTTTTTGGGGTAGTGATGAAAAACAAAAGGTTAAGCTTTCTGATCTACAATATGCTATTGTCAATAAGCATACTATTTCATTCTATTACTACAACTCTGAACTACAAAAAGCCGACCGAATAGTAGAGCCCTTGCGGTTAGTATTTAAATCACACGCTTGGTATATTGTCGGATATTGCCAAGAAAAACAAGCTATAAGAATTTTTCGTTTATCTAGAATGAAAAAAATTCAAGTTATGCCTGATACCTTTGTACGTAGTTTGCCAAAAGACTATTCAGTATCTAAATGCAATGAAGCAGTTGATTTACTAAGCTTTAAGGTGAAATTTTCTCCTGAAATTGCAGTTAGATTATTTGATGAATTTAAAGAAAATGAAATTTCTGTGTGTGAAGATGGATGTTACTTGGTTACTTTTCAATATGAATTAAGTAATTGGACTTTCAATCGTCTACTGTCTTATGGAAAGTATGTTGAAATACTTGAACCAGAAATAGCTCGTTCAATGTTAAAAGAAAAAGCTTTAGAAATAGCTAAAATATATGAGTGATTTCGCTTGATAAAAAACTCAATGCTTAGAATGGAGATTTGAACATGGAAAAATGGTTGTACATTATGATAATTGAAAAAAGTAAAACTTATAATAAAATGACTAAAGCAGTGGTTGAGCGACATGTTGTAAATTTGAAAAGTTTAGATGACAATGGTCATTTGGAACTTGGTGGTGCATTTAAAGGTTATCCAGGTGTTGCAGGGATGTTTATTCTTAAAGCCAAAACTTATGAAGAAGCTGATGAGCTTTGTAAATTAGAACCACTTGTAGCAGAAGGTTTTGCAACCTATAAATTAAAAGCATTACAAGTAGCAAGCAGAGAAAATAACTATTTACTCTAATAAAAAATTAAAGGAGAATGACTATGAAATTAAAAGAAGGTAGCACACTTTATATAAGAATTGATTATAAAATTGAGGATAAACAAGAAACAGAGCAAGATGGTCAAGATTGCATGGCGTATTTACAGAGCATAGCCAAAGAGCGATATCTAATGGCTGGTTTGCTTGGAAATATGGAGACGGAGCATATTGATGGTGCGATGTTGCTTTTTGAAGCAAAAGATTTAGCAGAAGCACAAGAGATAGCCAATAATGATCCTATTATTCAGAGAGGGTTTTATAGATGCGAAGTTAAGCAGTTAAATATCATGCTTGTTTCCGATAGCAGCAAACAGTAAGGTTTAGACTTCTTTAATAGAAATAAAGAGCGAATAGGCTGTGCAGTTCATTCATTAAAATAAAATAGCAACTTAAAGGCGGTTTTGAAATCAGATTCAAACTCGCCTTTTTGCTTTTTATTTACTGCAAAAATTTCTAGTTTTTCAGCAATATATTCCTAATTGAGTAAGCGCTTTATATGCTATCTTTTTATGAGGAGCTTTCGTAAGCTGTTTGTCTAAGTCATAAATAGTTAACTATTTCACAATGTTAGAGAGCTCCTTAATTTTTAGAAGAGGTGGAAGTATGAAAGCAGCAGTTGTAGCAAAAAATAAAGTAGTTGATGTAACAGAAAAAAAATTAAGAGCCTTAAACCCAAATGAAGCATTAGTAAAGATGGAATGCTGTGGGGTTTGTCATACAGATTTACACGTTAAAGATGGCGATTTTGGTGATGCAACAGGTATCACATTGGGTCATGAAGGCGTGGGGATTGTTACAGAAATCGGAAAAGATGTGACTTCTTTAGTAATTGGTGATCGCATCAGTGTTGCTTGGTTATTTGAAAGCTGTGGGAGTTGTGACTATTGTATTAATGGTCAGGAATCACTATGTCGTTCTGTTAAAAATGCTGGTTTTACAGTTGATGGCGGTATGGCTGAAGAATGTATCGTTGTGGCTGATTATGCTGTTAAAGTTCCTGAAGGTTTAGATCCAGCGGTTGCCAGCAGTATTACTTGTGCAGGGGTAACTACTTATAAAGCTGTTAAAGTTTCTGGCATTAAACCAGGACAATGGATTGCCGTTTACGGTTTAGGTGGCTTAGGAAACTTAGCTGTTCAATATGCTAAAAATGTTTTTAATGCCAAAGTTATCGGTATTGATATTAATGATAAACAATTGGAATTTGCTAAAACTTTTGGTGTGGATGTAGTAATTAATCCTGCTAAAGAAGATGCGGCTGCAAAAATTCAAGAACTTACTGGTGGCGCTCATGCAGCAGTCGTAACAGCTGTCTCTAAAGTTGCCTTTAACTCAGCAGTTGATTGCGTTCGCGCTGGCGGAACAATTGTAGCGGTTGGTTTGCCAACTGAAAGTATGGATTTAAGTATTCCACGTTTAGTTTTAGATGGTATTAAAATTATTGGTTCTTTAGTTGGCACACGGACTGACTTAGCGGAAGCATTCCAGTTTGCAGCAGAAGGTAAGGTTGTACCAAAAGTTGTGATGCGTGACTTAGAAGAAATTAATGAAATTTTTGATGAAATGTTATCTGGAAAAATTAATGGCCGTATGGTTATAGACTTTTCACATAATCACCACTAAAATAGAGTATACGAAAAAGTGTTAGCTTATTGAGGAGGTCAAGATAATGTGTAATGTATTGATTGTCGATAGTGATAAAAAATTAATTGATCAATTAATTATGATAACTAGAGCTCAGTTTGCTAATGTCATTTTATTACCAGCTGTTAAAAGTGTTGCGGAGTTAAATAAAGAAATGAAAAAGGTGAAAGTTGATATTGCGATTGTTAGTAATGAGTTGCAGGAAAATTGTTTTGAAATTCATCAGCAACTGCTAACCACCAATCCTAATGTAAAATCAATTATTCTTTCAAAAACAAAAGATTTTGATGTTGCTCAAAAGGCTTTGCGTTATGGCTTTATTGACTATCTGACGAAACCAATAACAGAGGATTTTGTTTATGCTTTAGATCGGGCAATTCAGTCAATTAATCAAGTTTCTTTGTTAAATGTAGAAAAGAGCGGTAATAGTAATCCTTCCTTACATTTGCAGCATCAAATTCTAAGATTTATTCATGAAAATTATCATGAACAATTAACTTTATCTACTTTGGCGGAACATCTGTATTTAAGTAAACACTATACAAGCCGTTTAGTTAAAGATATTTTAGGGATGACTTTTTCTGAGTATTTACTAATTTATCGCTTAGAAGTAGCCAAAAAAGAATTATCCACAACGGATCTTAGCGTTCAGGAAATAGCCACGACAGTTGGTTTTAATGATCCTAATTATTTTAGCAAAAAGTTTAAACAAGTAACTTCATATACACCTAAGCAATATCGCAATATTTATCACGGAATTGTGACGATTGGAATTGCTTAGCAAATGAAATGAGTAGCAGTCAGGGTGGTTCCCTGACTGCTTTTTTAGTTTATGATATACTAAATGAAAAAATAGAGGAGCAGACTGATGGCAATCCTTAATAAAAATATGTCAGTTGCCGATTTTAAGACAACCTATTTTCTAAAAACAGAGTTGCAAGCTTTTTGTAAACAAGAAGCTTTGCAAGCGACTGGCAGTAAGACTGATTTAACCGAAATTATTGCCTATTACTTAGAAACTGGCAAATCACTAACGATAAAAAAAGCCAGCGTAACTAAGAAAAATTTACTAGAGCCGCTAACTTTAACTTCAATTATTGAAGAAAATTTTGTTTGTTCCGAGGTTCACCGAGAATTTTTCAAAAAAGAAATTGGTAAAAATTTTTCATTTAATGTCGTCTTTCAAAAATGGTTAAAAAACAACAGTGGCAAAACGTATCAAGAAGCAATCAGTGCTTATCAGCAAATTTTAGCAGAAAAAAAGACAGGAAAAACGAAGATAAATCAACAATTTAAATATAATACTTATATCCGTGACTTTTTTGCTGATAATAAAAATAGAACATTAAAAGAAGCCATTACTTGTTGGAATTTTAAGAAACAGCAAAAAGGGCAACATCAATATGCTAAAGCTGATTTAATTGCTTTAAAGACAAAATAAAAAGACTGAAATACAGCCGCTTTAATGAGCGCTGGCTTGTATCTCAGTCTCTTTTTATTTTCTTGGTAATTCGACAGTAAAAGTAGTTCCTTGTTGCAGCTGGCTGTTAACGGTAATTTTCCCACCTAATAGTTCAACATACTCTTTTACAATGGATAAACCTAAACCGGTTCCGCCAGAGTTACGGCTACGGGCTTTATCCACCCGATAAAAGCGTTCAAAAATTCTTTCTTGTTCGGTTTCTTCAATACCAATTCCGGTATCTTTAACGATTATTTGCACCGTTTGTGGTAGTTCTTGATAAGTAATCGTAATTGCGCCTTGATCTGATGAATAGTAAATTGCATTTTCAATTAAGTTTTTAATAATTGGTTGAAATAATTGAATTTGCGTTGTTAGCTGATAAGGAGTAGGGCCGCTAACGGTCAAGGTTAATTGTTTTTCTGTTAATGTTTTTTGATAGCTGTTAGCCACATTTTCAATGAAAGCTTTTAAGTCGATCGCGACTTCTTCATAAACCGTGCTTTGTTCATCACGAGAAAGTTGCAAGATATCTTGAATTAATTCTTGTAGGCGATAAGCTTCTTTTTGCATGATTTCAAGGAAAGCAGTTAGCGTTTCAGGATCGTCTTTACCACCATCTAATAAAGTTTCGGTAAAGCCAATTAAAGAAGTAACTGGTGTTTTTAGTTCATGAGAAACATTGCCGACAAAATCCCGCTGTTTCTTTTCCAATTGATGAATGCGAGTTAAATCATAAGCGATACCTAAAAGTTGAATATCTTCTTGGCTTTCTTGAAAATAACGCAGCGAAATATCAAGAATTTGTTCATAAGGTTCTTTCATTGTAATGACTTCTTGAAGAAAAGGATTATCTTTATCTACTTGGTGCAATAAACGAATCAATTCTAAATCTTGAATCAGTTCGGTATAAGGCACAGTGGAATCTAATTCTTGTAAGTTTAAATGTTGCAACATTTTTTTATTGGCCATTAATAAACGGCCTTGATTATCAATGATAAAAACGCCAATCATTAAATCGTTAAGTAGGGTGTAAAAGCGATTTTCAATGGAGGTGTAGGCCAAATAAGTTACATTCATTTTTTTCCCTAATTGATTAACAGTATGATATAAATCTTCCCACTGATTAGAGGCTTGTAAAATACTGCCTGAACGTTCCGGATGCTTCACTAATTTTTTCAATACCGGCAAGACCGTCTCTAAAGGGCGGTTTTTTTGACGGATAAAATAAGCCAATAAACCGACGATAACTAAAAAGGGCCAAATTAACAAGCTGAAAATTTTATGACGAAAACGGGTAATTTGTGGTTGGAAATGGGCGGTTGGTTCAGCAATTCGCACAATCCCTGTCAATTGATCCCCTTGCATAATAGGTAAGGCGACATATAAAATCTCATCTTTTTGGGTGGTGCTCTCTCTTAAAGCTTGACTGTTAGAGGCACCTGCTAAAATACTTTGAATTTCAGGGCGATTTTCGTGACTACCAGAAAGCTCTGGTTGATAAGTATCATAAAGAATCTGACCTTCATCATCTAAAAGAGTGATGCGTTCTTGTTGATTGGAAAGCCAGCTGTTTAACCAGTCGTCATCATTCGTTTCAGCCGTAAAATCTTTTTTAACTAATTGATTAGTCAGTAATTGGCCTTTTTTTAATAAATAAGTTTCTTGTTGCTGAATGACTTCGGTTTTAAAAAAGGCTGACAAACTATACCAGCTAGTAAAGAAGAGAATCGAAACTAAACATAAAGCTAAAAGCGGTTCTGTGTTTTTTTTAGTCATAGTTATTTAGGCTCCTGAAAGCGATAGCCAAAGCCCCGCACCGTTTGCAAATATTGTGGGTGTTTGGGATCGACTTCGATTTTTTCTCTTAAATTACTAATATGGACATCAACAATTCGGCTTTGACCAGAAAAATCAAATTGCCAAACCCGTTGTAGCAACGTTTCCCGATTAATCACGCGATTTTTTCTTTTCATAAAATAAACCAACAATTCAAATTCTTTAGGGGTTAGCATAATTTCTTGATTGTTTACTAAGGCTTGATAATTAATTAAATTCGCTTGAATTTCACCAACTTGCAACCACTCATCTTCCGATTCTTCAGTGACAGTAGGAGCTGGCGTTTTTTCTTGCCGGGGTTCCATTCGTCGAAAAATAGCTTTCATGCGGGCTAAAACTTCTCGCGGACTAAAAGGTTTAGCTAAATAATCGTCTGCGCCCATTTCTAAGCCTAAAATTCGATCAATTTGTTCGTCTTTGGCGGTTAAAATTAAAATCGGGGTGTCAATTTTTTCTTGCCGTAAATGGCGGGTAATATCTAAGCCGTCCATACTAGGTAGCATTAAATCTAAAATAATAAAATCAAAAGATTTTTCCATGGCTAATTGATAAGCTAATTTGCCATCTTCAGCAGTAGTTACTTGATAACCAGCTTTTTCCAAATTAAAAGTTAATAAAGTCAAAATTGATGGTTCATCATCAACGACGAGAACATGCTTCATAAAGGTGCTCCTTACTTAAATTAAAGTAATCATGATTAGGACATTTTACAACTTAAAAAGTAGTAAATTTTCTTCATTTTAACATAGAATTACTAGGAAATACTATTGTTACTCTTGATTAAATGTTATAATAAAAAGGCAATTTAATGTTGGAGGTTCAGCATGTTAGCAATCAGTGCTTGTTTAGGTGGGATTTGCTGTCGCTATGATGGTAAAAATAATACAGTTGCAGCTTTGCAGCAACTAGTAGCAGATAAAAAAGCTATCGTTGTCTGTCCGGAAGTATTAGGTGGACTGCCAACGCCCCGCACACCTTCAGAAATTGTCGGTGGCGATGGTTTTGATGTTTGGCAAGGAAACGCCCAAGTCGTAACGAAAACCGGTGAGAACGTCACAGCAGCTTTTAAAGCAGGCGCCATTCAAGCTTATCAAGAATTAAAAAAGCACTCGATTGATTATCTTGTTTTAAAAGCAAATAGTCCTTCTTGTGGCAGTCAACTGATTTATGATGGCAGTTTTTCAGGCATAAAAAAAGCCGATGTTGGCGTTGCAACAGCCTATTTCATTTCTCAAGGGTTGCAAGTAATCACAGAAGAGGAATGGCTAGTCAATCAAGAAAGATAAAGGTGGTTGCATAACTTATGGAAATTGAAAAGACCAATCGAATGAACGCTTTGTTTGAGTTTTATTCAACATTATTAACTGAAAAACAAATGAATTATATGGAGCTTTATTATGCAGATGATTTTTCTTTAGGGGAAATTGCCGAAGAATTTCAAGTGAGTCGGCAAGCAGTTTATGATAATATTAAGCGAACAGAAAAAATTTTAGAAGATTATGAAAAAAAATTGCATCTTTTTTCTGATTATTTTGTTCGGGGAGAATTATTAGAGGAAATGGAAACTTACATTTCAGAAACTTATCCAAAAGATCAAACATTATCTGAATTAATTCATAAAATCCAAGAAATTGACGAGTAAAGGAATGAATATATAAATGGCATTTGAAAATTTGACAGAACGTTTACAGGCGGCTATGGGTAAATTACGCCGCAAAGGAAAAATTACTGAAGCAGACGTAAAAGAAATGATGCGAGAAATTCGCTTAGCACTATTAGAAGCCGATGTTAACTTGCAAGTTGTTAAAGAATTTACCAAAAGTGTAAGAGAACGAGCGGTGGGTTCAGAAGTTTTAGATAGTTTATCACCAGCCCAACAAATCGTTAAAATCGTTGATGAAGAGTTAACGAAAACTTTAGGGGAAGAAACGGTTCCGCTGAACAAATCACCTAAGATTCCAACCGTAATTATGATGGTTGGTTTACAAGGGGCAGGTAAAACAACTTTTGCTGGGAAATTAGCGAAACATTTAATTCAAACAGAAAAAGCCCGACCTTTAATGATTGCAGGGGACGTTTATCGTCCAGCAGCGATTGATCAGTTAAAAGTTTTAGGGCAACAACTAGATGTTCCTGTTTTTGATATGGGGACAGATGTTTCACCAGTTGAAATCGTTCGTCAAGGGATGGCTTTAGCTGCTGAAAAACATAATGATTATGTCATCATTGATACCGCTGGTCGTTTACATATTGACGAAGCGTTGATGGATGAATTAAAACAAATTAAAGAATTAGCCCAACCAGATGAAATTTTATTAGTTGTTGATGCTATGACTGGGCAAGATGCTGTTAATGTTGCTGACAGCTTTAATCAGCAATTAGGCATTACTGGGGTTGTAATTACTAAACTTGATGGCGATACCCGTGGTGGTGCGGCGCTATCAATTCGTTCCGTAACAGGCGCACCAATCAAATTTATCGGTTCTGGTGAAAAATTAACTGACTTAGAAATTTTCCACCCAGACCGGATGTCTAGTCGAATCCTTGGTATGGGGGATATGCTGACTTTAATTGAAAAAGCCCAACAAGAATATGATGAAAAACAAGCCGAAGATTTAGCCCGCAAAATTCAGGAAAATTCTTTTGACTTAGATGATTTTGCTGAGCAAATGGACCAAGTGATGAATATGGGGCCGTTGGAAGACTTAGTTAAAATGATTCCGGGTATGAGCCAAATGCCAGGAATTGAAAATGTCAAAATGGATCCGAAAGATGTTAACCGTAAAAAAGCGATTATTTCTTCTATGACACCAGCGGAAAGAAAAAATCCCGATATCTTAAATCCAAGTCGTCGTCGTCGAATTGCGGCTGGTTCTGGTAATAGTGTGGTTGAGGTTAGTCGTTTCTTGAAACAATTTAAAGAATCGCAAAAAATGATGCAACAAATGTCCAAAGGCAGCATGCCTGCTGGAATGGATCAAATGTTTGGCACCGGCGTTAAAGGTAAAATAGGCAAAATGGCCATGAATCGCATGGTGAAGAAAAACAAGAAGAAGAAAAAGAAACGGAAATAAGCATTAAATGATAGAAAAGGACCCTTGCTAGCAGTTGTTAACTGAAGCAAAGGTTCTTTATGTTAAGCTAAAGGAGTGAAGAAAATGACAGCTAAAAATGAAATTCAACTTGCTATTGCCAGTCAGCAACCCATTTCCGATGAAATTTTAACTTTAATGATTGTTAATATTGGCAACTGCGACTCTCAGTTAAGAGATGAGTTGATTTATTCTTCTTGGAAAGAATTATTTAGTAAAAATTTAATCTCATTGGCTCAAAAGCGACAGTTATTAAATGTTTCATTGACAGAAAATTTGTTTTTTGAAATTGAAAAAACTTTTACTGATGCAACTTTTACTCGCAGTTTTTCCAGTTTATTATTAGCTGCATTGATAGAAAATCATTGTCAAAAAAATTGGCTAACAGACATTGAAGAAAGCCAACTGATTTGTTTAGGCATTAAATATATGCAAACAGAAAAAGATTATCGGGGTTATGTTGAGGAAAAAGGTTGGGCTCACGCCTTTGCTCATGGCGCTGACTTATTGAAGCAACTTTCACGCTTGGAGCAGTTTACGTCAAAAGATACTTTAGCAATTTTTGATTGTATTGAATATGCTTTATTTGAAGTAGAAGAATTTTTATATGGCGAAGAAGGTCGTTTAGCAAGAGTGATAAGCCAGTTATTAAAGGAACAGAAGATAACAGATGAAATTTTAGCTAATTGGTTAACAAAAGCTCAAGGAATAGTGGTAGAAAAAGGTTATTACAATGTTTGGTGGTTGCAGTTTTTAAAATCATTATTTTTCATTTTATCATTTGAACGCTTTGATTTAATGTTGAGTTTTGCAAAAATTAATGAATGTTTACAAATCGCTTATGATAAGTATCGGATTATATAAAGAAAACAAGCTAGTTGGTTCAGTAAGCTGAACCAGCTGGCTTGTTTTTCTATAATAGTTTTTGCAGATAATTTTTCAATTGTGGGATATTCAATTCTTCAATTTTAGCTAAAAAAGTAGCACTTTCTTCAACTAAAACAGTTTCTAAATAGTGAATGGTGATTAATGGTTGCAAGAAATTATGAGCGCTGGCTTCTTGTTTAGCTAGTTTTAACCCTTGAGAAGCAGCCTTTTTTTGCTGATTTTCAATAGCTTGAATGACATAGTTTAGGGTCAGTTGCAAAAGATATTGTGAGGATAATAATAAATTCTGCTTTTGAATATTTCCTAAAACCTTTTTGTAAAGCAGCTGATTTTCTTCCCAAGTGAATAAGAAAAAGTAGTTATTATATAAGCGATATTCATAAGTATACCAGTGATTATTTTGAAATAGTTGTGGTTTAATTGCTTGACTGATTTTTTCTAAATCAAGCTGAGCGGGTTGTTGGTGAATAATTAATAAGTATTGAGATAAATAATAAAGTTCTTTTAATTGTGGAGTTGACCGATAAGCTTGATCGATTTCCTGAGCGTACTGTTTTAGCTCAATTAAACTCCCTTGATTTTCAATAGTAACTAAAGTTTCATGATTAAATTTAATGAGCTTTTTTTCTTGGCTGTAAAATAAAAATTCTTCAACAGAAATATTTAAGCGTTCAAGCAAGGCGACGACTTTATCGAAACTAGGTAAGTAATGACCATTTTCAAAATTAGATAAGTTTCCCCGACTCATAATATCTTTTGCTAAGGAACTTTGCGAAATTCCCTTAGCTTTACGAATTTTTTGAATAGTTTTACCGTAATTCATATAAGTTCTCCTATTGGCTATTATGTTAGTATACTAACATAAATACTTAGAAAAAGCAGTTTCCTGTATCTTAGAAGTTAACTAAGGTAAGGGAGTTATTTTGAAATGAATAAAAATATTGGTTTATTATTGCTAGGAATTGCGATTTCAAGAGTTGCGTATTTTATGACGACACCATTTTTAACTTTTTATTTAGTAAATTTGGGAAATATTTCTCCAGTTGAAATTGGCGTAATTGTCAGTAGTCAGGCCATTTTTCATTTGTTAAGTTTGCTGATTGTTCCTAAAATAAGTAATCATTTGCCATTAAAAACATGGCTTATCTTAATTGCTTTTGGTAGTGGCATAAGTAATATGTTGTTGGCGAATAGTCAGATGTTTGTCTCT
Source organism: Enterococcus sp. PF1-24 (assembly GCF_029893325.1). Classification (GTDB taxonomy): domain Bacteria; phylum Bacillota; class Bacilli; order Lactobacillales; family Enterococcaceae; genus HY326. The sequence continues at coordinate 26,504 of NZ_JARXWL010000009.1, forward strand.
TTATTTATTTTGAATGGCTTAAATGGTTTTTGGTTAGCTTGCTATGAACCACAAGTTAAGCTGGCGCTTTCGCTTTTGTCTGAAGAGCAAATGCGTTTAAAAATTTTTAATCTACGCTATACTTTAATTAATTTTGGGGCTGTGATTGGACCATTGCTAAATAATTACTTTCAATTGAATGATTTGAATAGTCATTTAATTTTAAGTTTCGCTTATTTCATAGTAGGGTTGTTGAATTGTAGCTTAGTCATTATAGAAGATGACAATCAATTAAATAGCAAACAGAGTAGGGAAGAAAATAAATCAATTAGCTTGAAAAAACAATTCATTTTGTTAATCGTGGCAGTCACTTTTTCGTATTTTGCTTATTCGCAATTGCAATCAACGATTCCACAGTTTTTAATTTATCAAGGAAAACAGGGCCTTGCGATTTATCGAAAATTACTTTCTACTAGTGGTTTATTAATTATTTTTTTACAATTTCCGATTATGAAAATAACTAAAAAATATTCTATGAAGCAAAAATTAATAGTTAGCAATCTTAATTTGGCAATTTGTTTATTATTTGCTCCGTATCTTACAAAAATGTGGGGAATGTTGCTATTTTTAGGGAGCTATGTATTGGGAGAAATTCTATTAGGCAGTAATTACGATTATGCGGTGGATAAATTAGCTGATGATACGACTAAAAGTTCGGCTTTTATTTTTGGTGAAATAGTTAAAATCGGTTCGGTGGTAGGACCGATTTTAGGAAATAGTATTTTTAGTTTTATAGGCTGGCAAGCAGCGCCTTGGTTATTTGCCATTTTTGCTGGAATTACTTTAATCGGGAGTTTACTATTAAAGTTGATGAAAGATTTTTAAAGATTAAAAAACCAGAGCAAAACTTGTTAAAAGTCTTGCTCTGGTTTTTTTCTATTAATCTTGAACGTTTTCTAATTCTAAAATTAGATGTTGAATCAATAAAGAAGTTTCTTCTGGTAGGGCATTGTAGCCTTCGTTTTCTTCTCGCATTTCTTGAATGAAGCGTAGACGATTTTCCATGCCTTTTCGTAATTTAGTAATATATTCTTGATCATGGAAATTAGGCTCATGACCTTCAACTGGCAAGTAGCTCATAGCAGTCATTGGTCCGAAGTCTTGGAAGTTTGCCTGGTCTTCAACGATTGCTTCGATACTGCCTAAAGTGTCAGCAGGCGTAACTTTATTGCCATTGAAGAAGCCAGTATTTAAAATGTAGCAAGCTGTTTCTTGACCAGAGAAAAGATTACGGAAATCTTGATAATCTTCGGCTAGCGGATAACAGCGGAATGGATTAGCAAAAGGTTCAATAACTAAGCTATCCAAATCAGTTCCAGGTGCAACATTTTCAGCAGTTGAGCGTTTTGTAGCTAAAGTAACACCGAAAACAGCGGCTAAAACAGGATCGTCAATCCGCACAATTGGTGGTAGGCTGTCATCTTTCATAATCCAAAAGACAGCATCAATTTTTTCATCTAAATGATCCACGCGATTTGGGGTAACAAAACGTGATTTAACAGTTCGACCATTACCGTTACGGATATCTTCGGTAACTAAAACTTTATTACCCGCATCATCTAAAGTAACACCGACATTTTGACAAGTTAAAAAGTATTTAACGGCTTCATGATCCATTGGATAATCTTGTGTTTTATCAAAATATGCTGGCTCTAAGGCAGTTGTTTTACCTTGTTCTTTATCAATAACAAAAGCATCATCGTGTAAAACTACCACATCATATTTATTGCCATGTTTCGCTAAAGTGATGGTTGATTTACCTGAACCAGATAAACCAAAAGCCGCCATAGTAAATTTGCGATTAGCTAATTGATATTGTTTCATCCCGCCATGACAAGCAATAAAGCCATTGCGATGGGCAGTTGCCCAAGATAAAGTTAAAGTTGCTTTCTTAAATTCGCCAAAATAGCGTAAACCTAAAATAGCTGCGACATTATGATGGGGATCAAAAACGACTAAACCAAGTGGGAAGTCAGGGTGGCTCCAATTAGGATCGCCATAAATATAAACATCGCCTTCTTGATAAGCTTTAGAATGGCTGTAAAGCTCTTGATATTCTTGATTCATAATTTGGAAGTTCAATAAGTAAGAATAAAAATCTAACTCAAAACCTTTTGGCATCATCACGTGAGAGCGCATCATAAAGTCTTCATGCAGCCCAACTACAACTTCACCGTGATAATATTCTTGTTTGGTTCCTTGAAAAACGGCTTCTCTTAAAATATCACTATAAAGTTTATCATCAATACCAGGTTGCCCGATAATTCTTCTAGCAGCCGCTGTTCGTCCAACGATTTTACCATCGTTGTTAACTAAAACTTTGGCGTCGCTAGGAATACCTAGGTTTTCTGCTTGATAAACTGGAATATCGGTAATAATGGTTCCCGGAGCATTTTTTGCTAGTTCGTAGGCTTCATCAATGCCGGTAATTTTTTGAACATGATTGCCATAAAAACTTGTTTCGATAATCGCTCTAAAATTTGAAAATAGCGGATTATCTTTTTTGATCTGGTTGACTGGTGTTCCTTGAATTGTGCTCATGTTATTCCTCCTAGTTCATTTCTATATTCTTAATTTGTTCCTTTTGAAAACTAGTTTGATTTTCATGCATAGACCATTTCACTAAATGTTTAGATTTTAGTAGAAGGGCAGCCGATTTTTTATTAGAAATGATAGTTTAACAACTTTCTTTTTCCAACAAGTCTATTTTACCACAAAAAAATAAAACGCTTCCTTTTTTTAGAAAATTAATTTTATTTTTTTTAAAGGGTGAAAGAAAAATTTAAGAATTAGCTGATTTAGGAGTCATTAATCCAAGATTTTCGTTAAAATCAGGAATAAATAGTGATATTTATATTTTATAAAGGTTATATTTTTATGAATCACGGTTTTAGTCAGCTTTTACAGAAAAAAATCCTTGCAACCCATTTGAAGAACAGTATAATAAAATAGAGGCGTAGACTAATTTTGGAAAGGGGTTGATACTTTTTGGATGAGTTAGATAAAGATAAAGAAAAAGACGCTGTAGTTGAAAAAGATACAAAAGCTGTTGAATCAGATACTACAAACACTTCAGATACTGAAGTAGCAGAAAAAGAAGTTGAAGAATTTGAGGAAAACGCAAAAAGTATTCTTTTTAAATTTGATGAATATCTTACAGGTCGCCAAAAAATTATGTTGTTATTGGCCTTCATTACCTTAATTATTGCGATTATTTACAGTTTATTCATGCCACGAATAATTGGAAGTATTCGTTCTTCTCAACTTGATAGTGTAATCTACAATGATTTTGCTTCAGAGCATGTGGCTTTTTTTGATTATGGTAAGATTGATGAGGAGTTAGCTAAACAGGAGCAAGTAACGGTCTTGTTTGCTTCACCAAATGATAAATCATATAAAAAAATGTTAACTTATTTAAATGATAAAGAGCTTAATGAAGAATTAAGAACGCAAGTTTATTTATACCCGTTAGTTTATCAGGCTGAATCAGTAACTAGTCAGTATAACTTGGAGCAAGACAAGTTAACCTTTGTTCAATATGAAAAAGGTATAGAAAAAGTCCGCTTTACTTATGAAGAATTGCGAGATGTTGAAAATCAATTACCTATGTATTTGAATCAAATGCCTACAGGTGTTTTAGGTACTGAGACCCCAGAAGTGCCTGAAGGAGAAAATCCTGAAGTACAATGGGAAGAACAACCACAACCGGAAGAAATACCGGCAGAACAGCTAGCTTCTAGCGAACCAGAGGCAGTAATTACTGAGTAATAACTCAATGATTATAAGATGAAAAGAGATTGTTGAAGAAATTCTCATCTTTTTTTCATTTATATGTTGACGATAGTTATTTTTTTCGGTATAGTAACTTTATCGTAAAGAATGACAGATAACTTATTATGACTAAGGAAGTGATTGACATGCAATTATCAACTACATTTAAAGTGAATTACTCATGGCAAAACTGGCGTAGATGGTAGTTGTATTTTGTGAAGTCACTTCATAGATACAACTTATTAGAGTAGCTTCTAAGAATTGTATCTATGTCGGTTAAACAATGATAATTAACCACATAGAGAATCTATGTGGTTTTTGTTTTATTTTAATTAAAACACTAACCAGCAGAAATTGTAATGGTTAGTGTTTTTTTGTAGTTAAAAGAAGTTAATAAACTGATGTACCAGTCAAGCTGGTTTAATTTAAATTATTGGAGGAATTTTTTATGAAAAACAATCGACGTTTAATTTTGGCGGTAATTATTATTTTTGGAATTTTAATTGGTTCTTTTGTTAAAGAAGTAACTACTACAACCACCACTAAGGACTCAGAAACTGAAGAAGTATTAAAGGTGGGGATTTTACAATATGTTAGCCATGAAGCCTTAGATCAAATTTCTGAAGGGGTTGTGGAAGGTTTAGCAGAAAGAGGTTATGTGGAAGGGGAAAACTTAGAGATAATTTTTTATAACGGTCAAGGCGACCAAAGTAAATTAGCTACCATGAGCCAACAGCTAATTGATAAAAAATGTGATGTATTAGTTGGTGTAGCAACACCGGCTGCGCAATCGTTGGCCAATGCAACTTCAAGTATTCCGATTATTATGGCGGCCATTACCGATCCCATTAAAGCCGACTTAGTTCAGTCTTTAGAGGAACCTGGTGGCAATATTACCGGCTTATCCAATCGACCATCTGTTGAAGATCAATTTGCCTTAGCTGCCGAATTATTACCAAAAGCTAAAAAAATTGGAATTTTATATTCATCTGCTGAAGATAATTCAAAATCACAAGTTGAATCAGCGACAGTGGCCGCGACTGCTTTAGGTTTAGAAGTCAGTGAATATGTGGTAAATTCCACCAATGAAATCGCTCAGACGGTTGAAGTGATGGCGGAAAAAGCCGATTATATTTATTTGCCACAAGATAATATGATTGCAACCGCAATGCCAACAGTGGTTGCTGAAGCAAATAAATCAATGACGCCAATCGTTACTTCAGTTGATACAATGGTAGAAGCTGGCGGCTTAGTGTCAATTGGTCAAAATCAAAAAGATTTAGGCTTTGAATCAGGGAAGATGGTAGCGGATGCTTTAGATGGCAGAAAACCTGCAACCACACCAGTTTATATCTACACTAAAGTTGAAGCCGTGATTAATATGCAGCAGGCCGAATTTTTAGGAATTGAAATTCCTGAAAAAGTGTTAGCTGAAGCAAAACTAATTAATGAATAAATGATATTTTTAATAGGGGGAATTTATAATGGTATCATCAATCGGACAAGGAATGTTATGGGCAATTTTAGGATTAGGGATTTTTATGACTTATCGAATTTTAAATTTTCCTGATATGACAACAGAAGGTTCATTTCCTTTAGGAGGGGCCGTTTGTGTAACGGCAATTGTTCATGGCATTCATCCTTTTTTAGCAACGTTATTAGGGATTTTAGCTGGTATGGCGGCGGGCTTAATTACCGGACTATTATTTACTAAAGGGAAAATCCCATCCATTTTAGCGGGGATTTTAGTGATGGCAGCTTTGAACTCAGTAATTTTATTCGTGATGGGTTCTTCCAATCTTTCTTTATTAAATCAACCAAGATTGCAAGACATTTTTAGTCAAATGGGCTTGCCAGCTGATTTTGATATTGTGCTGGTGGGCTTATTGGCACTAGTGATTATTATTAGTTTGATGTTATTTTTCTTTAATACTGATTTAGGGCAGGCGTATATTGCAACGGGTGATAATGAATCCATGGCTCGTTCCATTGGGATTAATACTGACTTTATGAAAATTTTAGGAATTACTCTTTCAAATGGCGTAATTGCTTTAGCGGGCGCTTTAATTTGTCAACGGGATGGTTATGCCGATGCCAGTAAAGGTGCCGGGGTGATTGTGATTGGCTTATCTTCCATTATCATTGGAGAAGTTTTGTTTGGTGAATTAACTTTTGCCGCGCGGTTAGTGGCGATTGCGGTGGGGAGTATCATTTATCAATTACTAATTTTATTAGTGATTCGTTTAGGTTTTGACACAACTTATTTAAAAATCTTTTCATCAGTCATTTTAGCTTGTTGCTTAATGATTCCTCAGTTAAAACAAACATTGAATTTAAAAACTGGTTTAGAAAAAGAGTAAAGGGCATTTAATTATTTGGAGGTAAAGGCCATGACAAAGGTATTGGAATTAATTCAAGCAACGAAAAAAATAAATAATGGCATTAATGAAACGAAAGTCATTATGAATGAGGTCAATCTAACGATTAATCAAGGAGAATTTGTAACTGTTTTAGGGGGCAATGGTGCTGGCAAAAGTACCTTATTCAATAGCATTGCCGGTTCGCTAACGTTAACTAGTGGCACCGTCAAATTAATGGGAGAAACTGTTACCAATTGGAATGAGGAAAAACGGGCAAAATATTTAGCTCGCGTCTTTCAAGATCCTAAAATGGGAACAGCCCCGCGAATGACAGTTGCTGAAAATTTACTATTAGCAGAAAAACGTGGGGAAAAGCGCAAAATTAAACTGCGGGAGTTAAAAGAGAAAAAGACGCTTTACCATGAAATTTGTAGTCAAGTAGGGAATGGCTTAGAGAAACATTTAGATACACCGACAGGGGACTTATCTGGCGGACAGCGACAAGCTTTAAGCTTACTGATGGCAACTTTGAAAAAGCCTGACTTATTGCTATTAGATGAACATACGGCAGCCCTGGATCCGAAAACTTCTAAGCAATTAATGGCGTTAACCGATAGTCGCATTAAACAGGAGCAATTAACTTGTTTAATGATTACTCATCGCATGGAGGACGCCTTACACTACGGCAATCGCTTGATTGTTTTACAAAAGGGAAAAATTGTTAAGGATTTAGATAAACAAGCAAAAGAAAAACTAACATTAGCTGATTTATTACTATTTTTTGAAGAAGAAGAGGAATAATTGCTTTAAAATTTTAAGTTTAGCTTAAAATTCTTGCTTTCTAAGAAACTTTCTTTAATAATTAAGGTAGCAATTAAATTGAAAAAATTAGCTAAGGAGCAGCTATGAAAAAAATTATTAAAGAATTATTACCTTATATCATGATTTCTGTAGTGGTTATTATTTTGCGAGTTTTTGTTTTCTCACCAACGGTTGTCGATGGGATTTCAATGGAACCAACTTTAGAGGATCACAATTATTTGATTGGTTTAAAAAATCAGGTAACGGACATTGAGCGCGGGGATATTGTAGTTTTTCCTTCCATTGGGAATCCCGAAGAAAGTAATTATATTAAGCGAGTAATTGGCGTTGGCGGTGATACGTTGGAAATGAAAGACGATGTGCTTTTCATTAATGGTGAAAAGCAAGCCGAACCTTATTTGAATCAAGCCAGAATTGAAGAAAACGCAAAAAAATCAAGTTACCCTTATACAAATGATTTTAAAGTTGAAGTTCCTGAAAACCAAATATTTGTTTTAGGAGATAATCGGCAACATTCAGGAGATAGTCGCATGTTTGGCTGTATTACCGAAGAAGAGGTATTGTCAGTCGCAAAATTCAGGATCTTGCCAATTGGCGATTTTGGAAAGTTAAAATAAAATCAAAAGTCATGGTTTGCTGTAAAGTACAGTAGACGATGGCTTTTTTGTGCCTTTTTTATAAAAAATAGATTTATTCTATCAAAGTTGAAAATAAAATAGGGTGACATTTTGCTACCGAACTTTCGTTTATAGAGTGTAAAGTAAATCACTGATAAGGGAAACGAGGAAACCAATCATGAAAAAATTACACTTAACTTTTTGGAATCAAGATGGTAGCAAGCAAACTTTTATTATTCACCATGCTGCTCAAAATTTAGCACCGGAAAAGGTTTACTATTTAATGGAAAAATTAGTTGCTTTGAAGATGTTTGTTAAAAAGGGTGTGCAGCTATGTACTAAAATTCATAGCGCTAAGTATGTGGAAATTATCACCACGCCATTATTTGATATCAGTAAAAATGCTAGTGAAGAGGAAGCTTTGACATTATTAGTTAATCAAAAATTTGGTGAGTTACTTGCGGAAGATGATGAAAGTTCAGTCATGAAAACTATTGAATTGCAGAATGAACAAGCATTTGTTAGCAATTTGCTAACAGAAGCAAAGGTTTGTCAAGGTAGGTTAGCCTACGAATTAGCTTTAAGCTTAGCTATTTTTTACCAAGTTGTCCAGCAATTATTCCATATGAAAACCAATAATTGGCAAAGAGGACCAGATTTTTCCAAAAAGGTGAAAATTTCCTATTGACTCTCCTGTTAGGGCGGAGCTTATGCTCAATTAGTACCTTAAAACCAAATAGGAGGGCAAAAGATGAAGGTAATTGAGATTAAACAGCTTTCAAAAGCATTCAAGGAAAAGCAAGTCTTGAAAAATATCAGTTTTTCAGTAGAACAAGGCAGAGTGGTAGGACTTTTAGGTCCTAACGGGGCTGGCAAATCCACCTTGATTGAATGTATTTTAGGAATTAAAAAAATTGATAGTGGTACAAATTTAATTTTTGGAAAAGTTCCGCAAAAAAATCGCAAACAAATTTTCCAACGGGTAGGAGTACAATTACAAGCGGCAAATTTTCAAAATAATATTAAAGTTTATGAAATTTGTGAAGAAATGTCTGCTTTATATGCTAATCCGCAAGATTATCAGCAATTATTGAAACAGTTTGGTTTACAAGAACAAAGCAAGCAATTTGTTAGTGGTTTATCTGGTGGGCAAAAACAAAAACTTTCTTTAGTCATTGCATTACTTGCTAATCCAGAAATTGTTTTTTTAGATGAATTAACGACTGGATTAGATGTTGAAGCTCGTCGGGAAGTTTGGCAACTATTGAAGGAGTTGAAGCAACAAGGTTTAACTATCTTTTTAACCTCTCATTATATGGAAGAAGTTTTGGAACTATGCGATGATTTACTGATTTTAAAAGAGGGCAACTTGATTGCCCAACATCCATTAAATGAGTTAAAAGAAAACCTAGATGCACAAGCTTTAGAGGATTACTATTTATCAATGGTAGGAGGTACAAAATGACATATTTCAAACTTTTAAAAATAGAAGGAAAGATTTCTTTACGAGCATTAGACGGGATTATTTTTGGGATTATTATGCCAATGGGAGTGTTAGCCCTAATTAATTTAGTTTCTGGTAGCCAAGTTGTGGCTGATGGAGATTATACTTTTTTACAAGGAAGTTTTGCTTCTTTAGTTACCGTGGGAATTTGTGCATCCGCATTTATGGGGATTCCCTTAACGGTTAGTGATTATCGTGATAAAAAGATTTTGAAACACTTTTTCACAACGCCTGTTAGTCCCTTAAAGTTGTTATCTGTTCATGTATCAATTGGTGCTATGACCGCAATCACTTCAGCTACAGGGGTGACTTTATTAGCGGTATTTGTTCTAGGTTATCGGATGTTGGGCTCTTGGTTGCTATTTATTGGTGCATACTTTTTAGTGATGTTTTCCATGTATAGCTTAGGAATGATGATTGCTAGCGTTTGCTCAACGGTTAAACAAGCCAATCTAGTTTGTACTTTGGTTTATTTCCCGATGCTATTGTTATCTGGTGCAGTGATACCTTTTGAACTATTTCCTAAAGGCATGCAAAATATCGCAAGATTTTTACCCTTATCACAAGGGATTCAGTTGTTAAAAGCAATTTCCTTAAATTCAAATGATTTCTCAAATTTTTCAATCATTTATTTAATATTATTAGCATTAACTGGTACAATAATCTCATTAAAACTATTTAGATGGGAGTAGCCTGATGACTGAAGCAAATCAACCTGCCATTCATGGAAATAGTCTTTACAAAGTAGGGCTGTTTTCAAAAATGAACCAAATTACCGTCAAAACATTACGTCACTATGATGAAGTGGGGATTTTAAAACCCCATTATGTTGATGCTGAAACTGGCTATCGTTATTATAATGTGGGGCAGTTACCTGTTTTGCACGAAATTATTGCTTTGCGGCGACTGGGCTGTAGTATTGAAGAGATAAAACAAATTCAAGCAGGGGTCTCTCGTTCTAATTTACTGCAACAAAAAAAGCAAGGGATTCTGATGGAAATTGCTAATAAAACCCAAGATTTAGCTGTAATTGAAAGTTATTTAGCTAAGCCTAATATTTTATTAGAATATCCAATTGTTGAAAAAGAGTTGCCAGAAATTATTGTTGCTTCCCGAAGAGAAACAATCAGCAATTATGGTGATCTTAGCCGAATTATGGTGGAAATGGCTGCCGATTTGGAAAATTTAGGTTGCCAAACCGTTACGCCAGAATATTGCTTTAATATTTATCATGATGGGGAATATAAAGAAGACGATATTGATGTAGAAATTTGTGAAGCAGTGACCGAGATGAAAAATGATAGCCCGCAAATTAAATTTAAAATCCTGCCTAAAATTCCCAAAGCAATTTGTGCGATTCATAAAGGTTCTTATGATAATTTACCTGGGGCATTTGCTTCGGTTTTAGAGTTTATCGCTGAAAATAATTATCAAATTATCGGCTTGCCACGAGAATCTTATATTGACGGTCGCTGGAATGGCACACCAGAAGAAAAATGGTTAACGGAAATTCAATTTCCGGTTGTATAAATAGAAATTTAATTAAGCTAAGCCTGATAAAAAGGGGTTAGCTTTTTTATTGCTGAAAAAATATTAAAACAATGATAATGTACAAATTTCTGTAAAGGTAAACTATTTGGCGGAAGACAAAGGCTATTCACTATTTACAATTTGAGTTGATATTGTCAAATAAGGTCTAATAATATATCATTGACAACTAGATATAAACGATATATAGTTTGTTTATAAATATATTGAATTCGGCGTTAGGAGGATTATAAAATGTCATATTCTACAGCAACATTTCAAGCGACATCAATTTTACTATATATACATTTCAAAACTGAAGATGGCCTTTATGATTTCTTATCTACAAGGAGTATCTCAGAATATTTATCTATCCCCAATCCTACAGCTGTAAAGATACTAAATAAATTAAGAGTGGCAGGTTTGATTCACACAAAAGAAGGTGCAAAAGGCGGGAATCTGTTAACTAAATCAATTTCAGAGATATCAATGTTAGAAGTATTCACGGCAGTGGAGCAAGATAAACCATTATTCAAAATACAACACAATTTCAATATAGATTATGAAAATCTTGATTCAATTGTTAATAGTGGCATAGAATGCCTAAATGACGCAGAAAAAGCAATGAAAGAATCATTATCAAAGAAAACGCTATTGGATTTAATTAAGTAAAGAGCTTGCTGAACTAATATGGTTCAGTTTTCTTTAAACTTTAACTAGATATAATTTATATTTATTTTATAAATAAAATACAGGAGGTTATTATGAAAACAGTTTTTATTACAGGTGCTTCTTCAGGAATCGGAAAGCAGACAGCAAAATTATTTCAATCAAAGGGCTGGAATGTTATCGCAACAATGCGAAATCCACAGGAGGAGATAGAATTATCCAAATTAGATAATCTTAAAGTATTACAATGTGATGTAACGGATACTCTTAGCATTAAAAATGCCGTTAAAGAAAGTATAGAAATTTTTGGCGGTATTGATGTATTAGTTAATAATGCTGGCTACTATACGCTCGGCGCATTTGAGACCTTTACCGATGAACAAATAAATCAGCAAATTAATACTAATTTACTTGGATTAATTCAAGTGACAAAAGAAGTAGTCCCATATTTTCGGAAGCAAAAATCTGGAGTTATTGTTAATGTTTCGTCTATTGCTGGCTTAATATCCATACCATTACAATCTTTGTATCATGCAACTAAATGGGGAGTTGAAGGTTTTTCTGAATCCTTACAATATGAATTACAACCTTTTAATGTTCAAGTTAAAATTATTGAGCCAGGTGTGATTAAAACAAATTTTTATGGACGCTCAATGACAATGGTAAATAGTGAAAACATAGAAGATTATAAATCTTATTCTGAAAAGGTAATGAAAAATATACTTAAAAATGGGGAAAAAGGCTCAGAACCGTTTGGCGTTGCTGAAACAATCTATAAAGCTTCTACTGATAATAGAAAGAAACTAAGATACCCTACAGGTAATTCAAAAAATCTTACAACTTTACGCTCTTTATTGCCTAAAGGAATATTTATTTCAACAATTAAAAAGGTGATGGAAAAATAATAAACTACTACTTGGTAAACTTCTTTTTGCATATTTTAATATCTATTAGACGATAGTTTTAAATAAAGCTATCGTTTTTAGTATGTTTTGATAACTAGCAAAGCTTTTCATACTTTAATTTTTCAATTTTTCTTGCTATGATGTTGAGTGAGGATTATTGATTTTAAGATAATCGACGAGGGCTAATTAGCTGGAGGATAAAATGAAAATTTTAATTGTTGAAGATGAAAAAAATGTGCGCATGGAATTGGTTTTACTATTAGAGAATGCCATGTATGAGGTTGTGGCGATTGAGGATTTCAATCAGGTTAGCCAGCAAATTTTGGCAGCAGCGCCTGATTTGGTGCTCTTAGATTTGAATTTACCGGGAACGAATGGGCAAGGGATTTGTCAGGAGTTACGGCAAAAATCTGATGTGCCGATTATCTTTTTAACTAGTGATAATAATGTTTTAACGGAGTTGAATAGCTTGTTGATGGGTGGCGATGATTTCATTAGTAAACCTTATTTGCCTTCTTTATTATTAGCGCGCATTCAAAATTTATTAAAACGACAAACCGCCATGCCAACTAATGAAAAAACACAGCTGGTGCATAATGAGGTCGCTTTAAATCTAAATACTTATAAAGTTAGTTATAAAGAGCAAGAAGTGGAATTAACGAAAAATGAATGCAAACTATTGCATTACTTTTTCCAACGCAAAGGCGAAGTGATTCCCCGAATTGATATTATTGATTACCTTTGGGAAAATGATGTTTTTATTGACGATAATGTGTTAAGCGTCAATGTTACGCGGTTGCGGAATAAGTTAGCTGATTTAGGCATCACGGACTTTATTCAGACTAAAAGAGGCGTTGGGTATCAAATATGACTATTTTTAAATATCTTCACGATAAAATATTGCTGATTCTTTTTCATTTGATGGGCATGCTTTTGCTTGGTGCTTTTTTATTAAGTATGGGCAATACCCTTGTGACAGTTGGCTTGATTGAAATTTTTTGGTTGATTGCTTTGAGTGGCTTTTTAGTTTACGATTTTTGGAAAAGAAAAAAGTTTTTTGCTAAAATCAATGGGCAACTGGCACAATTGGATAAGCCTTATCTTTTATCTGAGTTGATGGAAAAAAGTTGGTATTATCAAGACCAGCTGTATAAAGAAATTATTGAGCAAGTCAGTAAGTCGGCTTTAGAAAGCATTGCTCATTTAGAAGTGCAACAAGATGAGTATAAAGCTTTTATTGAAGCTTGGATTCATGAAGTTAAACTACCAATTACCAGTATTTATTTAGCGGTGGATTCTGTGGAAATCCAACAAAAGCAACGAATTATTTACTACTTAACGGAATTAGAGAATCAAGTGGAGCAAGCTTTGTTTTACGCTCGCAGTGAACAAGTTTATAAAGATTATTTTATTCAAGAAATTTCTTTAGCAACGGTCGTAAAAAATTTAGTTAAGAAAAATAAGTATTTGCTGATTCAAAATCATATGGAAGTTACCCTTGATTGCGAGGCACAAGTCTTAGCTGATGAAAAATGGCTAAGCTTTATTATTAATCAGATTATCTTTAATGCTGTGAAATATAAAAAAGCGGAGAGCGGCAAGTTAGAATTTTATACTGTAGTCTCAGATGATAAAACTGAATTAATGATTAAAGATTACGGCATTGGCATTAAAGCCGAAGAGTTAGCACGGGTTTTTGAGAAAGGCTTTACTGGTAGTAATGGCCGAATGATTGGTAAATCAACGGGGATTGGCTTATATCTTTGTAAAAAACTTTGTCAGAAGTTAAGCTTGCAAATTCAAATTGAGTCGCTTGAAAATGAGTATACACAAGTTACGCTTGTTTTCCCCCGTAATACTTACATTTCAAAATTGTAACTTTAATGCAAGTTAAGTTGATACTAGCACGACTAAAATTAGCTTATGCTATTAACGAAGCTAATTTTAGGAAGGAAGAGAAAAAATGAGTCATTTAATTACTGCAACCAACGTTGAAAAATATTATGGAGATAGCGGGCAAACAACCAAAGCCCTTAACCGTGTCAGTTTTGAAGTCAATAAAGGGGAGTTCACCGGTATTATGGGAACTTCTGGTAGTGGAAAAACAACCTTATTGAATATGTTAGCAACTATTGACCGTGTCAGTGCTGGTCAGATTTATTTTGAAGATGTCGATATTACTAAATTAAATGAAGAAGAACTGGCTGAATTTCGGAAAAAAAATCTCGGTTTCATTTTCCAGGCATTTAATTTAATTGATACTTTAACTATTGATGAAAATATTGAAATGGCCCTTAGTTTGCGAGATGTTGACAAAGCAACACGAGTGAAGGAAGTTGCTAAAATTATGGAGCAGCTAGGCATTTCTCATTTGAAAAATAAATTTCCTTATGAAGTGTCTGGGGGTGAAAAACAGCGTTGTGCTTGTGCTCGCGCTTTAATTACCGAACCTAAATTAATTTTAGCCGATGAACCCACTGGCGCGTTGGATTCAAAATCTTCTACTAAATTATTGAGCTTAATGGAGTTCATGAATAAAAATTTGGCAGCGACGATTTTAATGGTAACTCACGATGCCTTTAGTTCTAGCTATTGTGAACGGATTTTATTTTTAAATGACGGAGAAATTTTCCAAGAACTTTATCGTGGGCAACAAACCCGCCGAGAATTTTTAAATACGATTTTAGATGTGCTAGCGATTATGGGAGGTCAGGCGGATGCTGAATAAACTTTCCTTTAGAAACGCCCGTCGCTCTGCGAAAGATTATAGTATTTACATTTTAACCATGACTTTGATTTCCATGTTGATGTTTGCTTTTAATGGCATGCTCTTTTCACAAGCAATTCAAGATTTATTAGCAGACGCAACTTCGCTAATTGTAATTTTCGGCATGGCTTCTTTCTTTATCTTAATTATTGTGGTGTGGATGACGAAATATATTATTAATTTCATGCTGGAAAGAAGAAGTAAAGAATTTGGTAATTACTTGTTAATCGGCATGACGAAAAAGCAAATTACTAAAATGTTTAGAAGAGAGCATATTATTTTAGGTGGCGTTACTTTCTTATTAGGGATTATCCCTGGTTATTTAGTTCAGGTTGCTTTTGTTAATATTTTCTACAGCATTTTTGGTGTGACTTACAGTTACCAAATAGAATTTAGTTTGTATACCTATTTGTTAGCTTTGCTTTATTATGTGATTGCATATGGCATATCATTATTCCGTTTAGGCAATAAGTTTAAGAAAATGGAAATTGTTGATTTACTTTCTTTAGAAAATCAAAACGAAAAGAAAATTAAAGCAAAAGTCAGTGAGAAAGTCGTCTTTTTTGCCAGTTTAAGCTACATTGTTCTATTTCATATCTTCGTATATACCGGTTTAGCTTCAAATTCATTTGTGGTAGTTTTAATTATTGGCTTAGCTTTAGCGATTTATGGCGTATTTATCGGGCTGTCTGCTTACTTAACTGCGTATATTGAAAAAGGCAAAGGGCGGGTGAATCGGCGAGAAAATATTTTTATTTTTAGACAGTTAAGTGCCAAAATTCGCACGATGCGTTTTACTATGGGGACGTTAACCGTGCTGTTTACCGTTACCATTTTGTCATTTATGTGTGTCTTGATGTTTGACGGCTATCGTAAAGAAGCTTTTGATATGTATTTAATGCCAATTGATGTTCTCTATGTCAGTGAAGAAGAAAATGAAGATTTTGCAAAACCGTTGGCGACGATTGAAGAATTTGGGGAAGTGACGGCGCAATACACTTATGTTATCTATCAAAATGGCAATACGCAATTAAACGACTATTTAAAACCCAAAACTAAAGGGGAATACTTTGGTTATGATACATTTATGGCTTTGTCAGATTATAATTATTTGCGGGAATTAACTGGTTATGAAGCAGTTGATTTGGCTGAAGATAGTTATCTTTTACAAGTTACTGCTCGTTTAGAAAAAACGTTTGTGGACTATGGGGAGCACAACCAAGTGAATGTTGCCAAGCAAGCTTTAAAATATCAAGATACCGAAACGATTCCTTTTACGCAGGCTGGTACTAATGGCGCGGATTATTTGATTGTAGTTGCGGATTCCTTAATTGAAACCATGACACCTTATTATGAGGTTTTAGCTGCCAATGTTTCTGTTGAAGATACTTATGGGTTAGCTCGTCAATTAGAGCAGGATTATCTTTATGTTGATGAAGATGGAGAACCTGATGGCGTTGCGATGACACTAGAGTATGGCAATGGTAGTGAAGATATTATTACATTAGGTAGTCCTTTAATTGTTAGAGAAGATTTGGTTCATGATTACACCAATTCAGCAGCGACCATGAGTTTTGCTTTAGGTTATATCGGAGCAGTTTTTCTAATCGTAGCCATGAGTATTTTAGCGATTCAGCAACTTTCCGATACGACTAAATATAAATATTGCTACCAAATTTTAGGGAATTTAGGCGTTAATCAGCGAGAGAAAAATAAAATCGTTTTGAAACAATTAGCTCTTTATTATTTATTCCCCGTGGCGATTACTATTTTCTTAGGTTTATTTTTAGGAATATTTTTAAGTAGTGCTTTTGTAGCCAACACCGGTTTAATCAACGTTTTTGGCCCGCAATACTATTTAAGTGCCGTGGGCGTTTTCTTAGTTTTATTCTTATTATACTTTGTCATCACTTATGTAAGTTTCTTACGGATGATAGAAAAATAGCGAGATTGAGTAAAACCACTTGCCTGTTGCGGCAGGCAAGTGGTTTTTGGCTTTGAAGAAGTGCTGAACAAGTCTCTCCGCTTTTAATGGTGTCTAGCTGTAAAGGCTAGCTCTCTTCGATAAAGTGAAAAAGAAATTCGCGGTATAGAACACCGCTATAATTTATTTTTGCACTTTACTCGAGAGCTGAACGAGCTTTTACAGCTTTTCTTGATATCTAGCTGCGGGTGCTAGCTCCTCTCGGCAAAGTGAGAATAAAATTCGTGGCAGAAGAACGCCACTATAATTTGATTCTGCACTTTGCTCGGGAGCTGAACGAGCACCCTCCGCTTTTATTAATAGACGTTGGCTTTTTTGTTCTGTATAATAAGCTCAAGTAGAAAGGGTAGTGGCTTATGAAAAAGAAAATGGTAGTTATTTCGATTGATGCGATGGGGGCTAGTGATTTAGCTGGAGAAATTAATAATTTACCTACTTTAGCAGCTTTTAGAAAAGAAGCGACCCAAGTACAAAAGGTGCGGGGGATTTATCCAACGCTGACCTATCCTTCACATACCACAATTGTAACGGGGGAATATCCGAAAAAGCATGGCATTATTAACAATACCAAAATTCAATCCCACCGAAAATCACCTGATTGGTATTGGTTTGCTAAAGATGTTAAAGCACCAACTTTGTACGATGTCGCTAAAAAAGAAGGCTTTACGACAGCGGCTTTTTTATGGCCAGTTACGGCTAAAAGCTCGATTGATTATAATATTGCCGAAATTTTTCCTAATCGCATTTGGACCAATCAAGTATTGCGTTCTTTAAGCGCAAGCTCACCTTTATTTTTAATTGAAATGAATCAGAAATACGGTCATTTGCGTAATGGCATTAAGCAACCACAGCTAGATGATTTTGTAACGGCCTGTGCTGTAGATACTTTAAAAAGCAAGCAGCCCGATTTAACATTAATTCATTTGGTGGATATGGACAGTATGCGTCATCGCTATGGTGTTCGTTCGGATGAAGCCAAACAAGCTTTACTTCGTCAAGATCGGCGAGTTGCCGAAATTATTGAAGCGACTAAAGAAGCGGGAACCTATGACGAAACGACTTTTGTGATTTTAGGGGATCATTATCAAATTGATGTAAATAACATGATTCGTTTAAATGCACTTTTCGCTAAAAACCGTTGGCTAAAAGCCAAAAGCGATGCAACAGTTGAGAAAAAATGGCAAGTCTACGCCAAAAGTTGTGATGGCTCTTGTTATATTTATATTGACCAAGCCAGTTCAGTAACTCCAGCTGAAGTTAAAGCCCAATTAAAACAAGTGGCAGGCATTGAAAAAATTTATACAACAGAAGAAGCAGCGGCTCAAGGCGCAGCGCCCAATGTGACGTTTATGTTGGAAGCCAAAAGTGGCTATTATTTTATTGATGAAGCTATAGGGGCGGTGGTTGAAGCTGTTCCTGATGATAGCTTAGGGACTTCCGAGCGCTATAAAGCCGTTCACGGTTTTTCTCCTGACAAACCTGATTATGCAACAACGATGATGATAAAAGGTCCTGGTATTAAACAAGGACAAATCATCGAAGCTGCCAATTTGATTGACGAAGCACCGACTTTTGCAAAAATTTTAGATTTAAAAACATTTCCACAAGCTGTCGCTGGTAAAGTTTTAACTGAGCTGTTTGAGTCATAAATTTATCCTTAAAGGGAGAGGAAACTAACATATGTTAAAGTTTTGGAAAAGTTATACAAAGGAAGAACGGGGCTGGATTTTATACGATTGGGCCAATTCAGCTTATTCATTAGTGGTGGTAACCGCAATTTTACCGATTTATTTTAAATTTGTCGCTGGTGAAGCGGGGATTTCTAATGGAGATTCCACTGCTTATTGGGGCTATGCTAGCTCTTTTGCAACTTTGCTGATTTCTTTAAGCGCCCCGATTTTAGGGACTTTAGGCGATTATGAAGGCAAAAAGAAAAAATTATTTAACTTATTTGCTTTATCAGGTATTATTATGACTTTTGTCCTAGCTTTTGTTCCTAATAAAAGTTGGGTGGCTCTATTAGTAATTTATGCCATTTCCCATATGGGTTATCAAGGAGCCAATATTTTCTATGATGGCTTTTTGGTGGATGTAACCGATGATGAACGCATGGATAATGTGTCTTCTATGGGCTATGGTTTAGGTTATATTGGCAGTGCTTTATTATTTATTGCCGTGATGATTTTACAAGTGACTGATGGTTTTGGCTTATTAGATACGATTTTAGTTACGAAAATTTGTTTTATTTTAACGGGCTTGTGGTGGCTATTGTTTAGTTTGCCGTTTTTTCGTCATGTTCATCAAAAGTTTTCTTTAGAAGCAATTGATAATCCGGTGAAAGTTAGCTTTCAGCGTTTAAAAGGAACGATTGAAAATATCCGTCAATATAAAGGCATCGTCTTTTTCCTGATTGCGTACTTTTTCTATATTGATGGGGTAGATACGATTTTTACCATGGCGACAGCCTTTGGGATTGATATGGGGGTTTCTTCTGATAAATTGATTATTATCTTATTAGTGATTAATTTTATTGCTTTCCCTTTTACTATCTTATATGGCTTAGGGGCTAAACGTTTTGGTACGAAAAAAATGATTTTATTGGCAATTGCGGTTTATACTTTCATTTGTATTTATGCGTTGTTTATGGATTCTGTTTTAGATTTTTGGATTGTCGGTATTTTAGTGGGAACTTCACAAGGGGGAATTCAAGCGCTCAGTCGTTCTTATTTTGCCCAGATGATTCCTAAAGAGCACGCCAATGAATTTTTTGGTTTCTATAATATTTTTGGTAAATTTTCTGCAATTTTAGGGCCAATGTTATTTGGTTTTATGACCAGTTTAACCGGGAACTCTCGCTATGGTATCGCTAGTTTAATCTTACTATTTATTATCGGAGCGATTTTATTTGCTAAGACGCCAACCATTCAAAAAGATTCAGCAATTTAGAGAAATTGAAAAAAATCTGAAAAAAAGATTGACATTCTTTATTTTACTGTCTATACTAAATTCAACCTTAAAACAGTTAGGAGCGGTTAATCATGGAACTAAATATTCGACAACAGTTAAATACTAATCGCTATTACTTTAGCTATTTTAGATAGGTTTGTATTCATGATTTCATGGATGCAAACACCAAACTTGGTTTTGTATCTATGATGGTTAGAGAATTTCGTTATGACTTTCAGCCACGTAGAGAATATCTATAGTGGCTTTTATTTTATCCTTTTTTGGGAAGTATTCACTGTAGATTTTCTGTAAATTTACATTGGATACTTTCTTTTTGTTTTTCAAGAAGAAGGAATTTGAAGGTTAGCAATGATTAATTATAGGAAGGGAAAAAAGTATGGAAAATAAAATTACCGGTCATACACGATTAGTTGGCTTATTTGCAACCCCGATTCGTCACAGTATTTCACCAATGATTCATAATACGGGATTTGAAACATTGGGAATTGACGCAGTTTATCTGGCTTTTGATTTAGGTACAGAAAGAATTGAAAGAGGGATTGATTCTATTCGTAATCTTGAAATGCTAGGTGCCAATCTTTCGATGCCTAACAAAATAGCAGCTTTGCCTTACATGGATGAATTAAGTGAAGCCGCGCAATTAGTGGGAGCAATCAATACAATTGTTAATCAGAATGGCAAATTAATCGGGTATATTACTGATGGTACAGGTTTTATGCGCAACCTGGAAGACCTTCAAGTTGAAGTGATTGGTAAAAAAATGACAATCATTGGAGCGGGTGGTGCCGCTACCGCAATTATTGTGCAAGCTGCTTTAGATGGCGTGAAAGAAATTGCTGTCTATAACAGAAAAGATGAGTTTTATGAAAAGATTCAAGCTAAATTAACTTATATTAGTGAAAAAACTAATTGTAAGATTCATTTAAATGATTTAGCCAATCAAGAAAATTTAGCCCAAGATGTTGCTGAAAGTGTTTTATTAACTAACGCAACTGGCGTGGGGATGCAACCGAATGTAGAAGTTTCACCAATCAATGATTTTGATATCATTCGTGAAAACTTAGCAGTGGTTGATATTATTTATAACCCAAGAGAAACCAAATTATTAAAAGCCGCCAAAGCTCGTGGTGCTAAAACCGCTAACGGCTTAGGCATGCTACTTTATCAAGGAGCCGCTGCTTTTGAACTTTGGACAGGTCAAGAACTACCAATTGATTTAGTTAAACCAATTATTGAAAAGATGTAGTAGGAAAAGCAGAGTGAAGATAGAATTAAATTTTTGAAAAAATTTATTACTAAAATATGAACTAATTGGAGGAAAAATAAAATGATCGTTATTATGAAAGCTGGAGCAACAAAAACACAGGTGGAAAATATTATTAAAAGAGTACAAAGTGAAGGATTAGAAGTTCAAATCAATCAAGGCAAGGACCATGTGGTGATTGGTTTATTAGGAGATACCCGAAAATTGCAAGATGTAGCTTTCAACAGTTACGAAGGTGTTGAAAATACTGTCCGTATTTCTAATACTTACAAACTTACTTCAAGAGAATTTCACCCGCAAGATACCGTTGTCGATGTTAATGGCGTAAAAATTGGAGGTAAGGAGAATTTTGTCACGATGGCAGGGCCTTGTTCGATTGAAGGACTGGATCAAATTCGTGAATGTGCCCGCATTGCTAAAGCTGGTGGCGCACAAGTTTTACGTGGAGGTGCTTTTAAACCAAGAACTTCCCCATATGCTTTCCAAGGCTTGGAAGAAGAAGGTTTGAAATACATTCGCCAAGCAGCCGATGAATTAGGTATGCAAGTCATTACCGAAGTCATGGATGAAGGCCATATTGACATAGTCGCTGAATACAGCGATATTTTACAAATCGGTGCCCGGAATATGCAAAACTTTAAATTATTGACAGCAGTCGGCAAAACTGGCAAGCCAATTGGTTTGAAACGTGGAATTTCTGGTACAATTGATGAGTGGTTAAATGCTGCCGAATACATTGCGGTTGAAAATAATAACAATGTCATTTTCATTGAACGAGGCATTCGGACTTACGAAACAGCAACCCGTAATACTTTTGATTTAAGTGCTGTACCTTTGATTAAAAAATTGAGTCATTTCCCAATTATTGTGGATCCAAGTCACGGTACAGGTATCTGGGATTTAGTAGCACCAATGGCTAGAGCTGGCGTTGCTTCAGGAGCAGACGGAATGATTGTTGAAATTCATCCTGATCCAGCAAATGCTTGGTCAGACGGTCCACAATCTTTAAATGAAAAAACTTATTTAAAAATGATGCAAGAAGTTAAAATTATCGAAAAAGCGATGAAAGAAATTGATGCTTTATAATTTATTAATGGAAAAATAGATAAAATTAGAAAGAAGTGACGGCATGTTAACTGTTAAATTGCCCCATCATCAATATGATATCTTAATCGAAAACCAAGGTTTAAAACAAGTTGGAACTTGGGCAGCGAAATTATGGCAGAGCCAAAAAATTGCAGTAATCACCGATGAAACGGTGGATGGTTTTTACGGCGAAGTTGTTATGCAGGCTTTACAGGCAGCAGGCTTTACCCCTTATAAATTCGTAGTGCCAGTTGGTGAAAAAAGCAAATCCCTAAGTCAAGTTAGCAACTGTTATGATTTTTTAGCGGAGCAACAATTTACCCGCTCTGATGGTATCTTGGCTTTAGGTGGTGGTGTTGTTGGCGATTTGGCAGGTTTTGTGGCCGCAACTTATATGCGGGGCATTCACTTCTTACAAGTGCCGACAACGTTATTGGCGCAAGTGGACAGCAGTATTGGTGGGAAAACTGGCGTTAATACAACCAAAGCTAAAAACTTAGTTGGTGCTTTTTGGCAACCAGATGGAGTTTTAATTGATATTGCTACTTTGCAAACTTTAGAGACTCGTCGGATTCGTGAAGGAATTGGGGAAATTATCAAATATGCGGCAATTGCCGATCAAGATTTATGGCAGCTGTTGGATTCATTTAAAGATGAATATGAACTTTTAGAAAATGCTGAAGCTGTTATTTTAGCTTGTTTAAAAATCAAGAAAAAAGTGGTAGAAGAAGATGAATTAGATAACGGGATTCGCTTGAATTTAAACTTTGGTCATACGATCGGTCACGCCATTGAAAATACGATTGGCTATGGTGTGGTAACTCATGGTGAAGCTGTAGCGATTGGCATGATTCAAATTTCAAAAGCAGCTGAAGCTAAAGGCAAAATGCCAGCTGATTTTACCAATCAGTTAACGACCTTAGTTGAAAAGTTTGGTTTACCGATTACTTGTGAAAATTGGGATGAAGCAGAATTATATCAAGCGATTACTCATGATAAAAAAACACGAGGTAGCAACTTGAAACTGATTTTAGTTACGGCAATTGGTCAGGCTGAAATCCAACAAGTAGCGATTGAAGAAATGAAAGACTACTTAAAAAAATAAACGATTTTTTTGAAAGGAAGCAAGAACATGCGTTTTATTACAGCTGGAGAATCACATGGTCCAGAATTAACAACAATTATTGAAGGCTTACCAGCTGGGATGCCTTTAACAGCTGACGATATCAATCGTGAATTAGCGCGTCGCCAAACCGGTTATGGTCGTGGCGGTCGCATGAAAATTGAAAAAGATCAAGTGCGCATTACATCTGGTGTTCGTCACGGTAAAACGTTAGGCTCACCCATAACTTTAGTCGTTGAAAATAAAGACTGGAAAAATTGGCAAACAATTATGTCAGTTTCAGAAGTTAGCGTAGAAGATCAGCAGCTTCGTCGTGTCAGTCATCCACGACCAGGCCATGCTGATTTAGTTGGTGGCATGAAATACAACCAACGAGATTTACGGAATATTTTAGAGCGTTCTTCTGCACGAGAAACAACTATGCGGGTAGCAATTGGTGCAGTAGCTAAAAAATTATTAAAAGAATTAGGCATTGAAGTAGCGGGGCATGTGGTCGTTTTAGGCGGTATTAAGGCAACTGTTCCTGAAAATATTACAGTGCAAGAAATTAAACAGCTCTCTGAAGCTTCTGAAGTTCGGGTAGTTGACGGAACTTGTGAAGTCGCGATGAAAGAATTAATTAATAAAACGAAGCAAAATGGGGATACCATTGGTGGCGTTGTTGAAGTCGTAGTTGGTGGTGTGCCAGCCGGTTTAGGTAGTTATGTGCAGTGGGACCACAAATTAGATGCCAAAATTGCGCAAGCAGTCATGAGTATTAATGCTTTTAAAGGCGTTTCTTTTGGCGTTAGTTTTGAAATGGGAAATCTGCCAGGTTCACAAGTGATGGATGAAATTATTTGGAGCGAAAAAGCTGGCTACACTCGTAAAACCAATCATCTAGGTGGTTTTGAAGGTGGTATGACTAACGGTGAAGTAATTGTTGTTCAAGGAGTTATGAAGCCGATTCCGACTTTATATAAGCCTTTGCAAAGTGTCGATATTGATACGAAAGAACCTTTTAAAGCTAGTGTTGAACGTTCAGATAGTACCGCTGTTCCGGCAGCCAGTGTTGTTTGTGAAAGCGTGGTAGCGACTGAATTAGCTAAAGAAATTTTAGCCCAATTTGAAAGTGATTCTTTTGAAAGATTAAAAATCAATCTAACTGCCTATCGTGAATATTTGCAAAACTATTAATTAGTTAAGTTTTTCAATAACATTCACGAGATGGGAGTAAATGGCAATGACAAAGAAAATTTTAATGATTGGTTTAGGTTTGATTGGTAGCTCGTTAGCTTTAGCTATCAAAAAAGAACATCCTGAAATCATCATTTATGGTTGGGATAAAAATAAAAGCAGTGAAGCAATCGCCAAAGAAAAAGGTATTATTGATGAAATCAGTCAAACTTGGCAAACAACAGCTGTTGAAATGGATGTGATTTTTTTAGCGATTCCTGTCAAAGCGGGCATTGCTACATTGCAAGAGTTGGCACAATTACCTTTGAAAGAACAGGCGATTATCACAGATGCCAGTAGCACCAAAGAAGAAATCACTAAGGTAGCTGCGGAATTGCCGATTACTTTTATCGGTGGTCATCCAATGGCGGGTTCTCATAAATCAGGCGTTTTAGCAGCAAATATTGATTTATTTGAAAATGCTTATTATATTTTTACCCCTATTGAAAAAAATCCTATGGCTTTAGCTAGCTTGCAAGATTTATTAAAGGGCACGCGGGCAAAATTTGTTGAGTTAGAGGCTGATGAACATGATCAAATTACCGGCATGTTAAGTCATTTACCCCATATTATTGCAGCGGGGTTAGTGAATCAAAGCGATGTGTTTAGTCAAAAATATCCCCGTGCCAAGCAATTAGCGGCAGGTGGTTTTCGGGATATTACCCGGATTGCTTCTTCGGACCCACAAATGTGGACGGATATTTTGATTAGTAATCGGGAAACTTTATTAGCGGGGATTGCTGAATGGCAACGTCTAATGACCCATGTCACTCATTGGTTAGCAATTGGCGATGAAGCAGCGATTTATCAATTTTTCGATCGAGCAAAAGATACCCGAGATCGTTTACCTGTTCATGAAAATGGGGCGATTCCGGCCTTTCATGATTTATATATTGATGTGCCTGACCAACCAGGGGTAATTGCTGAAGTTACGGGCTTATTAGGGGAAGCGGGCCTTTCGATTATTAATTTGAAAATTCAAGAAACACGGGAAGAAATTATTGGTGTCCTGCAAGTTTCTTTTAAAACTAACCATGATTTATTAAAAGGCAAAGCTTGTATTGAAGCGCAAACTAGCTATGCTTGTCGCTTGAAATAACAGTGCTATTGTGGTGGAAAATGAAGGAGAACAGCTAAAATGAAATTATTAACAAATCCAAAAAGCTTAGTTGGTAGCTTAGAAATACCGGCAGATAAATCAATTTCTCATCGTAGCATTATGTTTGGGGCGATTGCTGAAGGTCAGACGGTAATTCATAATTTTCTGAGAGGAGAAGATTGTTTATCAACTTTAGCTGCTTTTCGTAAACTAGGTGTGGCGATTGAAGATGATGGCACAACAATTACGGTAGATGGTAAAGGTTTTACTGGCTTAAAAGCCCCAGCAGAAACTTTAGATATGGGGAATTCTGGCACGACGATTCGTTTGTTAATGGGAATCTTAGCTGGTTCTGATTTTACTACAGTGTTAGCAGGTGATGATTCTTTAAGCAAACGACCGATGAATCGGGTGATGGCGCCACTTAGTCAAATGGGGGCAAGTTTAAATGGTGTTGTTAACAGCGAATTTCCACCGATTACCGTTAAAGGCAATAAAGATTTACAACCAATTACTTATCAAATGCCTGTGGCTAGCGCCCAAGTAAAATCAGCGATTATTTTTGCAGCTTTACAAGCTCACGGCGAAAGTGTGATTTTTGAAAAAGAGATCTCACGAAATCATACAGAAGAAATGATTCGTCAATTCGGCGGTGAAATTGAAGTAATAGGCAAAGAAATTAAAATTGTCGGTCCACAAAAATTAATAGGTCAAGAAGTAATTGTTCCGGGAGATATTTCTTCAGCGGCCTTTTTCTTAGTAGCTGGTTTATTAGTTGCCAATAGCCAAATTCATTTAGCTAATGTGGGGATAAATCCTACTCGTACTGGAATTTTAGAGGTGATTCAGCAAATGAATGGCCAACTAGAAATCACGGAAGTTGATCAGTTAAATCAATCAGCATCCTTAAGCGTCACAACTTCTCAGTTAAAAGCAACAACTATTGGGGGCGAAATTATTCCCCGCTTAATTGATGAGTTGCCAATTATTGCTTTATTAGCCACTCAGGCAGAAGGGCAAACGATTATTCGTGATGCTGAAGAATTAAAAGTTAAAGAAACCAACCGAATTGACGCAGTTGCCTGTGAGCTACAAAAAATGGGGGCGGATATTCAAGGCACGGATGATGGGTTAATTATTAATGGCCCAACGCCATTACATGGGGCTAAAGTTACTAGTTACGGAGATCATCGAATCGGGATGATGTTGCAAATTGCGGCTTTGTTAGTTACTGAAGGGGAAGTCATTTTAGAGCAAGCTGAAGCTGTGGCGGTTTCTTATCCAACTTTCTTTGATGATTTAGCGAAATTAGTTCAACAAGATTAACTTAGCTTTTAGAGAAAAGGAAGAGGGATTTCCATGAAAAGTATCGTTTTAATTGGCTTTATGGGAGCTGGGAAAACTACAATTGGCAAAGCTTTAGGAGAAAGTTTACAAATGCAGCCGATTGATTTTGATGATTTAATCGTGGCAGAAATCGGCATGACAATTCAAGCATATTTTGATTTATACGGGGAAGCAGCTTTCAGAGAAAAAGAAACCCAAGTGTTGAAAAAAACTATGAATTTAACGCAAATTATTTCAACTGGTGGTGGCATCGTTTTAAAAGAAGAAAATCGCCAGTTGTTAAAACAAATGCCTGTAGTCGTTTATTTAAAAACTGATGCAGATGAATTAGTGAAACGCTTATTAGCTGATACCGTAAATGTTCGACCTTTAGTTGCAGCAAAAAATCCTGAGGAAATTAAAGCAATTTATCAAGGAAGAATTCCTTTTTATGAAGAAAGTGCCAGTTTGATTGTAGATACAACTGGTAAAACTCCGGCAACGATTGTGGCGGAAATTTTAGCGTATGTAGGTGAAATGTGATGAAAATTGGTTATTTAGGGCCTGAAAGTTCTTTTACTCATCGGGCAGCCATGACGGCTTTTCCAACTGAAACATTAATTGCTTATCCATCAATTCCCGCTTGTATTAAAGCAGTGGAATATGAAGAAGTGATTTTAGCGGTTGTTCCTATTGAAAATACGATTGAGGGTTCTGTTAATACCACGCTGGATTATTTATTCCATCAAGCCGATTTAACAGTGGGGGCAGAAATTGTTTTACCGATTCATCAATATTTAATGGTGGCGCCAGAGCATCAAGACAATTGGCAGCAGTTAGAAAAAATTATTTCTCATCCGCAAGCCTTGGCCCAATGCCGTAAATTTATTGAAGAACATTTTGATGAGATTGAAATAGAGCAAGCTCCGTCAACAACTTATGGTGCCAATTATGTTCAATTGAATCGTCAACGAAATATTGGTGCAATTGCTGCAAAACAAGCTGCCGAAAAATATGGTTTGAAAATTGTCGCTGAAAATATTCAAGATATTGAAATCAATCGCACCCGTTTTTGGGTGATTGGTGGTAAAAATATGACTTTGCCATTACCAGTTTCAATGGAGAAAATTAGTTTAGCGATTACTATGCCTTACAATCAACCAGGCTCTTTACATAAAGCTTTATCGGCTTTTGGTTGGCGGGAAATAGATTTAAGTAAAATTGAATCTCGCCCTTTAAAAACTAGCTTGGGAGAATATTTCTTTTTAATTGATATTAATGTCGAGAAACCGATGGCGTTAATTGAAAATGCTTTAGAGGAAATTCGTTTGCTAGGTGGCGAAATCAAGATTTTCGGTCATTATCCAGTGCATTTAATTAGTGAATAAAATAATAGGAGAGTAGGGTAAACGCAACTTGCCCTACTCTTTTTAATTTTATCTGAAGTTTTAGAAAATTATTTGTTAAGTCAACGTGGCTTTGCTATAGTTTAGTTGTCAATGAAATCGAATTCAAAAGGAGAGCTGATTTTATGAATCGCCAACTATTTGATACTTATCGTCGCTTGTTAACGATTGCCGAAGCGGGTATTTTTTATGGAAAAGATCAATTTGATCAAGAACGCTATCGAGAATTAAAAGAAATTTCTTTACAGTTATTAAGTAAAGTGAGCGAAAATTCTTTTACTGATTTACAAAAAATTACAGAAAAAGATGAAGGCTATCCAACACCGAAAGTGGATGTGCGGGCTTTTATTCAAAAAGAAGATAAAATTTTATTAGTTCAAGATGCTATTAGTGAGGAGTGGTCCTTACCTGGCGGCTACGCTGAAGTGGGAATCACCCCGATGGAAAATGTTCGCAAGGAAGTTTTTGAAGAAACAGGCTTAGAGGTGGCTGTTCAAGAATTATTAGCGATTTTTGATACGAATTTACGGGGAGATATTCCCCAGTTATTTCAATATTATAAATTAGTTTTTCGCTGTGAAGTGTTAAGTGGTGAATTTCAGGAAAATCTGGAAACTTTGCAGATGGACTATTTTTCATTAGCTGAACTTCCTGCGCTATCGAAAAAAAGAACAACTAAAGAGCAGTTACAGCAATTAGTAACCACTAAGGAACTAATTTGTCAGTAAATCATGCTTGCTGAACTTGCTCTTTAAAAGACAAAATCATGCTAGTTAATGATTGATTAGCATCAATTCGGATGACTTTTGGGTGGTTATCAAGTATTTTATAGCTAAGCATTTCTGCTTCAGCTGAAGCTAAGCGTTTTGTGATTATTTCTTCTGCATCGCCACGTTTACTTAAACGCTGTTGCAAAGTAGCTTGATTAGCCGTTAATAAAACTGGCAAGATAGCTTGCTGTGAGTCGTTTTCTGCTAGCGTTAAAAAACCTTTTAAAGTCAAGACATTATAGCAATCAGCGGCTGCTAATTTGTCAGTTAATTCTTTTTTAGTAACGCCATAATAATCGCCCTGATAGCAATCGTATTCAGCAAAAGCTTCTGTGGCAATTAAAGTTTTAAATTCTTTTTCAGAAATAAAATAATAGTCTTTACCAGCTATTTCTGCTGGACGGGGAGCACGGGTGGTATGAGAAATAATTTTTTGTTTTTCGGAAAAAAGTTGATTGGTTAAAGTTGTTTTTCCAGAGCCGCTAGGGCCAATAAAAATATAACAATGATTTGTCATGACGTAGTTAACACCTCCTTGATAATTGTATCATGACTTGCTGATTTAAGAAAAATATCTTGTTTCTTAGGCTATTTCTTGTTAGGATAAGAAGGTAGAAAACAGCAGGATGGTGGACAATGAATAAACGTTTAAAAAAGAAATTTGCATACAAAAAATATATGCGAGACATCTTTAATGGCTATGAAACAATGTTACAAGATGAGAGTGTTAATCAATTAACCTTTACTTATTTGAAAGAAAATACAATCTTATCTCGTGATAAAGATGGTCAAATTCACTTTTTAACAAAAGATATTTAAAGCAAAACTTGGGTATTTCATTTTTTATGAGATATTCAAGTTTTTTAATTTTTATTGAAAATGTTTAAGTATCTCTAAAAATAAGTCTTCTTATTTGGGAACTGACAAAAATTACGTTATGATAAATTTGTACTTATTTTTTGATAGATATAGATAATGGAGGAACGAAACAATGAAAATAAATAAAGTAGTTACTGGGATGATGACCCTATTACTTAGTACCGTGAGTTTAGCAGGTTTTGCTTCAATTAGCGAGGCTGTCAATGAAGATACCGTTATTAATGAACGTTGGGGGAAACCAACTTTTGTCGCTGGAGCAGGTTTATCTGAAGCTCAGCGGGGAGAAACCATGAATTTATTAAAAGTAAATGCTGATCAAGTCAATATTCAAACAGCGACTGGGGCGGATTTAATTCATTATTTAGGCTCTGGTAGTGGCGATGATGCTTCTATGCTTAGTTCCGTAGTTGTAACGCGAGAAAATCCTGGTAAGGGAATTACTGTTAGTATTTTAACACCAGAAAATATTACCGAAATTACAGCTGACCAGTATAAAAATCCTTTAATTACCGCTGGGATTACGGACGCCACCGTTAACGTAGGAAGTATTGTTAAAGTAACTGGTGAAAGTGCTTTGACTGGTGTTTATAAGGCCTTTGAAGCCAATGGTGATGTGATCGATACCGATCGCGCGCAGTTAGCCCAAGATGAATTAGCAACCACCAATCAAGTGGCTAACGAAATTACCCAACAAGCAGCTAGTGAAAATAGTGATTTATCAGCAGAAGAACAAGCGGCGGCGGAAGAAGCTTATCAAACCCAATTAAATCAAACTTTAGTTGATATCAAAAAAGATTTGGCGGAGTTAAAAGAAAAAGTCGGTGAAAATGTTACTGCAGAAGAAGTCACTGAAATTGTTAACAACGCTTTAGCTAAAAATGATTTATCTGACTATATCTCGCAAGATAGCATTAATCAATTGGTGGCTTTAGCGCAACGCTATGCAAGTACTGATGGTGTGCTTTCAGAAGAATCATTAGCCCAATTAGATAAAATTAGTGATGGTTTTAAAAATACTTTAAATGGCATTGGTGATAAATTTGGCGATTTAACTAATGCAGTTAAGGAAAACCAAGGATTTTTCCAAAGCTTATGGCAAGGCATTAAAGATTTCTTTAGTAATTTATTTAGCTAAAATTTTCTGCCAGCCAAAATAAAGAAAATTAAGCAAGTAAAAGCTGATTTTTCTGGGGTGTTTTTCCTATCAGGCTTTGACAAAAGCGGTTAAAACTGATACTGTAATTCTGTAGGATTTTAAATAATTGCTGGCGGTGAAAATATAATTTATGGAACCAACTAAAGAAAAACAAACAGATTTACCTAAAAAGAAAAAGAAGCCACAAACTACTGGGGCAAAATCAGGGGCAACTAATCCTGAAAAAGTAGCGAAAAAGAAAAAAAGCCAGTCTGCCAAATCAAGAAAAAGACCTGTTGCAACAGGCAAAAGCACTAAATTGGCAAAATCTGTAGCCGAAAAGAAAAAAAGCAGTGCTAATGATGAAAATGCAGCGATTAAAATTAACTCTCAGCTAGAGGTTAATGGAGATAAACCACGGAAAAAACGGCCAAGAACGGAAGCTGAAAAGCAAAGAGCCCGTCAACGTCGTAAACGTCAAGCTTATGAAGCACGCATGCGGGAGCAAAAGAAAAAAGAATTCCGTTTGCAAATCATTATAACTAGCTTGATTTTAGTTCTAAGTGGCGTGCTACTATTCGGAGCTGTGATGCTTAGTATGAGTATTGGAACCGGTAAAGTAGTAGGTGACTCTATGGAGCCAACTTTAGAAACGAAAGAAAAAGTTGTTTACTTAAAACATGAAAAGCTTGATGCCTTTGATATTGTAGCTTTCGTGCCACCAACTGCTAAATCTTCTGATGAATATTACGTGAAACGAATTGTGGGGATGCCTGGGGATTCTGTACAGTATGAAGATGGCATTTTAACAATCAATAATCAAAGCTTGAAGGAAAAATATGTAGCCAACACTGGTGGGTTAGAGGCTGGTTTTGATTTTGAAGATATCATTGAAAATACCCCTGGCTTAGCAGGTAGTTTACGAGAAACCACAGAAATTCCTAAAGATATGTATCTTGTTTTAGGAGATAATCGTGAAAATTCGGAAGATAGCCGTACCTTTGGGTTAATTTCTAAAGATGATATCGCTGGGGTTGTTCGTTTCCGCTACTCACCATTTAATAAATTTGGTTCTGTTCGTTAAAATTTGTTATAAAAAGAGTGAGGAGCCGTGTTATGACAGAAATCACACCTTATCGTCGCAAAGCCCAATACTATGAAACGGATCAAATGGGGATTATTCATCATTCCAATTATATTCGTTGGTTTGAAGAAACTCGAGTTGATTACTTGGATAAATGCGAAATTTCTTATCAAAGAATTGAAGAGATTGGCATTATCATTCCTGTTTTAGAAGTTTTAGCCACCTATAAAGAAATGGTTCGTTTTAATGACCAAGTCTTGATCTATACGAAAGTTGATGAGTACACAGGCACACGTTTAACTTTATCTTATGAGATTCGCAATCAAACTAATGAGCTGTTAACAACTGGCTATAGTAAACACTGTTTTCTATCAGCCGAAACTGGTCGCTTGATTAGTTTAAAGAAAAGTTTTCCTGAGGTTCATCAAAAATTCTTGAATATGTAAAAACTGCGAGAAACGAAGTTGATTAAACTTCAATTCTCGCAGTTTTTTTAGTTAATTAATTTCAAATTTAACGATAGCTAAATCTATTTGAAAACCTTGAGAAGTTTTCTCTAAGTTAAAAGGGACGACTTCCGACAAGTCAGTATCATATCTTTCATTAAAATCGTTAGGATCCCAAAATAGTTGATAACCAGCCGCTTGACTTTCTACTTGATTAATTAAATAAGAGTAACCACCATAAATTACTTCGTTGCTAGAAAAAGCAATGCGGACAACTTTATCATCATAAATACTAGTACCTTGATAGTTTCCGCGGATTTCAACGGGAACTAAATTTTCTTTTTCTTGATTTGCAGCAGCGTACCAGCCAATGCCTTCTGCTTGCCAACCTTCCGCTATTAAAGCAATGATTTCTTGTTGATTAGCTGTATAGTGATGAGTTCCGGTGGCAGCATTAGGATTATATGCTCGATAAATCGGGATAGCTTGATCTTGATCAGAAAACCAACCGACACCTTCAAATTCCCAGCCTTGATCGGTCAAATTTTTGCTTTCATTTTCATCCGTGGTATAGTGATGATCGCCAACATTCGGGTTGTAGAGGCGGTAGACGGGAGTTCCTGATTTCGGTGCATTCCAGGCAACATCTTCATAATCCCAGCCCATTTCAAAAATAGCATCTCGTTCTGAAAACTTTTTAGTATAAAAATGCTCACCGCTATTCGGATTGTAGAGACGGTACATGTCGGCGGCTAAAGTTTCTTTACTAAAAAACAGGCAACCTGAAAAAAGGGTAATTAAACTTAAGCGCCAGCTGATTTTTTTCATCATGAAGTTCCTCTCTAAAAAAGCTGTATTTAAATCAATTATAGCACGCTAATTGTTAAATCTAAATAAATTTGCTTTAAGTAGTCCGTAAATTCCCGTTTCTGGCAGGGGGAGATATTTTATGAAGGGAATAATAAAAAGCGTGAAAACAACAGCTTTTTTATGGTATAATGCGCTAGAACGCATTATTTAGAAACGGGGTACTTGCATGGCAAGCTTTAAAGATTTTCAGTTTCAACCCTTTATTTACGAAGCTTTAACAGATAAAGGATTTGAAACACCAACAGAAGTTCAAGAAAAATTAATTCCTTTAATAACAAGAAATAAAAATATTGTGGGGCAATCACAAACAGGTTCAGGTAAAACCCATACCTTTTTGTTGCCTTTAATGAATAAAGTTAATCCAGAAAAAGATGAAGTTCAAGTGGTAATTACGGCACCAAGTCGTGAATTAGCCGGTCAAATTTATCAAGCAGCAGTGCAAATTGCTGAATTTTCTCAACCAGCGATTCGGGTAACGAATTTCGTGGGGGGAACGGATAAAAAAAGACAATTAGATCGCTTGCAACACCAACAACCACATATTGTGGTAGGGACGCCTGGGCGGATTTTAGATATTATGAATGAGCAAGCTTTAAAAGTTCACACCGCCTTTGCTTTTGTCATTGATGAAGCGGATATGACTTTAGATATGGGCTTTTTAGCAGAAGTGGATCAAATTGCCGGTCGTTTACCTGAAAAACTACAAATGCTAGTTTTTTCAGCAACGATTCCGGAAAAATTACGACCATTTTTAAAAAAATATATGGAGAATCCGATTATTGAAGAGATTCGTCCTAAAGCCGTGATTTCTGAAACCATTGATAATTGGTTAATCTCTACTAAAGGAAAAAATAAAAATCGTTTGATTCATCAATTATTAACAATTGGGCATCCTTATTTAGCAATTGTCTTTGCAAATACGAAACAACGAGTGGATGAGATTGCCGATTATTTGAAAAATCAAGGCTTGAAAGTCGCTAAAATTCATGGTGATATTACGCCACGAGAACGTAAAAGAATTATGCGCCAAGTTCAAAACTTGGAATTTCAATACGTGGTTGCGACCGATTTAGCAGCTCGCGGGATTGATATCGAAGGGGTTTCCCATGTAATTAATGCTGAAATTCCTGAGGATTTAGATTTCTTCATTCACCGAGTAGGGCGGACCGGGCGGAATGGTTTATCAGGCACTGCGATTACTTTATATACGCCAGAAGAAGATCAAACGATTTTAGCAATCGAAGATTTAGGAGTGAAATTTCATCCGAAAGAAATTAAAGATGGTGAAATTGTTGCTACTTACGATCGTAAACGCCGGGAAAAACGGGAAAAATCTCGTGATGAGCTTGATCCAACACTAATTGGTTTAGTGAAAAAGAAAAAGAAAAAAATTAAACCAGGCTACAAGAAAAAAATTGACCGAGCAATTTCTGATAGCAACAAACAAAAACGCAAAATTGAACGCCGTCAGCAAACAAGAACTGTTCGTAAAAACAAGAAAAACTCTAATAAATAGTGAAATATAACCGTCTGCTACGATGAAAGTAAGAACAATCATCGTAGCAGGCGGTTTTTAACTACTAGATTGTCAAAATTTTCCTATAAACTAAGGAAACTCGTCGAAATAATCCGTTTACAATTCTACTTTAGTAAGGTAATTTAAAGTAAAAACAGGCGGTGAAGAGTAGATGACGATAGATGAAACTTTAGCGACAAAATTATTTGATGAACAAAGTTTGGCTTTTTTAGGTTCAGTAGACCAAGCGGGATTTCCGCAAATTAGAGCCATGATGTCCCCCCGTAAAAGAGAAGGACTGCGAAAATTATATTTTACAACCGATACTTTAACCAATAAGATTAAAGACTACACTAATAATGAAAAAGCTTGTCTTTACTTATGTGATGCTACTAATTTTCAAGGTGTTTTGTTAATGGGCAAGATTGAAATTTTAAAATCTTCTGCTTATAAGGAGATGCTTTGGCAAGTGGGGGACGAAGCTTTTTATGCTGGTGGGGTAACGGATCCTAATTATTGTGTTTTAAGTTTTAATGTTGAAAAAATTCGTAATTATAGTTATTTAGAATCGGTAGAATATCAAGTTCCCAAATAATCAGAAAAAAAGTGTTGATTGCTGACAATCGACACTTTTTTTGCTTTTATCCATGATTTTTGCTGGCTATCTCTTAAAAAAGAGAAAAAATCTTTAAAATAAAGTAAAGTAACGTGCAATTTTTGCTGTTTTTCGCTATGCTTATTGAGGATAGGTGGCGATAAAAATGAGTCGAATGGATCGATATCAAAAAATCCATAAAGAATCTCAACGGGCAGAACAGAAAAATAATTTTTCTGTCCGCAAAGAAGTCAATCAGCCTAAAGATCATTATCAGGATTATCAAGCTGATCATTATGATGAAGATGATTATCAAACCCCACAAAAGAAACGCCGCTTTGGTTTCCGCAGAAATAAAGAAAAGCGACCCAAGCGTAAATCTTCCTTTAAAAAGAAAATTTTCAAGTTTTTGCTATTATTTATTTTAATTGAAGTTGCTAGTTTTTTTGTAGGTAAAGTTCAAGCGGAGCTGGATTCATCCATTCCCCAACAGGAAGTGATGACTTTTAACGGTGTAAGCAGTGGAACAGGCAATAAGAATATTCTTTTGTTGGGAAGTGATAGCCGTGAAGGAGAAACCGCCCGAGCAGATACGATTATGGTTTTAAATATTGATAGTGGCAAGCCGAAGTTGGCTTCTTTTATGCGAGATACTTATGTGAATATTCCCGGTTATGGTTATGATAAAATTAACTCGGCTTACGCTTATGGTGGGGCTGATTTATTACGGCAGACGCTGGAGCTTAATTTTGGTATCACTTGTCGCTATTATGCCATTGTGGATTTTAAAACTTTTGAAAAAGCGATTGATGCGATTTTCAGCAGTGGTGTTAAAATTGATGCCGAAAAAGATTTGGATTTAGATGGCGTCTTTATTAATCAAGGTATCCAAAAAATGGACGGTCATACTTTATTACAGTATGCTCGTTTCAGAATGGATGAAGAAGGAGACTTTGGTCGAGTTCGGCGTCAGCAGCAAGTCATGTCAGCTATTTTTGGCCAAATGAAAAATCCTTTAGTGCTGTTGCGCTTACCTTATGCTGCTGGTAAAGTTTGGGGTTATACCGCTACCGATTTACCAATGACCCATATGGTAGTTAATTCTTTACATGTTGCTAAAGGGGTTAGTGGGATTGAGCGTTTGAGCATCCCTGTTGAAGGTTCTTGGCAGTTTGGTGAATATGATGTCGGTAGTGTTTTAGATATTGATGAAGAAATGAACCGTCAAGCAGCGCAAGCCTTTTTTAATCAATAAATGGTGGAAAAATAAAAAATTTATAAATCAAAATGGAAAATCAATTTTATTCCGTGAAAGTTTATGATATATTTGTTATGTTGTGAAAAATTATGTTTGAGAGGAAAATCAATGAAATTAGCAGTTGTTACAGATAGTACAGCTTTTTTATCGCCAGAGATTCAAGCAAGTGAAAATCTCTTTACGGTTCCAATTCCAGTAATTTTAGATGGTAAAATTTATAATGAAGGAATTGATATTGAAGCTGATGCTTATTATGAATTATTAAAACAAAGTAAAGAATTCCCTACAACTTCTCAACCAGCTTTAGGAGAAGTTTTGAAGGTATATGAAGAAATTGCTGAAAAAGGCTATGATACAATTTTAAGTATTCACCTTTCTGGTGGTATTTCAGGATTTGTAAATACTTTAAATTCAATTAAAGATACGATTGATGGCGTGACAATTCTTCCTTATGATTCAAAAATTACCAGTGTGCCAATGGGCCATATGGTTGAAGTCGCTTTGAAAATGGCTGAAGAAGGAAAATCTTTAACAGAGATTACCAATCATTTGGATTTGATTCGTGATAACATTTTTGTTTATTTAATTGTTGATGATTTAAACAATTTGGTACGTGGTGGCCGTTTAACTAACGGTGCTGCGATTATTGGTGGGTTGTTAAAAATCAAACCAATTTTAACTTTTGATGATGGCAAAATTGTTTTACACGAAAAAATTCGCTCTACTAAAAAAGCCTTTACTCGTGTTGAAGAAATTGTCGGACAGAAAAATAAAGAAGTTCCTCATAAAATGAAATTTTACGTGATTCATGGGAATAATTTAGAAGTTGCTTTAGAGGAAAAAACCAAATTGCAAGCTCTTTATCCAGAAGCAGAAATCGAAATCGGTCATTTTGGTCCGGTAATCGGTACGCATTTAGGTGAAAAAGCTATCGGAATCGGTGTCTGTGTCGAATAATCAATTACAAATAAAGAAGAACATTTCTAATTACTAGAGATGTTCTTCTTTTTTACAGGAAAGAAAAAGGCCAAAATGATAGGGATTTCTCTTATTGAAACAATAAAAATCTTTTGAAAATGGCTTGAAGCTAGGAAACTAGCGAAAAGACTTTTAAAAGACTTAAAGCTTTTGCTTTAGATTTGAGTTTTTATGATTGAAATTTTTCTGTATTTGTTAGATAATGTAGTTCGTGTAAAGTGGCTGGTTATCTGCTATGACGAGTTCATAGCTTCGAAATAGAGAAAAGAGGATAATATAATGGGAAATCAAGAGTTAGTTTATCATTTCGTGGGAATCAAGGGCTCTGGTATGAGCGCTTTAGCTTTAGTATTACATCAAAAAGGATTAAAAGTTCAAGGTTCGGACGTTACCGAATATTTTTTCACACAACGTGATTTAGAAAAAGCAGGTGTGGAAATTTTTCCTTTTGATGAAAAAAATATTCATCCAGGATTAGTAGTTATTGCTGGTAATGCCTTTCCTGATGAACATCCAGAAATTCAACGAGCAAAAGAATTAGGGATTGAAGTGATTCGTTATCATGATTTTATCGGTCAATTAATTCAACCTTTCACTAGTGTTGCGGTAACTGGTTCCCATGGGAAAACTACGACAACAGGGATGTTAGCTCATGTTTTAAGTGGTGTTGCGCCAACGAGTTATTTAATTGGTGATGGCACAGGTCATGGTGATCCGCACGCAGACTTTTTCGCTTTTGAAGCTTGTGAATATCGCCGACATTTCTTAGCTTATTCTCCTGATTATGCAATTATGACTAACATTGATTTTGATCATCCTGATTATTATGAAAGTATTGAAGATGTCTTTGATGCTTTTCAATCAATGGCTAAAAATGTTAAAAAAGGCATTATCGCTTTTGGTGATGATGTTTATTTAAGAAAACTTGAAGCAGATGTGCCGATTCACTATTATGGTGTCAACGAAACTGATGATATTCAAGCCCGTAATATCGAAAGAAACCCTGAACATTCATCTTTTGATGTTTATTATCATGATGAATTTATTGGCCATTTTGATTTGCCAGCTTATGGTATGCATAATATTATGAATGCCTTAGGTGTGATTGCTGTGGCTTATTTTGAAAAATTAGATATGCAAAAAGTTGCTAGTGAGATGAAAACTTTTGCAGGGGTGAAACGCCGTTTTAGCGAGAAAAAAGTCGCTGATATGATTATCGTTGATGATTATGCCCATCATCCATCAGAAATCAAAGCAACGATTGATGCTGCCCGTCAAAAATACGTTGACAAAGAAATTATTGCGGTTTTCCAACCCCATACTTTTACCAGAACGATAGCTTTAATGGATGACTTTGCTGAAGCTTTGGATTTAGCTGACCATGTTTTCCTATGTGATATTTTTGGTTCTGCTAGAGAGAACCAAGGGGATGTTAAAATTGAAGATTTAGGCGCGAAAATTAAAAAAGGCGGCCAAGTTTTAGCAGAAGATAATGTTTCACCGCTATTAGATTATAAAGATGCAGTAATGGTCTTTATGGGAGCTGGCGATGTGCAAAAATTTGAACAAGCTTATGAACAATTATTAAGTAAAGTTACTCGTAGCGTTCAGTAATTTCAATTAAGTAAATGGATAAAAGACAAGTTATTAAAATTTATTTAAAGGTAACTTGTCTTTTTGAGGTATTTTGATACAATTGTTATAAGAAATTTAGTGAAAAAATGGAGGAAATAATTTTGAATATCGGTAAATCCAGAAAGATTGGAAAAACCATTAATGAGATTGAGGAAGGCGAGTCGTTATCTTTAACTGAATCAATTGAAGATAATCAGTTATTATTATATTTAGGCTTAACCAATGATGCGAATCCTTTATATATTCAGCATGATTACGCTAAAGAAACAGATTATCAAAAACCAATCGTTCCTTCTATTATGTTGATGGGAATTGTTACAAGCGCTATATCTAAGCATTTACCTGGGCCAGGTTCTCATGTAGTGAATTTTTCAATTAACTTTATTGAACCAGTTTATCATTATGAAACGATTACTTTTTTATTTGAAGTAATTAAAGTGGACAAAATGAAAGATGTGGTAACAATTTCTGTAGAAGCAGTTAATGAAGAGGAAAACCGAATTTTAGATGCTGTAGTGATGGTGCAACCGCCACAAATCGTTGCAGAAGAACTACAAGAGAATGAAGAGGGTGAACTAAATGGATAGTCAAACTATTGATGTTGGTGGATTAAATCGTTTTTATACAAAAATTTATGCTATTTTAGCAGGTGGGATTTTATTAAGTGCTTTAGTGGCTTACTTAACTTTGCATCAGTTTTACTTTCAAGCATTTATGTTTGTTATAAACTTTCCGTTAGGTTTTACGGGATTGTGGTTAGTCGAACTAGCTTTGGTTTTACTATTAGGCATTAAAGGTAGAACGAATCCTTCAATTGCGATTGCTGGCTTTGTGGTTTACTCAATTGTGAATGGCTTTACGTTGGCCTTTACGTTGCTGGCATATGCAGATGCGGATGTTTTAGGTGCTTTATTAACAGCAGCAGCGATGTTTATTGGCTTATCAGTAACTGGTATTTTTATTAAAAAAGATTTAACTGGTGTCGGCCATGCCGCTTATAGTGCTTTAATTGGGATTATTTTAGGTTCTTTATTAAATATCTTTGTATTGAAAAGCGGACCAGCTGATTTGTTGATTTCTGGCTTGAGCATTTTAATCTTTTCAGGAATCACAGCTTATGATAACCAACGAATCCGAACAGTTTACTTGGAATCTAATGGTACAGCTGGCTTAGGCGTCGCTATTTACTTTGCTTTACAATTATACTTAGATTTTATTAATCTATTCATTTCAATTTTGAGAATTTTTGGTAAAAAACGTTAAGTTTATGATTAAAAACTGGAGTTATCAGAATCAATCTGATGAGTTCCAGTTTTTTTGTCTGAAAAATCATTAAGATTTAAAGGAAAACAAGAGTTTTTATTGATTCTTTGATTGATTATTAGTGATTTAATTGCTATGATATTTATTGAAGTCCAACATTTTGAAAAGAGGAGGCAATCCTAATTATGAAAAAGAAAACTGGCTTTTTAAGTTTAATGATGAGTGCTAGTTTAATTTGTACTTTACCATTGGCCCAAAGCAGTGCTTTTGCAGAAGAAGAAGCAACAACAACCGCTGCTAGCGAGGCAACAACACAAGTCCAATTTTTAGGAGTAAATGATTTTCATGGTGCTTTAAGCAGCACGGGTTCAGCTTATTTAAAAGATAATCAAAAGTATAGTAATACTGGTGGCGCAGCGATGCTAGCTAGCTATTTAGATCGTTCTGAAGCGGAGTTTACAGCAGCAGCAGGAACGAATGCTGAAACATTTAGAGTTCAAGCTGGTGATATGGTAGGCGCGAGCCCAGCAAATTCAGGCTTATTACAAGATTATCCAACGGTGTTAGCTTTTAATCGGATGGATTTTGAAATTGGAACCTTAGGTAATCACGAATTTGATGAAGGCTTAGCTGAATTCAATCGAATTTTAACTGGTGGTGCACCTAAAGATTCTTTCTATCCAATTGTTAAACAATTTCAAAATCAGTATAAAAACGAAAAAAGTCAAACTGAAATCGTGGTAGCTAACGTTGTTAATAAGGCCGATGGCAAAATTCCTTTTGGCTGGCAACCTTATACTACTAGAGAAGTTAAAGTTGGCGAAAAAGATGTCAAAATTGGCTTTATTGGTGTCGTAACTACTGAAATTCCTAACTTAGTGTTAAAAGAAAATTATGAAGATTATAATTTCTTAGATGAAGCTGACACGATTGCAAAATATTCAAAAGAGTTAACTGATGCTGGCGTTAATGCCATTGTTGTTTTAGCTCACGTGCCATCAACTAGTCAAGGGAACAAGGTTTCCGATGCAGCTGCGGATATTATGACAAAAGTGAATCAAAAAAATCCTGATAACAGTGTCGATATTTTCTTCGCTGGTCATAATCATCAATATACCAATGGTTATGTTGGTGATACTTTAGTTGTTCAATCAACTTCTCAAGGGAAAGCTTACGCAAACGTAGTGGGAACTTTAGAAGAAAAAACTGGCGATTTTCAAAAGAAAGCTACTGCTGAAATTATCCCAGTAGCGACTAAAGAAACTGAAAATACGAAAACAGAAGATTTAGTTGAACCAGATAAAGAAATTGCAACTCTAATTGAAAATGCCAATACAACAGTTTCTGAAGTTACTAGTAAAAAAATCGGAACTGCTGCCAAAGCAGAAGATATTAGTCGCAGTGTCAATGGTTTAGGTGAATCAGCTTTAGGTAATTTAATTACAGATGGTCAAGTTTCATTAGCGAATCAAAAAGGTTTCAATGTTGATTTTGCCATGACTAACAACGGTGGCATCCGTGATGATTTAAAAGTTACCGCAGATGGTACAATTACTTGGGGAGCAGCACAAGCTGTGCAACCTTTTGGTAATATTATGCAGATTGTCGAAATGACTGGGGCACAAGTTAAAAATGCCTTAAATCAACAAACTTTTAAATGGAATGCTGATAAAAAACAAGCAGAAGGTTATTTCTTACAAGTTTCTGGCTTGAAATATACAGTCGCAGCGAATCCTGATAATAGTGGCACATATGTTGTGCAAAATTTGACAAAAGCAGATGGTACAGCGATTGAAGATAATCAAACTTATCGGATGGTTATCAATGATTTCTTATATGGTGGCGGCGATGGCTTTAGTGAATTTACTAAAGGGAAACTAGTCGGTGCGATGCAACCAGATACTGAAACTTTTGTGACTTACATTGAATCTTTAGAAGCTTCTGGACAAAAAGTCGCTAGCGATATTCAAGGTCGAAAAGTAATGGCAGATGGTCAAGCGATTCCGAATCCAACACCTACGCCAAACCCAACACCAACACCTTCTGAAACTGGTGTTGACGCAATTAAAGCAGCAACGAAAATTGATAATTATAAAGAAAACGAAAAATTTCTAACTGGTAAAACAATTCCTAACGGTAAAGTGACTATCAGTAAAGAAGAAAAAACAGCCGTTACCCGTCAAAGCACTGAGATTGTTACTGTGACAGCTGGTGCCGATGGTAAATTCTCAGCAGATGTTTCTAGCTTAGGTTTAACTAGAAAAGAATTTGCTTGGGTTGAAGTTTTTGATGAAGACAATAACGTAGCTGTCTTTAAACGTTTAGTTTTAGCTGGTAGTACAACTTCTTCAAGCAGTGGT
This sequence comes from Enterococcus sp. PF1-24, assembly GCF_029893325.1. Lineage (GTDB taxonomy): Bacteria > Bacillota > Bacilli > Lactobacillales > Enterococcaceae > HY326. Next base: position 69,744 of record NZ_JARXWL010000009.1, read on the forward strand.
AGTAAAACCACAACTTCAAGTAGTAAAAAAGCAACTACAACTTCTAGCAGTAAAACAAATCAGGCTTTACCAAAAACTGGTGAAGAAAATAATTATCAACTAGTTATTATCGGGGGATTATTTATTTTAGCTGGTGGTGTCCTTTATTACAGACGAAAAGCAAGCGTAAATTAATTAGCTAAACAGTTAAGAAAAGTCGAATTTGATTTTTCTTAACTGTTTTTTTTAGTTCTTAGGAAAAATTGTCGTTTCTTTTTCCTTTTAAGGCATTTCTTTGGTAAAATAGACTGATGAAGGATTTAGGGAAAATGAGGAGAACGCTTAAATGGCAAAACAAAAATTATTATTAGTTGATGGCAACAGTGTGGCTTTTAGGGCATTTTATGCTTTGCATAATGCGATGGAAAAGTTTAAAAATAAAAATGGTTTGTATACCAATGCGATTTATACTTTTCACAATATGTTTGAGATTGTGATGGAGCGCGAAAAACCGACCCACGTTTTAGTGGCGTTTGATGCTGGGAAAACTACTTTCAGAACAGAAATGTATGCTGATTATAAAGCTGGCCGGGCAAAAACACCTGGTGAATTTAGAGAGCAATTGCCTTATATTCGTGAAATGTTAACAGCATTAGGAGTTAAACATTATGAATTAGCGAATTATGAAGCGGATGATATCATTGGTACTTTGGCTACACAAGTTCCTAAAGACCAATTTGACGTGGTGATTTTATCTGGAGATCGCGATTTAACCCAGTTAGTCAGCGACCATATTACCGTTGATATTACAGTTAAAGGGGTTAATGATGTTGAAAAGTATACGCCCGCATATTTAGCAGAAAAATATGACGGCTTAACACCCACACAAATTATTGATATGAAAGGTTTAGCGGGGGACAGCTCTGATAATATTCCAGGAGTAACCAAAGTTGGTGAAAAAACCGCTATTAAATTGTTAAATCAATACGGTAGCGTGGAAGGCGTTTATCAACACATTGATGAAATGAAGGCCAGCAAAATGAAAGAAAACTTGATTAACGATCAAGAGGCAGCCTTTTTATCAAAAAAATTAGCAACGATTAACACAGAAGCACCAGTTGAAATTTCGATTGATTCCTTAGCTTATGAAGGAAAAGATTTAGATAAATTAGTTGCTTTTTATAAAGAAATGGACTTTAAAAAGTTTTTAAGCAACTTAGATGTTCCGGAAGAAGAAGTTGTTTTAGAAGATATTATGTTTCAAGTGGTTAATGAATTCACGCCAGAAATGTTTCAAGGAGATCAAGCTATCTATGTAGAAATGCTAGAGGACAATTACCATCAAGCAGACATTGTTGGCGTCGCTTGGGGAAATGCAGAAAAAATTTACGTGACTGATGAATTAGAGCTTTTTGAAAAACAAGCTTTCATTGATTGGTTGCAAGATGGCACAGCTAAAAAGTTTGTTTATGATGCTAAGCGGACTTATGTGGCGTTAACCCGTTATACTACACGACCAAAAGACATTGTATTTGACGTGTTATTAGCAGCTTATTTGTTAGATACTAACGATAGTAATAATGATATTGAAGGTGTGGCAGCTCATTACGGTTATAGCGAGATTCAATCTGATGAATCCATCTACGGCAAAGGGGCTAAAAAAGGCTTACCAGAGGATAATGAAGTCTTTTATAATCATTTAGCTCGTAAAGTTAAAGCAATTCAAGTTTTAACGAAGAAATTAGAGGCTGAATTAGCTGAAAAAGATCAAACCCAATTATTTACGGAAATGGAGCTACCTTTATCACAAATTTTAGCTGAAATGGAAATGACTGGAATTAAAGTCAATGCTAGTCGTTTGCAAGAGATGAGAATTGAATTTTCAGCGCAATTACAAGCGATTGAAGAAAAAATCTATGCTTTAGCTGGAGAAGAGTTCAATTTAAACTCACCAAAACAACTAGGTGTGATTCTTTTTGAAAAAATGGGCTTACCTGTAATTAAAAAGACTAAAACTGGTTATTCAACAGCGGTGGATGTCCTTGAACAACTGCGGGAACAAGCGCCAATTGTCGATGATATTTTAACTTATCGTCAAATTGCTAAAATTCAATCAACTTACGTGGAAGGCTTATTAAAAGTTATTCAAGGGGATAACAAAATCCATACTCGTTATGTACAAACTTTAACGCAAACGGGTCGCTTAAGTTCAGTAGAGCCTAATTTGCAAAACATTCCGATTCGTTTAGAGGAAGGTCGGAAAATTCGCCAAGCTTTCGTTCCTAGCCATGAAGATTGGGTGATTTATTCTTCTGATTATTCACAAATTGAGTTGCGGGTCTTAGCTCATATTTCGCAAGATGAGCATTTACAACAAGCTTTTATTGAAGGGCAAGATATTCATTCAAGTACAGCGATGCGGGTCTTTGGGATTGCTACAGCGGAAGAAGTAACCGCAAATATGCGCCGTCAAGCCAAAGCCGTTAACTTCGGGATTGTTTACGGTATTTCTGATTATGGTTTATCGCAGAATTTAGGGATTACCCGTAAAGCTGCGCAACAATACATTGATACTTATTTTGAAAAATATCCTGGTGTGAAAGATTATATGGAAAAAATTGTGCAACAAGCTAAAGTTGAAGGCTTTGTAGAAACTTTATACCATCGTCGTCGTTATTTACCAGATATTAATTCAAGAAACTTTAATGTCCGCTCTTTTGCTGAACGAACTGCTATCAACACGCCGATTCAAGGCAGCGCTGCTGATATTTTGAAAATCGCCATGATTCAACTACAAGCTCGTTTAGAAAAAGAAAATTTACAAGCGAAAATGCTATTGCAAGTTCACGATGAACTTGTTTTTGAAGTGCCAACTAGTGAATTACAACAGCTAGATGCATTGGTTAAAGAAGTAATGGAAAATGCCGTAGAGCTATCCGTGCCGCTTTTAACAGATAGCAGCTGGGGCGCTACTTGGTATGACGCTAAATAATTGATAAAACAAAACAGATGTAAAAAAGAGTCGAGCAAACTTTTAACATCTGTTTTTGTGACTAAAGAAATAAAAGTAAATTGACGAGGTGAAAGTATGCCGGAATTACCAGAGGTGGAAACCGTCCGCAAAGGGCTAGTCCAATTAGTTAAAGGAAAGACCATTACTCATGTAGAAGTTTTGTGGAATAAAATTATTGAATTACCAGAAGTTGAAAAATTTACTAACGATTTAATTGGTGAACAAATTATTGATGTTGAACGACGAGGGAAATTTTTGATTTTCAAATTAACTCATTGGGATTTAATTTCTCATTTACGCATGGAAGGAAAATATGAATTTTTTTCTGAAAAAACAGTTCCTAGCAAGCATACTCATGTTATTTTTAATTTTACGGATGGCTCACAATTACACTATCATGATGTGCGTAAATTTGGTCGGATGACTTTAGTTGCTAAAAATCAAAGTACTGATTATAAAGGAATTCGTAAATTAGGACCTGAACCAATTGCAGAAAAATTTTTAGTTGCTGAGTTTATTAACGGGTTGAAAAAATCAGCAAAAGCTATTAAGCCACTGTTGTTAGAACAAAAATTAGTAACAGGTTTAGGCAATATTTATGTTGATGAAGCTTTATGGCAAGCCAAAATTCATCCAGAGCAGCCAGCGAACACTTTGAAAAAAGCCGAAATTTTACGATTGCATACAGCAATCATTGAAGTTTTAGCGCAAGCTGTTGCGGCTGGGGGCACAACCATTCGTAGTTATTTAAATGCTTTAGGTGAAGCTGGGAAATTTCAACAAACGCTTCATGTTTATGGTCAAACTGGCAGTCCTTGTAGCCGCTGTGGCACTGAAATTGTTAAAACCAAAGTCGCGCAAAGAGGCACTCATTTTTGCCCTAAATGTCAAAAACTAAGAATTAAATAATTAAAGGGGGAGCAGCATGTCCTTAGTATTAGGTTTAACTGGTGGTATCGCAACTGGTAAAAGCAGCGTTTCTGCAATTTTTCGTAAATATAATTTTCCAGTTATTGATGCTGATTTAATTGCTCGTCAAATTGTTGAGCCTAATCAGCCAGCGTTAAATGATTTAGTAGCTTGGTTAGGGAAAGATATTTTAACAACTACTGGTGAACTGAATCGAAAAAAATTAGCTGAGCTAGTTTTTAACAAGTCAGAGGAGTTGCAAAAACTCAATGCTTTATTGCATCCTTATATTTATCAAGAAATGGTAAAGGAAATTGCGACAGCAAAGAAAGACTATCCTTTAGTTATTATTGATGTGCCATTATTGATTGAAACCGAGTTTAAACAGCTAGCAGATGAGATTATGTTAGTTTATATTCCTGAAAGTTTACAGCTACAACGTTTAATGAAACGAGATAATTTGACGGAAACCGCAGCTTTAAAGCGGATAAGTAGTCAACTTTCTATCGAAGAAAAACGTACATTTGCTGATTTTATCGTTGATAATCAAGGAACTTTATCAGAAACCGAAGCCCAAGTGGTTGACTGGTTAAAAGCAAAGTATTTTTTATAGACAAATGACAATAACTTTGAAATTATAAGTTTTTTAGAAAAAACAGGCTTAGTTAAATTGAAAGCATGGCAATCAAGGATTTTCATGATATAATAATAACAGAAGATAAAGTTTTGAATGTCGAAACTGTTAGATTTATTAGTTTTAATTAAAGCTAGCTAAATTTATTAGTTTTTTGAATAAAATATGACTGAAAACGAGGTGTGGGAAAATGCGATGTCCAAAATGTAAACATAATAATTCTCGTGTGATTGATAGCCGTCAAACTGATGATGGTCGCACTATTCGTCGTCGCCGTGAATGTGAGAACTGTGGTTTTCGCTTTACTACTTTTGAGCGAATTGAAGCAGCACCACTACTTGTAATAAAGAAAGATGGTAATCGGGAAGAGTTCAATCGTGATAAGATTTTACGTGGCTTAATTCGTTCTGCTGAAAAACGGCCTGTTCCTATGGAGAAGATGGAAACAGTCGTGAATGATGTTGAAAATCGAGTGCGAGCTTTAGGAGAAAATGAAGTTTCCACTCATTTAATCGGTGAATATGTGATGGAATATTTGGTGGATTTAGATGAAATTGCCTATATTCGTTTCGCTAGTGTTTATCGCCAATTTAAAGATATGTCAGTCTTTTTAAAAGAGCTGCAAGAAATTGTTGAAAAAGCTAAAAATGATGAGGAAAAATCAGAATAATTGGCTGAAGAAAATTAATATTATAAAATAAGGGGTAGTTTTTTGAAATCTGCATGGGAAGAGGTTCAACCTAAAAATATATATCGTGTTGCTAAGCAGTTGCCTCTGAAAGACCGTGGGCAAGAAGCTTTGTTATACCTTTATCAACCGATTGTTGGTTCTTTAGCTACTAATCTCTACCTGTCCTTATCAGGCGAAGTCAAAGAACTGTTGGGGGTTAGTGAGGTAGGTAGCCACAGTGATTTACTGACTGATTGTGATTTTGGGATTCAGCAGTTTTATGAAGCTCGTTTGCGTTTAGAAGGAATTGGCTTACTGACAACTTATTATAAAGTTGACCCACAAGTCGGAAAAACTTTTTTATATCAATTACAAGAACCGCTATCACCAGAGCTTTTTTTCAAAGATAATTTGTTAGTCTTTTTATTACAAGAAAAGATTAGTCAGAAAAGGTTTAAGCAACTCTTGCAACATTTTGCACCAAAAAAAGTTGAAACAGAAGGTTATCAAGAAATCACTAAAAGTTTTAACGAAGTTTTCCAATTTCAAAAGGAACGTTTTTCAGCTGATTTAGAAAATCTACAGAAAATTGACGAAGATTTTCAAATCACTAATGAAAAGGCACCGATAGTAAGTGAAACATTTGATTGGGAATTTTTAACTGATTATTTACAACGGCAAGGTTTGGTAGTTGAGTTTAGCGAAGAAGTTAAAAGTGAAATTTTAACTTTCCACACCTTGTATGCCATAGATGAATTTGAAATGGCGGAATTTTTAGCGAAAACCGCTAATATCACTAAATCTGAAATTGATTTAAAAGAATTGCGAAAATATTTGCGACAAATTTACCGTAAAAAGCAAGAGCCAGCTGCAACACCAGTTCCTGAAAAAGCTGCGGATTTATCTCTAGCTGATCAGCAAACTTTTCGTTATAACAGTTTGCAATTAGAAGGTTTTAGTGACTATGAAGTCAATTTGTTAAAGGAAATGGATGAGTATCCGCCTATGACTTATTTAGAAGCTTTAAAAGCCGCTAAAAGTAGTTTTGTTTCGGAACCAGAAACTTGGGTGGTGCGTGATCTAGTGCAAAAATCAGGTTTGCCAAGTAATGTGATTAATTTCTTAATGCACTATTTGTTAGTGGTGCAAAAGAAATCGGTGCTAGATACTTTTAGTGCTAATAAAGCTGCTGCTGAATGGGCAGAAGAAAAACTTTATACGCCAGAAGCGGCTTTAATCCATGTTCGTAAAAAAACAACAGCTCAAGCTGAAAAAAATCAAACTTATCAGCAACCACGAAATAAATCAACGAAGCGCCCTGTTCGCAAAGAGCGAATTCCTGAGTGGATGGCTAAAAAAGCCACACCAGCGGAAGCGCAACTTTCGCCAGAAAAACAAGCAGAATTAGATCAGAAATTAGCATCATTTTTGAAGGAAGGTGAATAGCCATGGAAGATGTCGGCAGAGAAGTAACCAAATTAACACGCCAAAAAAGCTATCAAGAAAAATATCAAGAGATGGTTCAAACAGTTTTAGCTGATGAAGACGTCAAAGCCTTTATCGCTAAGCATCGTCCTAATTTGACTAATCAAGAAATTGAAAAAAGTTATGCCAAACTATATGAGTTTGTTCAAGAAAAACGAAAATTTCAATTAAATGAGCCAACGATGATTGCTCCTGGCTATGAACCGCAATTAGTGATGAATTTTCATTATATTGATGTAACTTATGTGCCAACAGCAGAATTGCTGGCGCGTAAACAAGAGGAAGAAATTCGCGGTCGGATTCGAGCCTTAGATATGCCGAAAGATATTCAGACAGCTTCCATTAAAAACTTTGAAAAAGAAGATGCTAGAAGCACGGCGTTGCTTGAAGCAATTCATTTCATTGAAGAATATGAAGCTGAGCCTAAACTTTTCCATAAAGGCTTGTATTTTGTTGGTGATTTCGGCGTCGGGAAAACCTATTTGCTAGGAGCGATTGCTCATGAATTAGCAGTTCGTGGCTTTGAAACGACGTTAGTTCATTTTCCGACATTTTCGGTTGAGATGAAACAAGCGATTGCGAAAGACCAAGTGGGTGAAAAGCTTGATTTGGTTAAAAAAGCACCTGTTTTAATGATTGATGATATTGGGGCGGATGCCATGAGTTCATGGATTCGTGATGATATTTTTGGCGTTATTTTACAACATCGGATGCAAGAGCATTTACCAACTTTCTTTTCTTCTAATTTCAATATGCTTGAGTTAGAAGAGCATTTAGCAGTTTCTCAAAGAGGCGACCAAGAGCCCTTGAAAGCTAAACGAATTATGGAGCGGATTCGCTATCTAACTAAAGAAGTTTGGATGGGCGGAAAAAACCGTCGTAACGGTTAATAATTGATAAAAAAGACTGAAACTTAAACCTTTTTGGCTTGAGTTTCAGTCTTTTAATTATTTTAAATCTCTTAAAAAAGGTTGTAAAGCTTTCTTTAAAGGAAAATAAACGAGCGTAACAATAATTGCGGTGAGGGTAACATTGATACCAGTTGCCAAAAGCTTGGTGAAGGAATAAGTAATTGCACCGATTAACGAATCACCGATTACAAATTGAACTACAAAGTTTTTTAGAAAAGTCATCATAATTTTTGCGATGCCGGCAGCAATCGCTACGCTTAAAAGCTGGGGAATACTGTTGATTTCATGATGATAAGCTTTAATCACTAAATAAGCAGCTCCACCAACAATAAAACTTTCTAAAATAAAGTAGGGTGCTTCTAGCTGATAACCATTTAGCATATCAAAGATAGCTAAGCCTAAGCCGCCTGCTAAAGCTCCTTTGCGATAGCCTAACAATAACACCGACAATAGCACCAAAGCGTTCCCTAAATGAACGAAAGCCCCAGTGGGAAGGGGAATTTTGATTTGGGTGGCAATGGTGGTTAAGGCGGCAAATAAAGCCACAAAGACCACTGCGTGTAAAGAAGAATCTTTTTTCGTAAAAAATCACCTTTTCTTTTATTCTAACATTCTGTTTTCCGCTTGATTGTAAGCGCCGTGCCATACATGTCCTAAAAATTGATTGATTTCTAAGCCATTTTTTATAGCAGCTGCCACAAATTTCTTAGCAATTTGACAGGCTTCAGCAACGGAATAGCCTTTAGCTAAAGCAGCAGTAATCGCAGCCGCAAAAGTACAACCAGCTCCGTGGTTAAAATTAGTTTTATATAATTCATTTTCTAAAAATTCGAAATTACGGCCATCGTAAAAAACATCAATTGCTTTTTCATTGCCTAAGCGATGACCACCTTTAACAATCACATTTTTAACCCCTAAACTATAAATGATTTTCGCAGCTTTTTGCATATCTGCTAAAGAAGTCAAATCACCTAATTCAGATAAAATTCCTGCTTCAACTAAATTCGGTGTAGTAATCAAAGCTTTCGGTAAAAGTAATTTTTTCATGGCTGCCACGTTTTCCGGTTGCAAAAGCTCAGTGGTGCCTTTACAAGCGATAACCGGGTCAACGACTAAATTAGCTAAAGGAAATTTTTTCAGATAATAGCTGGTATGTTCAATTGCACCAACGGTACCTAACATGCCGGTTTTGATAGCGGCTAAGGGTTCGCCGGTGAAAATAGTTTTTAATTGTTTTGCTACTAATTCTGGGTCGATAGCAGTAATCGTGTGGGACCAATTTTCATCAGGATTCATAGTTACGATACTGGTAATGGCAGTAAAGCCAAAAGTACCAAACTCCTGAAAAGTTTTCAAATCCGCTTGGATGCCACCGCCGCCACTGGAATCAGAGCCTGCGACTGTTAAAACCTTTTTTATCATTTTTCTGAGCCTCGCTTTTTTAAATAAACCTTTATTAACTTGATAAATAGTAGTATAACGAAAGTTTTAGTTGACAAAAAGGGCCAATTGGTTTATTTTCAAATCATCCAATTTGTTTTATAAAGAGGTGAACAGGATGAAATGGCAATTAAAAAAAGAAAACAAAACTCCAATTTATGTGGAAATTATGGAACTGATTATTAATAAGATTCAAACAGGCGAATTAGTCGCTGGTGAAAAATTACCGACAGAACGGGAAATGGCGAAATGGTTTGCGGTGAATCGTTCAACTGTGGTACATGCTTTAGAGGAATTAGTTAGTTTAGGCTGGATTATTCGTAAACAAGGCAGCGGTACCAGAGTTAACGAAGGCAATTGGGGGCGTTTATCGGCACCAAGAACCAATTGGAAAAATTATTTATCGCAAAATGTTTTTAACCAGCAAAATCCTTATGTGACAGAATTAAAAAAAATGATTGCTGAGGAAAATTGCTTAGATTTATATACTGGAGAATTGCCAAGAGAGCTGATTCCCGATTTTCAATTACCTAGTTATCACTGGGAAGATTTTTTAAAGGAAGGCAGTCAGCTATCAGAATCTGGTTATGGACCATTGCAGCAGACAATTATTGAACGCTTGCAAAAAGACCAACAACTAACCATTAATAAAAAGCAGCTTCTGATTACTTCAGGTGCCCAGCAAGGATTGTTTTTACTTTTGCAAGTGCTGTTAACGCAAGGTGATAGTATTGCCATTGAAAATCCTTCCTTTCTTTATAGTTTACCGATTTTTCAAGCGGCAGGGATTCGTTTATACGGGGTGAAAATGGATACCGAGGGGATTTCTTTAACGGATTTAAAAGATTTAATCGTAACTAAGAAAATTAAAATGCTGATTTTGAATCCTAATTATCAAAATCCCACCGGTAACACGATGTCCTTAGCGCGCCGGAAAGCCTTAGTTGAGCTGTGTGGTACTTACCAAATTCCGATTGTGGAAGATGATGTTTTTGGTGATTTAAATTTTCAAGAACGCTTACCGCTGTTAAAAAATTTAGCACCCCAACAAGTGATTTATTTAGGTTCATTATCGAAAATTTTAGGTTCTTCTACCAAAATCGGTTGGATTTGTGCACCAGAATCAATTATTCAACCGCTAGCGGAAGCCCGTCAAGTGATGGATTTTTCTTTAAGTATTTTTCCGCAAGTTTTGGCAACTAGCGCTTTAGGGGATGATAGTTATGAAGAGAAATTAGCAGATTTGCGTGACCAATTAAAAGTAAGAGCTATCCAATTTCAAAATGCCATGGAAGAATTTGCTGCAGATTGGCAAGTGCATGAAATCAAAGGCGGTTTTTACGCTTGGTTAGAATGGCGTCATGGAGAAATTACGAATAAACAATGGCGCTACTTTTTAGAAGAAAAACTGGCGATTGCACCTAGCTTTTTATTTTCAAGTGAAAAAAATGCTTTGCGAATTAATTTTACGCGACTTTCTCAGGAGAATTTCCCGCAGTTTTTAGCAACATTTCGTCGCATTACTCATAGGTTAAAAGCTAAATAGTATGGTAAAATAAGAAAAGTAGCATAAATTTTTTTCTTGGAGGTTGATAGAAGTGAATGAAACTATTCGTTTGTTAAAAGAACATCGCAGTTATCGAGATTTCGATGAAAATTATGAAATTCCAGAAAATGAGTTGCAAGCAATTTTAGATGCATCAAGACAGGCTGCTTCATGGATGAATGGCCAAGCCTATAGCATTATGGTTGTTAAAGATAAAGAAATTCGCCAACAATTAGTTGCCTGGAATCCTGGTAATCCCCATATGTTGAAAAGTTCAGTCTTTTTAATTTTTGTGGCTGATTTACATCGGACAAAAATGGTTAGTGAACATTATCAAGTCGCTAATACTAGCGGCGAAAGTGCGGACCATTTATTAGTAGCGGTAACGGATACTGCAATGGCGATGCAAAATGCGATTGTGGCGGCGGAATCTTTAAAATTAGGCTGTGTTCCAGTAGGCAGTATTCGGAAAAATAGCCAAGAAATTGCAGAAATATTAGACTTGCCCGATTATATGATGCCCTTATGTGGTGTTTCTATCGGTAAACCAACTGTTGAAATGCAAGTCAAACCACGCTTACCAGAAGAAACTGTCGTGCATTATGATACTTATCGCCCTTATAATTTTGATAGCATTGCAGCTTATGATAAAACTATGGAAGAGTTTGCAGAAGCTAGAGAAACTAAGCTGTGGAGCGTTAAATTTGCTGATTATTATGCGGGACCTTTTAACACGGGAACTGACAAGTTTTTAGCGAAACATCATTTATTAGAAAAATAAATTAAGTGTTTTTCTTTGACAAATTAAATTTCATTTAGTATAGTGTGTTAGTAAATGAAATAATTGTTAGGTGAGGCTCCTATATGGACATAAGCTGCTGCCGCGAAAGGATCGAGAGACCCTTAGTTGGTTGAACAGGAATAATCGTGAAGGTTATTCATAACGTAGCTGATTGGGAATAGATTACAATCTACGCCATATAGTGCTAAAGCTCAACGATGATGTAAGTGTTGACTTTTTAAGCGCATGCTCTTCGTTGAGTGTGCGCTTTTTTTCGTATTTATATTTGTCTCGTAGCTTTTATTTATTTGTCTAGCTTCGAGAATTTGCATCTGAGTAAAGCAAGTCTCTCAGCTTTTATTTATTACCCACCAAATTTTGAAAGAGAGGATGAGGAGATTGGATCACCCCGAGAGTAGGTCGAATTTAAAATGTAAAGCATTAGGTGGTTAATAAATGACCTCCTAATGCTAATCTAAGCTGTCAAGATTGTAAGTCCTTAAAGAAAACAGCTTTCTTTAACAAGGGCTATGATAATTTTATGGCGGTTAACTTAGGAGGAAAAAGATATGATGAGAAAAAATGATTTAAAAAAACTTTCTAAAGAACAAGAATTAAAGAAGTTAGCAATTCTTTCTGAAAGAGAATTAATGATGGAATTACGGACTTCTATGAATGGCTTAACAAAAGAAGATGCCGCAGAACGTTTAGAAGAATTTGGTCCGAATGTTGTTTCCGCACAAAAACCGTTACCAGCGTTGCTATTATTTTTGAAAGCTTTTAATGATCCATTTGTTTTTGTTTTGGTATTATTGATGGTCGTTTCATTTGCAACAAAGGATATTGAAGCGGCTGTTGTGATGGGGGGAATGATTTTAGCCAGTGTCATTATTACTTTTATTCAGGAATATCGTTCCCAAAAAGCCAGTCAAGAATTGAAAGAATTAATTGAAAATACCACCGCTGTAACTCGCGATGGCGTAACAAAAGAAATTCCCATGGACGAAGTGGTGCCAGGCGATATTATCACTTTAGCGACTGGCGATATGATCCCTGCCGATGCTGTTTTGATTTGGACGAAGGATTTGTTCGTCAATCAATCTTCATTAACTGGAGAATCAATGCCGGTAGAAAAATTTGTTGAAGCGAAAGTCGATGTAAAACGTGAAGGTATTTCCGCATTGGACATGCAAGATTTAATTTTTATGGGGACTGACGTTTTAAGTGGACAAGGAAAAGCGATTATTTTGAAAACTGGTCAAAATACTTTCTTTGGTGATATTGCAGAAACGGCAACTGGCAAACGAGGAAAAACTAGTTTTGATATTGGTTTAACAAAAATCAGTAAATTGTTATTACGAATGGTTGCGGTGCTATTTCCGATTGTCTTTTTGATTAACGGTTGGACGAAAGGTAATTGGGGCGATGCTTTCTTCTTTGCAATTGCGGTTGCAGTTGGTTTAACGCCAGAAATGCTACCGATGATTGTAACTAGCAACTTAGCCAAAGGGGCGCTATCACTATCTAAGCATAAAGTAATTGTTAAAGAATTAGCTTCTATGCAAAATTTAGGAAGTATGGATGTTCTTTGCACTGATAAAACCGGTACAATTACAGAAGATAAAGTTGTCTTAGTTCAACATTTAGACCCATTAGGCAATAGCAATAACCAAGTGCTGGATTTAACTTTTTTAAATTCTCACTATCAAACTGGTTGGAAAAATTTGATGGATATTGCGGTACTTAATTATTATGAGGAAGAAAAACGGCAATTACCTTATGATTCTATTGTAAAAGTTGATGAAATTCCCTTTGATTTTTCTCGCCGTCGCTTAACAGTAGTCGTTAAAGCGGATGATCATCAATTGATGATTACTAAAGGCGCGGTGGAAGAAATGGAAGACATTTGCGATTTTGTTGAAATCAATGGGGAAAAACAACCATTAACTACTGAGTTGAAAAAGCAATTACGTCAATTAAACGTGCAAATGAATCAGCAAGGAATGCGAGTAATTACTGTTGCGATTAAACGCGATGTTCATACGGAAGCTGTCTATAGCGTTGAAGATGAAAAAAGTATGACTTTAGTTGGCTTCATGGGATTTTTAGATCCAGCTAAAGCTTCGGCAGCTACAGCAATTCAATCTTTACAAGAGCATGGAGTCGCCGTCAAAGTATTAACTGGTGATAATGATATTGTTGCCAAAAAAGTTTGTAAAGATGTCGGTATTCCGGTTGAAAATATAGTCTTAGGAACGGAAGTAGATGCGCTATCTAATGAAGAACTAGCTGAAGTAGTTGATAGTTGTAATCTTTTCGCTAAGTTAAACCCGATGCAAAAAGCCCGCATTATCGAAAACTTACAAGCGAAAGGTCATACGGTTGGCTTTATGGGTGATGGCATTAATGATGCACCAGCCCTAAGAAAAGCGGATGTTGGGATTTCTGTTGATACAGCAGCAGATATTACTAAAGAAGCAAGTTCCATTATTTTATTAGAAAAAAGTTTAAACGTTTTAGAAGCCGGGGTACTAGAAGGTCGTAAAGTCTTTAGCAACATGATGAAATATATTAAAATCACGATTAGTTCAAATTTCGGTAATGTTTTTTCAATTTTAGTCGCTAGTGCATTCTTACCATTTTTACCAATGCTTTCAATTCAATTGTTAGTGCAAAACTTAATTTATGATATGACACAATTGACAATTCCTTGGGATTCTGTTGATGAAGAAGAATTATTAAAACCTGTTAAATGGCAAATTAATGGTTTAGTGAAATTTACTTTATGTATTGGGCCGGTAAGTAGTATTTTTGATATTTTAACTTTTATTATGATGTGGAACGTTTTTGGTGCGAATACTGTTGCTGAACAAGGGATTTTTCAAGCAGGCTGGTTTATGGTGGGCCTAGTTAGTCAGACTTTAGTAGTTCAAATCGTTCGGACTAAAAAAATTCCTTTCCTACAAAGTATCGCTTCACCACAAGTTTTATTAAGTAGCTTAGTAGGGATTATTTTAGGCTTTGTGATCATTATTAATCCAGTTTTAAATGAAATTTTTGAGTTTGACATTTTGCCAACAAAATATTGGTTAATTTTCCCGCTAATTATTCTGGCTTATTTAATTACTGTTGAATTAGCAAAACGTTTGTATATTCGGATTACTAAAGAATGGTTGTAAGTAACTGATTTTAGCCATAAAAAATAAATTTTTATACTCGAAGAAAAGATTTTAACGCTTTTCTTCGAGTTTTTTTGATATTTTGAATTGAAAATAGCTTATTTCCTTTGTGCAATAATTAATTAAATTAGTTAGTGCAGTTAAACAGTTTTTTGAAACTGTTTCTTTTTTATGATTAAATTATTTTAGAGATAGCTGTTACGTTGTTGATAAATCAACTTTGTGAATGACAGGGTTTTCTTACAAAGTTTACATTTTAAATATATGTGATTAATATCACTATCTTAAATAAAATGAATAGTTTTTTTCACAAAAGAGAAAATCGTGGATTGTAAGTCGAAATAGTTGTCTTTTTTTCATAATAATGATATTTTGAATATATAGATGAGATTGAAATGGTACAGATTTTCAATCTGTTTCTTTTTAGCGAGAAGTTAACTAGAATAGTTGTTTTCATTTTAACTATGAAAGGAATGTGAGAGATGATGGTAAACACATCGAAGGCAATCAATTTTAATGAATTAATGAAGGACATCAAAAATGATTTTCCCACTTATCAAGTTCTTGATTCGTCCGGGAAAGTGGTGAATGAGGATTTACTGCCAGAGCTTTCTGATGATGAATTAGTGGAATTAATGACGAGAATGGTTTGGTCTCGCGTTTTAGATCAACGCTCTACAGCTCTAAACAGACAGGGTCGCTTAGGATTCTACGCACCAACTGCTGGGCAAGAAGCCAGTCAGTTAGCTAGCCATTTCGCTATGAGTAAAGAAGATTACTTATTGCCGGGTTATCGGGATGTTCCACAACTAGTTCAACATGGCTTACCATTAAAAGAAGCTTTCTTATGGTCAAGAGGTCATGCGGCTGGTAATTATTATGAGGCTGATTTGAAAGCTTTGCCACCGCAAATTATTATCGGTGCCCAATATGTTCAAGCAGCCGGTGTTGCACTAGGATTAAAAAAACGTGGTAAGAAAAATGTCGTAGTGACTTACACTGGTGATGGTGGTTCTTCACAAGGTGATTTTTATGAGGCAATTAACTTTGCAGGAGCTTTTAAAGCTAACGGTGTATTTATTATTCAGAATAATGGTTTTGCTATTTCAACACCAAGGAGCTTGCAATCAGCTGCTGAGACATTAGCACAAAAAGCAGTTGCGGCTGGTATCCCTGGTATTCAAGTCGATGGCATGGATCCTTTAGCGGTTTATGCAGTTACGAAGCAAGCGCGTGATTGGGCGATTGCCGGTAACGGACCGGTCTTGATTGAAACCTTAACTTATCGTTATGGCCCCCATACGCTTTCAGGTGATGATCCAACGCGTTATCGTACAAAAGATATGGATGATGAATGGTTAGCGAAAGATCCTTTAGTGCGTTTCCGTAATTATTTAACTGAAAAAGGTTTATGGTCTGAAGCAAAAGAAACAGAAGTGATTGAAAAGACCAAAGAAGAGATTAAAGAGGCGATTGCTTTAGCAGATAAAGCACCAAAACAAAAAGTTTCTGACTTCTTAAAAAATATGTATGAAGTGCAACCACAAAATATTAAAGAACAAATTGCATTTTACGAAGCGAAGGAGGGCAAATAATCATGGCACAAAAAACAATGATTCAAGCAATTACTGATGCCTTAGCTCTTGAAATGGAAAGCGATGAAAATGTTTTAGTCTTCGGGGAAGATGTTGGAAAAAACGGCGGTGTTTTCCGAGCGACAGAAGGTTTACAAGCTAAATTCGGTGAAGAACGGGTTTTTGATACACCTTTAGCGGAATCAGGAATTGGTGGTTTAGCGTTTGGTTTAGCGTTAGAAGGTTATCGTCCGGTTCCGGAAATCCAATTTTTCGGTTTTGTTTTTGAAGTAATGGATTCAATTGTTGGGCAAATGGCACGGACACGCTATCGCATGAGTGGCACTCGCAATATGCCTGTCACGATTCGTTCACCATTTGGTGGGGGCGTTCATACGCCAGAATTACATTCAGACAATTTAGAAGGTTTAATGGCTCAATCGCCTGGTTTACGAGTGGTAATTCCTTCAAATCCTTATGATGCAAAAGGCTTGTTAATCGCTGCTATTCGTAGTAATGATCCAGTGGTCTTTTTAGAACATATGAAGTTGTACCGCTCTTTTCGTGAGGAAGTGCCTGATGAAGCTTATGAAGTGCCTTTAGATAAAGCTGGTATTACGCGTGAAGGCACTGATATTTCTATTATTACTTACGGCGCAATGGTGCGAGAAGCAATTAAAGCGGCAGACAATTTAGCTAAAGAAAATATTTCCGTTGAAATTGTTGACTTACGAACGGTAGCACCTTTAGATATAGCGACAATTATTGCTTCTGTTGAAAAAACGGGTCGTGTTGTCGTTGTTCAAGAAGCGCAAAAACAAGCTGGAGTTGCAGCCCAAGTTGTTTCTGAAATTTCTGAACGAGCTATTCTTTCCTTACAGGCACCAATCGGTCGCGTTTCAGCACCTGATACGATTTTCCCGTTTGGTCAAGCTGAAAACATTTGGTTACCCAACGCTACTGATATCGAAGCAAAAGTTCGTGAAATTTTAGCATTTTAAGCAAATACTGTAAGGAAAGGATGAAAAAATATGGCTTTTCAATTTAAATTACCCGATATTGGCGAAGGCATCGCAGAAGGCGAAATCGTCAAATGGTTCGTCAAAGTTGGCGATACAATTAATGAAGATGATACACTATTAGAAGTTCAAAATGATAAATCAGTGGAAGAAATTCCATCGCCTATTACCGGAAAAATTCTTAACATTATTGTTCCAGAAGGTACCGTAGCAAATGTCGGTGATGTTTTAGTAGAAATTGCTACTGCTGGGCAACATATCTCAGCGGATAAGCAACCTGAGGAATTGATTACAACGCCAGCGACACCTGTTCAAATCGAAACTGTAAAAGCGAATATTGACCTTCCGAAAAATCCCGATGCTAGAGTTTTAGCGATGCCGTCAGTTCGTCAATATGCTCGTGAAAAAGATGTTGATATTACGCAAGCAAAAGCAACTGGTAAAGGTGGCCGCGTGATTAAGGCGGATATTGACGCCTTATTAGCAGGTGGTACACCAGTTGAAACTCCAGCAACTCCAAAAGTTACAGCTATACCAGTTGAAGTTTCCGAAGCAGCAACACCAAGAGCTGCAACGCCAGCTCCGCAAGCTTTCACTTCAAGTTTAGCTGCTAGAGAAACGCGAGAAGCTTTAACACCAATGCGCAAAGCAATTGCAAAAGCAATGGTTAACAGCAAACATACGGCACCCCATGTCACGATGTTTGGAGAAGTAGAAGTTTCTAAGTTATGGGATTATCGTAAAAAATTTAAAGATATTGCTGCTGAAAAAGGGACCAAACTAACTTTCCTACCATATGTAGTTAAAGCCTTAGTAGCGACAGTTAAAAAATATCCAATTTTAAACGCCTCTATTGATGACGCAAAACAAGAAGTGGTTTACAAAAATTATTATAATATCGGCATTGCAACGGATACAGAGCATGGCCTTTATGTTCCTAATATTAAAGATGCTGATATGAAGAGTATGTTTAAGATTGCTGATGAAATTAGTGAAAAAGCTGCTTTAGCTCATGAAGGTAAATTAGCCGCAAATGATATGCGAGAAGGTTCAATTACAATTAGTAATGTTGGTTCAGTTGGTGGTGGCTGGTTTACGCCAGTTATCAATTATCCGGAAGTTGCGATTTTAGGCGTTGGCACAATTGCCCAACAACCAGTAGTTAATGAAGCTGGAGAAATCGTTGTTGGTCGTATGATGAAACTATCTTTAAGCTTTGATCATCGAATTGTTGATGGTGCAACTGCTCAACAAGCTTTAAATAATATCATGCGCCTTTTAGCTGATCCAGAATTATTATTGATGGAAGGGTGAAAATAAATGGTAGTAGGAGATTTTGCGATTGAATTAGATACAGTGGTGATTGGTGCTGGACCTGGTGGTTATGTAGCTGCGATTCGAGCTGCGCAAATGGGACAAAAAGTTGCGATTATTGAGCGAGAATTTATTGGTGGTGTTTGTTTAAATGTCGGCTGTATTCCTTCCAAAGCTTTAATTGCTGCCGGACATCATTATCAAGAATCTATAGATTCAACCCTGTTTGGCGTGACTACTAAAGAAGTCGCGATTGATTTTGAAAAAACGCAAGCTTGGAAAGATAATCAAGTCGTTAAAAGTTTAACAACAGGCGTTGGGATGCTTTTGAAAAAAAATAAAGTGGAAATTATTGAAGGAGAAGCTTTCTTTGTTGATGACCACACTTTACGAGTGATTCATCCTGATTCAGCACAAACATATTCATTTAATCACGCAATTGTTGCAACAGGTTCCCGCCCAATTGAAATTCCTGGTTTTAAATTTGCTGGTCGGGTGTTGGATTCTACAGGCGGTTTGAATTTAAAAGAAATCCCTAAAAAATTTGTCATCATTGGTGGCGGCGTTATTGGGGCTGAACTAGGTGGGGCGTATGCCAATTTAGGATCAGAAGTTACGATTATAGAAGGTAGTCCTTCTATTTTACCAACTTATGAAAAAGATATGGTAAAAGTCGTTTTAGATGATTTTGCTAAAAAAGGGGTAAAAGTAGTAACTTCAGCACTGGCTAAAGAAGCGATTGATAATGGCGATAGTGTAACTGTTAAATATCAAGTAGACGGTCAAGAAGCAACGATTACTGCTGATTATGTGATGGTTACGGTTGGACGCAGAGCCAATACGGATGATTTAGGTTTAGAGCAAGCCGGCATAGAAATCGGTGAACGGGGCTTGATTCCTGTTGATTCGCAAGGTCGAACCAATGTCGCTAACATCTTTGCTATTGGCGATATTGTTGCTGGCGCATCCTTGGCTCATAAAGCGAGCTACGAAGCTAAAATTGCTGCTGAAGCAATTGCAGGTAAAAAAGTCGTAGTTGATTATAAAGCAATGCCGGCAGTTGCCTTTACCGATCCAGAATTAGCTTCTGTTGGTATGACAGTCGCAGAAGCGAAGGCGGCTAGCATTGAAGCAAAAGGTTATAAATTTCCTTTTGCCGGTAATGGCCGCGCAATTTCTTTAGGGAAAACAGAAGGCTTTGTTCGCTTAGTAACTACAGTTGATGATAACGTGATTATCGGTGCCCAAATTGCCGGAGTTGGAGCTAGTGATATGATTTCTGAGTTAGCTTTAGCGATTGAATCTGGCATGAATGCAGAAGATATTGCTTTGACGATTCATCCTCATCCGTCATTAGGTGAAATTACTATGGATACGGCTGAATTAGCTTTAGGTTTACCTATTCATATTTAAAAGAAAACGGCTGAAGACAGTTATTCAAGTGATTGTCTTCGGCTTTTTTCGCTTTGTTTGGGTGCAAAACAAGTCATTTCGCTTTTCCTGTTGTCTAGCTACACGAACTAACTCTCTTCGATAAAATGATAAATAAATTCGCGGTACAAAACACCGCTATAATTTCTTTATGCATTTTACTCGAGAGCTGACCAAGTTCGTTCCGCTTTTCTTGTTATAAAACTATTTTGGTTAAATATCGTATTTTTTTGTGGTTGCTTCTTTTTGTCCTTGTTGAAATAGTCAAAATCAATTACTATTAGGCTATAGACTTAAGAAGGACGGTGGCTTTTTTGAGAAAATTATATATGAAGCAAAAAGTTTTTTCTTTAAGTGAACGTTTTACGATTAAGGATGAATTGGAAAATGATTTATATTATATAGAAGGAAGTTTTTTTCAAATTCCGAAATCTTTTCAAGTGACAGATGTGGCTGGTAATGAAATTGGTACCGTGGTCAAAAAGACATTTAGCTGGATGCCCCGGTTCTTTGTTAATGTTCAGGGAAAAGAAGAAGTTGTGATTCAAAAAGAGTTCACTTTCTTTAAAGACCGTTATCAAATTACTGGTGAAAATTTAGCGATTCACGGTGATTTTTGGGATAAAAATTTTGAAGTGTTTCAAGGGAATCTACAAGTTGCCCGTGTGGTTGAAAAGTGGTTCACGTGGGGCGATACTTATGAAATCGAAATTTTACAAGATGATTTGGAGCATTTACTGATTTGTTTTGTGGTAGCATTAGACTATGTGACATCAACGGAAAGAGCTGCCAGAAATAATGGCGGCGCAAATGCAAATTAAGATGAGGAGTTTTTATAAATGAAAGATTATCAATATCCCCTTGATATTGAATGGACAACAGCAGAGATGGTGACGGTGGTGGCGATGTGGTCAGCATTAGAAGCTGCTTATGAAAAAGGTATTCCAGTTAAAGACTTTTTAGCGGCTTACGGGGAGTTTAAAACGGTTGTAAAGTCAATCGGTGAAGAAAAGCGTTTAGGGCGAGAGTTTGAAAAGCTTTCTGGCTATGCTTTATATCCAGCAGTCAAGGCGGCGCAATCCGCATCTCAAAAAGTTTTGAAAATGAAAGGGTAAGAAAATGCAAAATCTAGTTACTGAGGTTATCGGTTGGTTAGAAGAAGCCGGCGAAAAAATTAAAGAGTCTTTTAAAAGTGAGATTGAAGTGGCTGAAAAAACCAGCGCTAAAGATTTAGTCACCAATATTGATAAACAAACCCAGCAGTTTTTGATTAGTAAAGTAAATGCTTATAATCCTCAAGCAAAAATTTTAGCTGAAGAAGAGGGCTATAATCAACAAGATATCAGCCAAGGACAAGTTTTTATTATTGATCCGATTGACGGAACTTTAAATTTTGTGCTGGAAAAAGAAAATTTCTGCATTATGTTGGCGGTTTTTGAAGAGGGTGTCGGCAAATATGGATTCATTTATGATGTCATGAAAAAAGAAATCTATTGGGGCTCAAAGCAATTTGGCGTTTATTGTAATGATCGAAAATTACCGCAACCTAAGGATTTGCTTTTAAGTGAAGGCTTGATTGGCAT
Organism: Enterococcus sp. PF1-24; assembly: GCF_029893325.1. GTDB lineage: Bacteria > Bacillota > Bacilli > Lactobacillales > Enterococcaceae > HY326. The sequence continues at coordinate 91,212 of NZ_JARXWL010000009.1, forward strand.
GAATGCTTATATGCACGGCAATAATTTATTTAACACCTTAGCAATTGGCGAGGAAAGTAAAGGCATTCGCTGTAGCGGTTGTGCAGGTATTGAACTTATCGGTATTTTAAAAGGGACTCGGAATGGTTATATTTCTAACTTGAGTCCTTGGGATTACGCGGCGGGTAGTGTAATGCTAGATATTTTTAATTTTCCTTATAGTGGTGTTAATGGTAAAAAATTAGCTTTTGAAGGACGAGAGTATTTCTTTGCCGGGACGCCACAAACTTATCAGCGAGTGATGACTTTAATTAAATAGGTTAATCTTTCAATTTAGAAATTTTGGATTTTGTTTGAGGCAGATTCAAAGTTTCTTTTTTTAGCATTTTGGAAGATAATTGCTGAATTTTAAGTGAGAATTGTTAGAAATCATTAGTTTATGAATGAAAATATTGATTTTCATTCATTTTTCACTATATTTCATAATGATTTTCTGCTATAATTAACAGTCGAATCAATTTTATATAAATTGTTATTGGAAATCAGAAGGTACAAATGTACTTAGAAATAGAGGAGAATAAAACGTGAAATTAAGAAATGATATTCGTAACGTTGCCATTATTGCCCACGTTGACCACGGAAAAACAACATTAGTCGATGAATTATTGAAACAGTCGCAAACATTGGATGGTCGTACAGAGTTACAAGAAAGAGCGATGGACTCTAACGCGATTGAAAAAGAACGTGGTATTACGATTTTAGCTAAAAATACTGCCGTAGATTATAATGGCACACGAATCAACATTATGGATACACCAGGACACGCCGATTTCGGTGGTGAAGTGGAACGTATTATGAAAATGGTTGATGGGGTTGTTTTAGTCGTTGATGCTTACGAAGGAACAATGCCACAAACTCGTTTTGTATTGAAAAAAGCTTTAGAGCAACATTTGATTCCGATTGTTGTTGTAAACAAAATTGATAAACCTTCAGCTCGTCCTGAACATGTTGTAGATGAAGTTTTAGAATTATTTATTGAATTAGGTGCTGATGATGATCAATTAGATTTCCCAGTTATTTACGCGTCAGCGATTAACGGAACTTCTAGTTTGTCAGATAAACCTGAAGAGCAAGAATCAACAATGTCACATATTTTCGATACAATTATCGAACACATTCCAGCACCAATTGATAATAGCGATGAACCTTTACAATTCCAAGTTTCTTTATTAGATTATAATGACTATGTTGGTCGTATTGGGATTGGCCGAGTTTTCCGCGGTACAATTAAAGTTGGCGACCAAGTTGCTTTAATGAAATTAAATGGCGAAGTTAAGAAGTTCCGAGTAACTAAATTATTTGGTTTCTTCGGCTTACAACGTTTAGAAATTCAAGAAGCTAAAGCTGGTGATTTAATTGCCGTTTCAGGAATGGAAGATATCTTTGTTGGTGAAACAGTAACACCGATTGATAAACAAGAAGGCTTACCAATTCTACACATTGATGAACCAACTTTACAAATGACTTTCTTAGTGAATAATTCACCTTTTGCAGGTCGTGAAGGTAAATACGTAACTTCTCGTAAAATTGAAGAGCGTTTATTGGCTCAATTACAAACTGACGTTTCTTTACGAGTAGATCCAACTGATTCACCTGATGCTTGGACTGTATCTGGTCGTGGAGAATTGCATTTATCAATTTTAATTGAAAATATGCGTCGTGAAGGTTATGAATTACAAGTTTCTCGTCCAGAAGTAATTGAACGTGAAATTGATGGCGTGAAATGCGAACCTTTCGAAAGAGTTCAAATTGATACTCCAGAAGAATACATGGGTAGCGTGATTGAATCATTAGGGATGCGTAAAGCAGAAATGCAAGATATGATTCATACTGGTAATGGCCAAGTAAGAATTATTTTCTTAGCACCAGCTCGTGGTTTAATTGGTTATACAACTGAATTTTTATCAATGACACGTGGTTATGGAATTATGCACCACACTTTTGATCAGTATTTACCAATGATTCAAGGTTCTATCGGTGGTCGTCATCAAGGGGCTTTAGTTTCAATTGATACTGGTAAAGCGACAACTTACTCAATTATGAGTATTGAAGAACGGGGAACTGTTTTTGTTGAACCAGGTACAGAAGTTTATGAAGGTATGATTATCGGCGAAAACAATCGCGATAACGATTTAACCGTTAATATTACTAAAGCAAAACAAATGACTAACGTCCGTTCAGCTAATAAAGATCAAACTTCAGTTATTAAAAGACCTAAACAACTTACTTTAGAAGAATCTTTAGAGTTTTTAGATGAAGATGAATTCTGTGAAGTAACGCCAGAAAGCATTCGTTTACGTAAACAAATTTTAAACAAAAACGAACGTGAAAAAGCTTCTAAAAAGAAAAAAAAGGCTGAATAAAAATAATTGTAATTGAGACTTGTGCCTGCTGATGAAAGTTGTCAGCAGCTCAAGTCTTTTTTATTGCTAAGATTCTCTTAAAAGTCTTTATAAAGTTTTTTGATAATTGTATAATAAATGAGCTGTGGAAAAGCTCTTTTGGCAAAATGGCTATCTAACAGGAAAGTTAAATTTATAGAATGAAAAAAGCGCTGATTTCTTCACAGCAAAGTTTCATATTTATCTTTTGTTTCACAGCAGAGATTTTCAGCTGAATTTTGAGAATAAAGTTTTCAGCTGAAATCTGCAAAATTTGTAATAAATATTTCAAGATTTATGATATAATGTAGTCTTAGACAGGGGGTTACAATTAATGGATACTATTTCTACGCAACTTGCTTTAGAGTTGTTAATGGAAGATGCTGATCGGATTAAAATGTTAATTCGTAATCAAAAAAATCGCCTTTGTATCTCACAGTGTAAAGCATTTGAAGAAGTGGTTGACACACAAATGTATGGTTTTTCTCGTCAAGTGACTTACGCAGCGCGTTTAGGAATTATAACTAAAGAACATGGCAATCAACTTTTAAGCGACTTAGAAAAGGAGCTTAATAATTTATATAATGAAGTTTATGAAGAAACACAAGATTCACGTGTTGATTTAGGCAAGGAGGGGGAACCACTTGCAAAAAATTAGAAAACGTCACTTTTTAGATTATGGGATTATTATTCCTTATGTGATTCTATGTGTGATTGGTTTATTGATGGTTCATAGCTCATCAGCCTATTTAGAAATTTCCAACAACTTACCCAATGGTTATCATGGGAAACGCCAATTGCTATTTTGGGGGATTAGTTTGGTACTAATCTTTCTTATTTATAAGTTGAAAATTGATATTTTCAAAAATAAGCAAATTGTCAAGTTGGCGACTTATGTGATTGGTTTGCTACTGATTGTCGTATTATTTATGAATCCAGTCAATGGTGCCAAAGGTTGGATTCAAATTCCTGTTTTAGGGAGTTTGCAGCCGGCAGAATTTTTCAAAATTTATGTGATTTGGTTTTTATCTTATAGCATTTCTAGCAGACAACGCAATATTCCTAATCATTTTAAGGAAAGTTTTACTGGTCCTTTAGCGATTATTGCTGGGATGACGGCATTACTGATACTGCAACCGGATTTGGGAACTACCGTAATTGTTGTTTTATTAGTGGTTTTAATGCTGTTAGCTAGTGGCATTAATTATCGCTATACACTGATTGTTGGTGGTGCTGCAGTCGTTGGTAGTACGATTGCTATTCAGTTGATGTTATGGTTAGGTAGATTTTTACCGACAAAATTCCAATATATTTATGGACGATTTCAAGCTTTTTCAAATCCTTTTATTGATGAATTTGATAATGGACATCAAATTGTAAATGGTTATTATGCGATGTTTAACGGCGGCTTGTTCGGCGTCGGAATTGGTAATAGTATTCAGAAAAAAGGTTTCCTTAAAGAAGCTCATACTGATTATATCTTCGCTATTTTAATGGAAGAATTAGGTTTAATCGTAGCGCTAATTGTGTTGGCGATATTATTCTTCTTAATTATCCGCATTTTATTAGTAGGGATTCGCTCAAAATCACCTTTTAATTCTATGATGTGTATTGGTATCGCTAGTTTATTAATGATTCAAACTTTTGTTAACCTTGGAGGAATTAGTGGTATTATTCCTTTAACAGGGGTTACTTTTCCTTTCCTTAGTCAAGGTGGTTCAAGCCTCTTTGCCTTATCTATCTGTGTTGGTTTAGCCTTAAATATTAGTGCTGAAGAAAAACGCGATAGATTTGCAATGGAAAACAATCAATTATATGAAGTTCAATAATTATTGAAGTATATTTTTAAAGTCGTTTGTTAAAGAGGATGAGGTAGCGATATCTCAGCCTCTTTCTAACAAAAAAATGAAGAAATTTTGGTGGAGGAGTGCTTTATGAAGAAATTACTTGTTGCCAATCGTGGTGAAATTGCTATTCGGGTCTTTCGGGCCTGTACGGAATTAGGGATTAAAACAGTGGGGATTTATGCTGCTGAGGATGAGTATTCCGTGCATCGTTTTAAAGCGGATGAAGCTTATTTAGTGGGTGAAGGCAAAAAGCCGATTGATGCTTACTTAGATATTGAAGAGATTATTCGGATTGCTAAAATGAGTGGCGCTGATGCCATTCATCCAGGCTATGGTCTTTTATCTGAAAATATTGATTTTGCCCGTCGCTGTGAAGAAGAAGGTCTGATTTTTGTAGGACCAAGTTTATATCACTTAGATATTTTTGGCGATAAAATCAAAGCGAAAGCAGCGGCAGAATCTGCTGGAATTGCTTCCATTCCGGGAACGGATGGACCAGTCGATTCAATTGATGAAGTCTTGGCTTTTGCAGCTGAATATGGTTACCCAATCATGATTAAAGCCGCTTTAGGTGGCGGTGGTCGCGGGATGCGGGTGGCTCATAACGAAAAAGAAGCTCATGATGGCTATCATCGCGCCAAAAGTGAAGCGAAAGCAGCTTTCGGTAGTGATGAAGTTTATGTTGAAAAATATATTGGCAACCCGAAACATATTGAAGTTCAAATTTTAGGTGATACGCACGGGAACGTATTACATTTATTTGAACGGGATTGTTCCGTGCAACGCCGTCATCAAAAAGTTGTAGAAGTGGCCCCTTGTGTTTCTATGTCAGAAGCGCAACGTCAAGAAATTTGTCAAGCAGCCGTAAAACTAATGAAGCATGTGGGCTATATCAATGCGGGAACCGTCGAGTTTTTAGTTGAAGGTGACCGGTTTTACTTTATTGAAGTTAATCCACGAGTTCAAGTAGAACATACTATTACCGAAATGATTACCGATGTAGATATCGTGATTGCACAATTGTTAATTGCTCAAGGAAAAGATTTGCACAAAGATATTGAGTTACCGCAACAAGCGGATTTGAAATTAAAAGGCACTGCCATTCAATGTCGGATTACCACAGAAGATCCTTTAAATAATTTTATGCCGGACACTGGGAAAATTGATACTTATCGTTCACCAGGTGGTTTTGGGGTTCGTTTAGATGTCGGTAATGCTTATGCTGGTTATGTAGTAACGCCATATTTCGATTCTTTATTAGTAAAAGTCTGCACTTATGGGCATGATTTTGAAACAGCGATTCGCAAAATGCGTCGTTGTTTAGTTGAGTTTCGGATTCGTGGGGTAAAAACCAATATTCCATTTTTACAAAATGTTATTTTGCATCCGGAATTTCAAACAGGGGATGCTAAAACGACCTTTATTGATAATTGTCCAGACTTATTTAAATTCCCTTATTTACGCGACCGCGGGAATAAAGTCATGAAATATATTGGCGAAATTACCATTAATGGTTTCCCTGGAGTAGAAAAAACTAAAAAACGTCATTACGATAAACCACGTATCCCTAAAGATGTTGAAGTAAAACCTAAATTTATCACTGCTAAAAATATTTTAGATGATAAAGGTGCAACGGCGGTTAGTGATTGGGTGAAAGCTCAACCAAATGTTCTTTTGACAGATACTACTTTCCGCGATGCTCATCAAAGTTTATTAGCAACACGGATTCGGACTAACGATTTTACTGAGATTGCCCAATTAACTGGGGAAGCTTTACCAGAACTTTTTTCAAGTGAAATGTGGGGTGGAGCAACTTTTGATGTTGCTTATCGTTTCTTAAATGAAGACCCTTGGGTAAGATTACGAAAAATCCGTAAACTAATGCCAAATACGCTATTGCAAATGCTTTTCCGCGGCTCTAATGCGGTTGGTTATTCTAATTATCCTGATAACGTGTTAGTGGAATTTATCAACGAAGCTGCGGCGCAGGGGATTGATGTTTTCCGAATTTTTGACAGCTTAAACTGGGTGCCACAAATGGAAAAAAGTATTCAAGCCGTCCGAGATACTGGTAAAATTGCCGAAGCTGCGATTTGCTATACTGGCGATATTAACGATGAAAGTCGTGCCAAATATAACGTAGCTTACTATAAACAAATGGCTAAGGAACTCGAAACTTGCGGTGCTCATATGATTGCGATTAAAGATATGGCTGGTTTATTAAAACCACAAGCTGCCTATCGTTTAATTAGCGAGTTGAAAGCTACAGTTGATTTACCGATTCATTTGCATACTCACGATACTAGTGGCAATGGTATTATTACTTATGCTGCCGCAACTCGAGCAGGTATTGATGTCTTAGATGTTGCCATGAGCGCCATGAGTGGTTCAACTAGTCAGCCAAGTATGAGTAGCTTATATTACGCGCTACTTAACGAAGAGCGAGCGCCAGAAATCAATATTGAAAATACGCAAAAATTAAATCACTATTGGGAAGATGTCCGGATGTATTATCAACCCTTTGAAAATGGCTTAAATGCGCCACAAACAGAAGTTTACATGCATGAAATGCCTGGTGGTCAATATTCTAACTTGCAACAACAAGCCAAAGCAGTTGGCTTAGGTAGCAAATGGGATGAAATCAAAAAAATGTACCATACAGTTAATTTGATGTTTGGCGATATTGTAAAAGTAACCCCATCTTCAAAAGTTGTCGGGGATATGGCGCTATTTATGGTGCAAAATGATTTAACTGAAGAAGATGTTTACCAAAAAGGCGAATCATTGAGCTTCCCTGAATCAGTCGTTACTTTCTTCCAAGGTGATTTAGGTCAACCTGTGGGTGGATTCCCTAAAGAATTGCAAGCAATTATCTTAAAAGGCCGTCCTGCGATTACTGAAAGACCTGGGGCTTTAGCAAAACCGATTTCTTTTGAAGCGGTGAAGCTTGAGTTGCAAGAAAAAATTGGTTATACGCCGAAAAAAGAAGAAGTTTTAAGCTATTTAATGTATCCACAAGTTTTCTTAGATTATCGGGTAGCTTGTAATAATTTTGGCGATGCAACAGTTTTAGATACACCGACGTTCTTCCAAGGAATGCGTTTGGGAGAATCAATTGAAGTGCAAATTGAACGAGGTAAAACTTTAATTATTCGTTTAGATGAAATTGGTGAGCCTGATATTGAAGGTAACCGTAATCTATTCTTTAACTTAAACGGCCAACGACGAGAAATTGTCGTCAAAGACCGTTCAATTATCAGTACAGTACAAACCCGTCGTCAAGCTGAGCCAACGAATAAAGAACAAATTGGGGCTACTATGTCAGGTTCCGTCTTAGATGTTTTAGTTAAAAAAGGCGACCTTGTTAAAAAAGGTGATACCTTAATGGTTACAGAAGCTATGAAGATGGAAACAGCGATTGAAGCCCGCTTTGACGGTGAAGTGGCGCACCTTTATGTATCGACTGGCGATGCCATTTCTTCTGGTGATTTATTAATTGAAGTGAGAGAAAAATAAGAAAATGCAAACAAGCTACTTAGTTTGCTAGTTAATAGCTGACAAACTTATGTTATTTCGGTAAAATAAGTTTGTCAGCTTTTTTAGTACAAAGCTAAAGTGAAAATAATTGATAGGAGATGAAATGAGCAGATGAAGCGAGCCTTATGGTTTTTAACAATTTTTACAGTTGTTATGAGTTTATTTTATCTGGAGCCTATTTATTTTCCCCTAACGGAAGCCACTCAATCTGCCAATCCGCAACCAACTGATACGCTTCCTAATGATAGTAGTAATGCAATTACCCCTTTAAATTATGATAAATTAACGGCTGCAGGTTTTTCTGTGTACATAAATAAACCAGTTAGTGATTTAGAGAAAGTTTTTGGCAAACCGATTAATACGCAAGAAACTGGTTTAGGTTATACGATTGGCAATTACGAAGATGGCATCCGGGACCTTTTTATTGAAGTGAATATTAAAGCGGACCTTGTTCAATCCATTAAGGTTGCTGGTAAAAGTACCGATAAAATTGCCCCTTTTGATTTTGGCATGTCTTTATCTGAATTAACTGATATTACGACGCTATTTTTTCATTTCGATTTTGATTATAAAGAGGAAAGTTTCGATATTGAATTGACGGAAGAAGATCAAAATTATCGACCGTTAATCGCTTTTGACAATGAAACTTTTGCGATTCTCTTTTTCGGACAAGATCATAATGAGCTTTATGCCGTTGATTACTTGAATAAAGAAACACTTTTAAGATTGATGCCTTATCAAATCAACAGCGAAAATACTTTAGCCTATAAATTAAGTGATTTTTCTGAAGAAAAATGGCAAGAAATTGCCAATCAAAATGCACTGCGAAGTAAAATGTTGATTGCTTATTTGCGAGAACAAGAAGGTTATGATAGCTATGTCAGTAATCTTGAGCTGCAATTGGCTGCCAGCCAGCTAATTGAGGCTTTAAATGAAAATCAAATTCCACTAGTTACGGAATCTAGCAAAAAAACTTGGCAAAGCATCATTCCTGAAAAGGAAAACGGGCCGGCAAGTTTGTTGACTACTGATGCTTTCTTGCTAGATAATGAAGAGTTGGAAAAAGAGCGGGTGATTATCGCAGCTAAGCCGATTATTGACCCAAGTTTTACAATTTTCTGGTGGTATAGTGATCCTTATTTGCATAGTCGTTTTATTTCTAATGAAAATCAAAGATTAGAGATTGCATTTGCTAAAGAAAGTATGATAGTCTTATTGGAGAAAGAAATGCAGGAAACGGATGAAAGTGAAACGCAATGATTATCAATGATGAACTATTTATTTTAGAAGATTGCTGCAATGAGTTAGTCACGACATTATTATCAAGCGAAACAACAGCTAATTATCAAAAAAAACGTTTAGCTTTAAATAATAGTCAGACAGTTAAAGAGCTCCAGCAAGCTTTTCAAAAACATAAAAATACGTTTGAGGAAATTGAGCGTTTTAGCTCGTTTGCTCCTGATTATAAAGCAAAAAAAGTGGCTGTTTTCCAAGCGAAACGGCAATTGGATTTAAACGAAACGGTGGCAGAATTTAGAGTGGCGGAAACTAATTTACAAGAATTATTAGATGAAGTCTGTTTAAGTGTAGCCAACACCATTTCAAAATCAGTCAAAGTTAGCGCAGGGAATCCATTTTTTGAAACAAAAGAAGGCACAAGCTGTAAGGGGGATTGTCATCATGGATGAAACAAATCAATTAGAAATTCAAGCCCGAAGAAGTTTAGTCGTTTGGGTTTATAGTTTAAAACAATTAAAAAATTTGCGACGTTTTGGTTTAATTCAATATGTTTCTCGCAAAATGAAATATGTGGTTATTTATATGAAAGAAAGTGAAATTGAGCTAGCGGAAGAAAAAATTCGTAAGCTACATTTCGTGCGTAGTGTTGAACGTTCTTATCGACCAGATGTTGAAATGAATTTTGCTGATAAAATTGGCACGAAAGCAGCTTATCAAGTCAATGATGAAGGCTTTGATGTTGAGGAATTGAATACTGAAATTCGCTTAGCTGAAGGGGTTTAAAGTAAAAATGAAAAAAGCTGATGAATCAGAGCTTTTTTCATTTTTTTCACTTAATTTCAAAAAAGAAGGAGCTTTTTATGCGAGTTGTAGCAGGAGAATATGGCGGGCGTAAATTAAAAAGTTTACCTGGCGATAATACTAGACCAACCACGGATAAAATAAAAGGGGCTATTTTCAACATGATTGGGCCTTATTTTGATGGTGGTAGCGTTTTGGACTTATATGCCGGCAGTGGCGGATTAGCCATTGAGGCGGTCTCCAGAGGGATGTCAGAGGCTTTTTGTGTGGATAAAAATTTTCAAGCAATCAAAATCATTAAAGAAAATGTGGCAATTACCAAAGAAGAAGCTAAATTTTCCGTTATTAAAAGAGAAGCCAATCAAGCTTTGAAACAATTTGCCATTGAAGAGACTCAGTTTGATTTAGTGTTGTTAGACCCACCTTATGCCCAGCAAAAAATAGTTTCGCAGATTGAATTTATGGAAGAAAATAATTTATTAGCTAAAGAGTCTTTGATTGTCTGTGAAACTGATAAAACAGTTCAACTACCAGTTGAAATTGCTGGTTTACAACAAATCAGACAACAAAACTACGGGATTACAAGTATTACGATTTATCAAAAGAGTGAAGAATAAAGAAAGCAGGTTAACCATGAAAAAAAGAATTGCATTATTTCCTGGTAGCTTTGACCCTTTAACAATGGGGCATTTAGATACAATTCAGCGTAGCACTAAGCTTTTTGATGAAGTTATTGTTGGCGTCTTTACCAATACGAATAAAAAAAGTTATTTTACTGAGGAAGAAAAACTGCAATTGATTAGTGAAGTTTTAGCGCCTTTTGAAAATGTTAAAGTTCTTCAACAAAGCAGTCAGCTAACAGTAACGGCGGCGGCTGAAGTTGGCGCACAATTTTTGATTCGAGGCATTCGCAGTGTCAAAGATTATGAATATGAAAAAGATATTGCGGCGATGAACAAGCATTTAGCACCGGAAATTGAGACGGTTTTTCTTTTAGCTAATGAAGAATTTAGTCATGTAAGCTCAACTTTAATAAAAGAAGTACTTCATTTTGATGGTGATGTTAAAAAATATTTACCACAACCAATTTATGAGGCTATTGCGGAAAAGAGAATGACAGATGAAGAATAAAGAAAATAAGATTATTTTTACAGCAAGCACAATAGGTGTTGTCGTACTGATAGTGGCACTTGTCCTTACTGCTATCGCGGCTCTAGTTCCGGTTCCTGGTTATTACGTGGAAGCACCGGGGACGACGATGGATTTAAGAAAAGTTGTGACGGTTGATAAAGAGGAAGATAAAGAAGCGGGTTCTTTTTCTTTAACCGCAGTGGCTATTTCTAAAGCTTCGGCATTACGCTTGTTAGTCGCACAAAATAGAGATTTTGAAGCGATTATCACTGAAGAAGAATTAACTGGTGGCGCAAGTTCTGCTGAATACCAACAAATTCAAGAATATTATATGGTTTCTTCAAAAAATAGCGCCATTCAGCAGGCTTTTGAATTAGCTGATGTGGATTATGAAATGATTTATCGGGGAATTTATGTCATGAGCATAGATGAACGTTCTAATTTTAAAGATGTCTTATCTTTAGGTGACACTATCATTAAAGCTGATGGTAAATCTTTTGATGCCAAAGAAGGTTTTATGGATTATGTCAAAAATAAAAAAGTTGGCGATGAAGTTACGATTACTTTTTTACATGATGGGGAAGAACAAGAAGCCACTGGTGAATTAATTGAACTAACCGGCGAAAAGAAAGCCGGCATTGGTATCAGTTTGGTGGACGATAACGAAATCAAATCAGATACGCAAGTTGAATTAGATACCCGCAATATCGGTGGTCCTTCAGCTGGGTTGATGTTTACCTTAGAGATTTATGATTTATTAACAGAAGGCAATTTACGCCATGGCAAAGAAATCGCCGGAACAGGAACGATTAGTTCTGACGGAACTGTGGGCCGAATTGGCGGGATTGATAAAAAAGTCGCTAGCGCTAGCAAAAGTGGCGCTGAAATTTTCTTTGCACCTGATGATGAATTAGCCCCTGAAATTTTAGCAGAATATCCAGAGTTGCAAAGCAATTATCAAGAAGCTTTGGCAGCCGCAGAGAAATTAGATACAGAGATGGAAATTGTTCCTGTCAAAAATGTTCAAGATGCTTTAGATTATTTGGCAAAACTTGATTAATAATAAAAGAAATCAGCACCACCCTTCAAAAGGGTGGTTTGCTCTGGGGCTATAAGCCCCTAAAACCGGCCAGCGCCTAAAGACGCTGGCTTTTCACATTTCATGTTCAAGCCATAGTGCCTTTGCCTCTT
>NZ_JARXWL010000010.1 GCF_029893325.1 Enterococcus sp. PF1-24
AAAGTCAGAAAGCAATCTGGCATTTTAATTACCGCAATAAATATGATGAAACTATCAAAAGTAAGATAATAATAATTAAATCATACCTAAAAAAAAAGAAATCCCACAAAACCATAATGGTTTTCATAGAATTTCTTTTTTTTGAAACTACGAACATAATTTACTTATGTCACAGCCCCTTTTTGTTCACTAATTTTTACAATGTTTCGATTGGTAAATTCATGCCTTTCCAACCTTCTAAGGCTCCGGCAAGTTCATAAGCTTCAAAACCAGCAGATAATAAAATAAGCAAAGCAGTTTTTCCTAAAGTTGTGCCGCCTGTCCAATCGTAAACCACATAAGTTTTACTTTTATCTAATTCATCTAAATGACTAGCTAACTCTTTAGCAGGAATTGCTAGCGCACCTTTGATTTGGTCCTTTTTCACTGCGGCAGGTGCATTGCGGACATCAAGCACCACGTAAGGTGAATCGGCATTGTCCATATTTTCTAAAACGGTAAAATGATTGATGTACAAACTAAGGTAAGTTTCTAGTAATTCGATTTTTTTGTTTTCCATGATTTATTGCTCCATTTCTTGGGCACCTTTTTTCGTGCCTTTTCCAATTTTGTTTAATAGGGCGGAAAATTGCTGGATATCTTCATTAGATAGGTCGCTGAAGATCGTGTTTACAATCTGAAAGTTTTTAGGCAGAAAATTATCTAAAACTTGTAAGCCTTCTGCGGTCAACTGAACCGATAAGGAACGTTTATCGTCAGGAGACGCTGTCTTGGTTAACCAATTTTTAGCTTCCATAGCTTTTAATAATTTACTGACGGTGGCACGGGTAGCGCCTAATTTATCGGCGATGACAGAAGGCAGCAAGCTGCGATTCGGTGCCTGTTTTAAAAACATCAGAATGATAAATCTTGATTCACTAAGGTCGTTTTTATCAAGGACGGTATCGTAAATTTTTTGCATATTGCGATAAGTCCATTGAAAATCAATAAATAATTCGACCATTTGGGAATTCAGCTCAGCGTAAGCCTGATTCATAAGTTCAATCCGCTGATTATCGGGGCGATCAATAAAATTAAAGTTATCCATAAGTCATTCTCTCCTATATAATTAGCTAGCTAACTATTAGGTTATCACACACTAATTTACGACTGTCAATAAAAAAATTACAACCAATTTCGGTGGAAATCTCCACGAAACAGTTGATTTTCTGTTAAAATAGCCATAATCAAACTATTTTAAAGGAGGGAAATCTTCTTGAAATTAACGAAACTCTACCTTTCAGAAAATCAGCAGTGGTTTCCAAAATTGCAAGCTAGTCAATTGCTGTTGCCTTTTTACGATAGTCATGCCCAAGGTCGCAAAGAATTGGCGCTTGGCGCGAAAAAAGGCGAAAGCTATTTAGTTAAAAACGCGGGTCAGCGGTTTTTTATACAAGTGGAAGTTGCAAGCGGAATCTGCACCGTTAAAAATTTATTGGCAACTGATTTATTTTCACAACAAAAAATAGTTGTCTGGCTGGAACAAGCGGCACGAGCTTTATTTGCAAAAGAAATTCGCTTAGATTTTTCAAAATCTCAAGGGACTTTTTGGTCAGAAAACTTATTGGCGGCAGGTTTCCAGCAAAACGGGCAAGTTTTCACGAAAAAAATAACAGTGAAGTGGGGATTGGCTTTTGGTGGTGGCGGCTCCCATGGGGCATATCAAATTGGCGTATGGCAAGCTTTGCGAGAGCTGGAACTGCCGATAGCAGTAGTCAGTGGCACGTCAGTCGGGGCGTTAAATGGTGCTTTGTTTGCGCAAGGTGATTTTGAAGCGGCGAAAGAGTTATGGCAAGATTTAGCGACGGCAGGTGTGTTGCAATTTCCCGCCGCAGCGGAAAAAACCGAAACTTTGCAAGCTTTAATCGCACAAATTGCTTCTTTGACTAGTCATGCGCTAGTGCATCAAGGGGTTTCCACGGCACCTTTGCAGAAAATTTTAAAGGGTTTAGTTTCTCATGAAAAAATGGCAGCGAAGCAGGTTGATTTTTCTTTTGTTACCACCCGCTTACGGGGCTTAAAAGAAACCGTGATTACTTATCAAGAGACCACGCAAGAGGAATGGTTGCAGTGGTTATTGGCTTCAGCTTCCTTTTTTCCCGCGATGGCGGCGCAAAAAATCAAGGGGGAAGCCTATATTGACGGCGGTTACCGCAACAATCTTCCGGTGGATTTGCTTTACGAAAAAGAGGTAACTGACTGTTTAGCGGTGGACGTCAAAGGTCCCGGGATAACTAAAATCGTAACGAAACCAGCGGCAGTCAATCAGTTGGCGCTCCATAGCCCGTGGTCTTTAGGTTCGTTTCTACTATTTTCCCCTGAGCGCTCGCAAGATAATTTGCAGTTAGGTTATTTGGAAACTTTAAAAACCTTTGGTCGCTTGCAAGGTTACTGGTACAGTTTTACTTTAACTAGTAATTTTGAAGAAGATTGGCGAAAATTTTATGAAAAATGGCAAAATTGGTTAGGCAAAGAAAATATACTGCCAATTGATGAAATGTTGAAAAAATTGCGTAAGTTTTATCGTAAGGCCGTTGTTTGGGAAAATTGTGGCTTGGTTTTCTATGAATTAATCGGGAAACTACTCGCCATTGACCCGACGGTTGTTTATAATGAAAGTGAGTTTAAAGCAGCTCTTTCCCGACGAGAAGCTGGCGCGGTCCATAGTGAGTTGTCTTTAAGTGAGTGGCTGCAGAAGTATTATCGAGAAAACAGCCCTTTAGCCGAAGAAAAACAGATTTTTTGGGCTTATCAACAGTTGCAGGAGCAAGGAACAGCTTGGTGCAACGAACTATTAACCGTATATAAATTATTTCCAGTTCAGATGATGTTGGCGGGCTTTTTATTAGAGATTAATCAAACAGAGGAAGGATGAGCAGTTGTGGCAGAAGCTTTTTCTTATGAAATTTTAGAAGAAATCGCCGTTTTATCGGAAAATCCGAAAGGTTGGCGCAAGGAATTAAATTTAGTCAGTTGGAATGGTCGACCCGCTAAATTCGATTTGCGAGATTGGGCACCAGAACATGAAAAAATGGGCAAAGGTGTAACTTTATCTAACGAAGAATTTCAAGCATTACAAGCAGCACTAAAAAAAATGGAGAATGGAGAAGTCTAATTATGAAAAGTATGACTGGTTTTGGCAAGGCAACTTTAGAATCAGAAATTTATCTAATTGATGTGGAAATCAAAAGCGTTAATCACCGTTTTTTAGATATGCAAATTCGCGCACCGCGGCAAATTAACCCCTTTGAATTAACGATTCGCCAAGAAATCAAAGAAAATATCCAAAGAGGTCGCTTGGAAGTTTTTGTTAATTTAAAAGAAAAAGCCAGCGCCACTAAAGAAGTCGTTGTGCAGTGGCCGTTGATTAATAGTTTATTAGCTGAACTAGCAGTGGGGATGCCTGAAAGCTCATCAGAAAAAATTCTGAAAAAAGTGTTGCCTACTTTGGTTACCCAAGATGCTTATATCACTATTGAAGAGCAACAAGGCAACGTGGAAGAGTTGGAAAACTTAGTAATCACAGCGGTGAAACAAGCCGCCACTAACCTAAATCAAAGCCGTGCCCAAGAAGGTCAAGGCATCCAGGCTGTTTTAGAAGAAAATCGTCAAATGTTGCTGGAGGTAATCAATAATTTAGCAACTTTCAATGAAAGTTATGAAGCCGATTTCCAACAACGTTTTGAATCGAAACTGCGCCAGTGGTTAGGGGATAAAGTCACTGAAGACCGCCTGTTAACAGAAATCGCTTTGTTAATTGAACGGGGCGATATTCACGAAGAAT
The DNA here is from genome assembly GCF_029893325.1 of Enterococcus sp. PF1-24. Classification (GTDB taxonomy): domain Bacteria; phylum Bacillota; class Bacilli; order Lactobacillales; family Enterococcaceae; genus HY326. The sequence continues at coordinate 3,824 of NZ_JARXWL010000010.1, forward strand.
TAGATCGCTTAAATATTCATCTACAGAGCTTAGCGCAAATGCTAGAGAAAACCACACCAATCGGGCGAGAGTTGGACTTCTTAATTCAAGAAATGAATCGCGAAGTCAACACCATTGGCTCAAAAAGCACCAACATCGAAATTAAAAACATGGTAGTTCAGTTGAAAACCATTTTAGAGAAGATTCGCGAGCAAATTCAGAACGTGGAGTAGGTAGGGAAGCCCTAAAAGAAAATCAGGCGATAGGAGCCGATTTTCTTTTAGAGGCTTTTTAATTCCAATGAATTTGGAATCGTTTCAGTTTTCTGCTATAATGTTTGAATGAAGATAGGTTGGAAAGGATTTCGAAATTTATGAAAGCAACGATGAAAGATGTAGCAGCACTGGCGGAAGTAGGTGTGGGTACAGTTTCAAGAGTAATCAACGGCGTAAAAGTTAAAGATAAAACAAAAGTAAAAGTCATGGCAGCCATTGCGGAGTTGAATTATGAGCCTGATGAGTATGCTCGTGGGTTAAAAACTAATCGTAGTAATACAATTGCCTTGATTTTACCAACTATTTGGCATCCTTTTTTCTCTGAATTTGCTTACTATGTGGAAGAAACTTTGAGTCAAAATGGCTATAAGTTATTTCTATGTAACGCCAACGGAAATGCTGAAAAAGAAAAAGAATACATTCAAATGATTAAACAGAATAAAGTAGATGGCATTATAGGCATTACTTATTCGGATATTGATAAATACGTATCCTCTAACTTACCTTTTGTCAGTATTGATCGACATTTCTCTGAACCGATTTCTTATGTAACAGCGGATAATTATGTAGGCGGGCAAATTGCAGCTCAAGAATTGCTGAATCGCAACTGTAAAAGCTTATGTTATGTAGGTGGTACCTCTCCTTATCCTAATGAAACCAATAATCGTAAAGCTGGCTTTTATAATGTTTGTGAGGAAAAGGGTTTGCCAGTGAAAACTTTAGATATGCCAGAGCCGATTCAACAGTTGGAGCAGCAACTTACTGAATTTTTTACTAACAATCTCGATATTGATGGAATTTTTACTGTTAATGATTACATGGCTTTGGATGTAATCAAAGTTATGAAAAAGTTAGGGAAACAAGCGCCAACGGATTATCAAATTATCGGTTTTGATGGTGTGAAAATTTCTCAGGAGCGGGATTATTTGATTTCAACAATTGTGCAACCGATTGAAGAGATGGCAAAAACGTCAGTAGAAACCTTGATGGCGATGATTCTAAATGAAGAACCGCCTAAAAGAGTGATTTTACCAGTCTTTTTCCATGGAGGAGAAACGACAAAATAATAAAGGAGAAGGGCTAATTTTTTAAAATTAGCTCTTTATTTGCGTAATAAGGAATAGCACAATAGTAAATATTTTTTTTAAATAATCTTGACAGCCAAGTATTTCGATGGTATCTTTTAAGTGGAAATTGAAACGTTTCCACTTTTTTAAAACAAAATCGGAAACGTTTCAAAAATAAGGAGGATACATGATGAAGAAAAGATTAATGTCAATGGCCACAGTAACTGCTTTAGCGTTAGGAGGATTAGCTGGTTGTGGCGGTAGTAAAGAAGCTAGTAGCAGTAGTGATCCGGGAGAAATTAAGGTTTGGGTTCAGTTTTCTGATGAAACGCCAGAAGGAAAAGCGTGGGAAGAAGTTGTTGAAAATTTTAATGCTGAATATGAAGGTGAATTTAAAGCAGTAACAGAATATATTCCTCGTAGCGGCAGCGGTGGTGGTTATGAAGATAAAGTAAATGCAGCGATTACAACAGATAGTTTACCAGATATTATTACTTTGGATGGACCGAATACAGCTGCTTACGCACATTCCGGTGTGATTGCGCCTTTGGAGGAATACTTGGAAGACGCCGATATGGATGATGTATTAGATAGTATTATTCAGCAAGGAACTTACGATGGAAAAATGTATGCTTTTGGTTTTTCAGAATCAAATGTAGGAATTTATTATAATAAAGCATTGTTTAAAGAAGCTGGTATTACCGCTGAAGAAATGCCGACTTTGGAAAATCCGTGGACTTGGAGCGAGTTTCAAGCAATTTGTCAAAAATTAACAGATAAATATCAAGCTCCAGCAATTGATATGCAACTGGCTTCTAGTGACGAAATGTTAACTTATGCTTATACACCTTTTGTTTGGTCAAACGGTGGTGAAATTGTTAATGAAACGGGGACTGAAGCTGAAGGCTATTTTAACGAAGAAAAAACAGTTGAAGCTCTATCATTTGTCCAAGATTTAGTAGAAAAAGAGTATACAACAATTAGTCCTATTGAAAAAGGCTTTGAAACTGGCAAATATGCAATGTTGTTAAGTGGTTCTTGGGCAATGGCTGATTTAGATGAAAATTATCAAGATATCGAGTACGGTATCTTACCCTATCCAGTTTCTGATAAGACGAAGCAATTAGTTTCGCCAACGGGTAGCTGGCAATTAGCAATGACGACGAAAACAGAGAAAAAAGATGCTTCAGCAGCGTTTATCAAATTTGCGACCAACACAGAATCAAGCAAAATTATTAGTTTAGGGAATAGTGTTTTACCAATCAGAAATTCAACAATTGAATTGATCAAAGATGAAGTTTCTGAAGGCATGCAAGTTTTAATGGAACAAAATCAAATTTCTGGTCATGCACGTCCGGTTGTAGTGGCTTATCCACAAGTTTCGAGAGCCTTCCAACAAGCTATTCAAGATGTCAGTTATTTTGAAGAAAATCCCGACGTTCAAAAAATCGCCGACAGCCGTGCTACCGAAATGCAACAAGCAATCAACAATTCTTTGAAATAAGAAAAGCAGAAGGGTTTGTTCTGCACCCGAGCAAAGTGCAGAATCAAATTATAGCGATGATTTTTATCGCGAATTTTATTTTCACTTTGTCGAGTGGTGCAAAGCCCTGTAGCTAGACATAAAGAAAAGCAGAAAGACTTGTTCAACTTCTGAAGTGAAATGAAAAAAAGATTTCTTTTTAGATTCAAGGGATAAATTTAAGAGTGACTAAGGCATAAATTTTAAACGAGTATTAGTTTCAACTGATGTGATTGTCTGACTGTTTATAATTGATGTCTTAGTCTTTAATTGTAAAGGGGGCTTTAATAAATGTTAAAAAAACCTACGGCTAAAGAAAATATACTAGGGTATAGCTTTTTAGCACCGGCGCTATTATTAATAATTATATTTTTGATTATACCTGTTGCGATGGTGGTCTATTATGCATTTACTGATTATTATTTATTAACACCAGATGCTCGCCAATTTGTTGGCTTAGATAATTTTAAAAGGTTAGTTAGTGATCCGATTTTTATTAAAAGTATTTGGAATACTGCGAAATTTGTGATTTGGATTATTCCTGTTCAACTGGGAGCTGCCTTAGGGATGGCTTTAATTATTAATAAACAACGAAAAGGCAACATGTTTTTCAAAGTGGCTTTCTTTGCGCCAGTGGTAATGTCATTGGTTGTTATTTCGATTTTATGGCTGTATTTATTGAATCCTAATGAAGGGTTAATTAATACTCTACTTAGTAAAATCGGAATTGCTAGTCAGCCCTTTTTAACTAGTCCCAAACAAGCGATGTATACGATTGTTTTTGTTTCTGCTTGGCAAGGGGCAGGCTATCAAATGTTGCTATTTTTAGGCGGGATGCAAAATATTTCGCAAGATGTTTATGAAGCAGCTGAAATTGATGGTTTTTCAAAATTTCAACAGTTTCGCTATATCACGATGCCACTATTAAAACCGACTACTATTTTTATTTTATTGACCACTTTGATTTCAGCTTTCAAATTAATTGTTCAACCAATGGTTATGACGCAAGGTGGGCCGATGGGGTCAACGATGACGATGGTTTACTACATTTATCAAACAGGCTTTACAGATCGCTTAGTGGGATACTCAAGCTCGATTGCCTTAGTCTTTACAACTGTAATCGGTCTAATAACGATTGCTCAAAGAAAACTGGTTAAGGAGGATGAAGAAGCATGAGAAAAAAATTTGGACCCATGACGATTCTTGAATATGCTTTGTTACTGTTGTTAGCTGCTTTATTTATCTTTCCGATGATTTGGATGGTGGTTTCTTCCATGAAACCTGAAGCTGATGTTTATAACAACCTTTCTTCTTTAAAGGCTTTCTTACCCAGTTTAAATCCCACTAATTGGTTTAAAACTTATCAGGAAGTGATTGAACGGTTTAGCATCGTAACTTATTTATTAAATAGTATTTTTTATGGGTTAACCTTTGCTTTTGGTTCAATTATTGTCAATTCTTTAGCTGGTTTTGCATTTGCTAAGCTTAATTTCGTTGGCAAGAAATTTATTTTTGGTGTTTTATTAGCGTTGCTAATTGTACCGATGGAAACCGTGCTAATTCCACAGTTTACTATCATTAATACATTAGGTTTAGTTAATAATCGTTTAGCAGTTATTTTGCCAGCGATGGCCAGTGCCTTTAATATTTATCTGTTTCGCAATTTCTTTATTGCCATTCCAGAAGAGATTATTGAATCTGCTAAATTAGATGGAGCAGGTATTGTTAGAATATTTTTCCGGATTATGTTGCCAATGTCAAAACCGGCAATTGCTACAGTAGGCGTGTTATCTTTTATTGGTAGCTGGAATGACTATATTTGGCCGCTGATGGTGTTAACTGACCGAAGCAAATTTTCTATGCAAGTTGCGATTACCACGATTAACACTACGCAACCAGTTTATATTAATCAAGTAATGGCGGTTTTAACGATTTCGACGATACCATTAATTATTGTTTATGTTGTCGCACAAAAATATATTCTTCAAGGACTAGGTGGTTCTGGTACGGGAATTAAGTAGGAGTGAAATGTTGATGTTGCAAGAGCTTTTAAAAGCCAACCGCTTTATTGCGGGGCACGCTAAAGAGGTGATTACTGATTATCGCAATCAGTATCATTTGATGGCACCGATTGGCTGGATTAATGATCCTAATGGTTTTGTTTATTTCAAAGGAGAATATCATTTATTTTATCAATATTATCCTTATGATAGTGTTTGGGGACCGATGCATTGGGGACATGCTAAAAGTCGTGATTTAGTCCATTGGGAAGAGTTGCCAGTGGCGTTAGCCCCCAGTGAAAGTTATGATAATGAAGGCTGTTTTTCGGGTAGCGCCATTGAAAAAGAGGGTAAATTATATTTGGTTTACACCGGCTGTAATAAAAAAGATGGTAAAATGCGCCAAATTCAATGTTTAGCTGTTTCAGAAGATGGCATTCATTTTGAAAAATATGCAGGCAATCCGATTATCGACGAAGAACAGTTAAAGGGGATTGCCTCGACAGAAGATTTTCGAGATCCTAAAATCTTTAAAAAAGGCGATGCTTATTATGCAGTAGTAGCGGCTAAAACAGCAGATGCCCGTGGGCAAATATTATTGTTCCGCTCAAGTGATTTGTTGAATTGGGACTTTTATTCGGTTTTATTAACAGGAGAAGTGAACCAAGGGATTATGTGGGAGTGTCCGGATTTATTTGAGTTAGATGGCAAAGATGTTTTAATTCTTTCACCTATTCAAATGCAAGAAGATGGCTATTCTTATAAAAATACCAGCTCTACAGTAGCTTTTATCGGTGAAGTAGATTGGGAAACTGGGCATTTTTCAACAGAAAATTATCATGAAATTGATTGTGGGTTGGATTTTTATGCTCCGCAAACTTGTGAAAACCTTCAAGGGCAACGTATGATGGTAGCCTGGATGCAAATGTGGGATCGGCGGATGCCGACGAATGAATTTAAACATGGTTGGGCTGGGTCCATGACCTTACCAAGAGAACTACATGTTGAAAATAATTGTCTTGTGCAAAAACCGATAGCTACAATCTATCAAGCGATTGAAGAAGAGGTAGCGTTAGCGGTGAAGGACTTAGAAGCGCAAAGCTATGAATTGAAAGACTGTATTGCAGAGCAAGATTATTTGCATTTAGTGATTGATATGCAGCAGGCGACAAAAATCAATTTGCAATATGCCAAAAGTGCTACAGAAGCAGTAGAATTAAGTTATGACGCGGCAGAAACTTGTTTTACAATGTCACGAAAAAATATCGGCTATGAATTGCCTGGTTCAGAAAAAGAAATGTTAACAGAACGAAGCGTTAAGTTGGCTTTAAATCAGCAACCACTAGAAATCGAAATTTTTCGTGATACTTCTGCCATTGAAATTTTTCTAAATGGTGGCAAAACCATGACCATGACTTTTTATGAAACAGAAAAAGGCCGTGATTTCATTTTGACTGCTGACAGTAAAGTCAAATTCTCCTTAAATAGCGGTGAATTTAATTTGCAGAAAGAGGGATAAGAATGATTTATGGTTCGATAGAGGCCGGTGGCACAAAATTTGTGTGTTCTGTTGCCGATGAAGAGTTAAACATACAAGAACGAGTAAATTTTCCAACAACTACACCAAAAGAGACCATGGCGTTAGTTGTAGAATTTTTCAAAAAATATCAAAAAAACTTAGGTGCAATAGGTGTTGGTTCATTTGGTCCGATTGATATTCATCGGGAATCAGCTACTTACGGCTATATTACTTCAACCCCTAAATTAGCATGGCAAAATTATGATTTTGTCGGGGAGTTGAAGAAACATTTCGATTTACCGATTGCTTGGACTACGGATGTTAACGTGGCTGCTTATGGTGAGTATGTAATGGGTCGGGGACAAGGTTTAAGTAGCGTGGTTTATTATACAATTGGCACCGGTGTTGGCGGTGGTGCTTTGCAAGATGGCCGTTTTATTGAAGGGTTCAGCCATCCGGAAATGGGTCACATGCTGGTGCAACGCCATCCAGCTGATGATTTCAGCGGCAGTTGTCCTTTCCACGGGAGCTGTTTAGAAGGCATGGCAGCTGGCCCAGCGATTGAAAAACGCTTAGGAAAGAAAGGCCAAGACTTAACAGAAGATGATCCATATTGGGAAATTGAAGCCAATTATATCGCCCAATGTGCGTACAATACAACCTTAATGTTATCACCCGATGTGATTATTTTTGGTGGTGGTGTTATGAAACAACACCATATGATGAAAAAAGTTCATCAAGCTTTTACAGAATTGTTGCAAGGTTATGTGACAACCCCTGATTTAGTGGATTATATTGTAACACCGGCTTTAGAGGATAATGCAGGGACCTTTGGCTGTTTGGCATTGGCAAAAGAGTTGACTATGCAGTACTGAACTATATAAAGAGCGTGAAAAAATTTATTTTTTCACGCTCTTTATTGTTAAAGTTATTTTTTTTCACCATTTTCTAAATAGCTAGTGTCACCAATTTTTTCAATTGTAAATTCACCATCGTGTATTCGAACGGTTGTGACACTACAATTGCCAATCGATTCACCTTTATAACCACCAGGAACTAAAATTTCTAAGATAGTCGGAATTTCACTACCGTGCGCAACAATTAAAACATTGCCACCCCCAGCTTTTTCACTTGCTGTAATGATCTCATTCATTGCTTCTTCAGATCGTTTTACAATTTCAGCATAAGTTTCAGCTGTTTGGGTAGGGTCATTTTTAGCGATTTCGTTAGCAATATCTGCATCGGAAAGCTTTTCTGTTAACTCTGCATATTGAGACCAATCATCATCAAAAGTTAAACCTTGCGCTTCAAAAATTGGTTGCCACATTTCAGAATTATCGCGACCTTCATAACCACCATAATTCCATTCTCGTAAACCAGATAATGGTTGAAGGGTTAATTGATTTCGTTCACCTTCTTCAAGAATATAATTTGCAGTTGACACAGCGCGACCTAAATCGCTTGAAAAAGCTAATGAAAAAGGAACTTCTGCAAGACCTTTAGCTAAATCTTGTGCACCTTGGACACCAACTTCAGTTAAAGGCGTATCGGCCCAACCTTGTACTTGATTGGTAGTGTTGAACATTGTTTTCCCATGGCGAACAAAGTAAAAAACTGTTTCAGTAGTTTCTGTAACGCTGGATTCTTGAGTGGTGGTTTCTGGCTCTGGATTTGAAGCACAGCCAACTAAAAAGGTACTTATAATTAAAAGACTACCCCATATTTTGAATTTTTTCATGTTCGTCTCCTTTATCTATGCTAGATTTTCACCGTTACTTTGAATTACTTTTTGATACCAAGCGAAGCTATCTTTTTTCAACCGTTTTCCGCTGCCTTTACCGTAATCATCAATATCTACATAAATAAAGCCATAACGTTTGCTCATTTCGCTAGACGAACAACTAACAATATCAATTGGCCCCCAAGTGTAGTATCCGCGTAAATCAACACCGTCTTTAATCGCTTCTTTCATAGCTGCGATATGATCACGATAATAGTCAATTCGATAATCATCATGAACGTGATCGTCTTCTAATTTATCAAAATAACCAACGCCATTTTCGGTAATGTAAATCGGACATTGATAGCGGTCGTAGAAGTCATTTAATAAAATTCTCAAACCGGTTGGGTCAATCGCCCAGCCCCAAGGATTTGCATCCAATTCTTTATTTCTATGAGGGCCTAAATCTTTATCGTATGAGTCTTTATCACAGATTTGTGTGTAATAATAAGAGAATGACATAAAATCAGCGGTATGCTGCAGAGCTTCTTCGTCACCAGGTTCGAAGGTCACGTTAATACCTTTATCTTCAAAGTAGCGGAAAGCATAGCCAGGATAGTACCCACGTAATAAAACATCCGCAAAGAAATATTCCATTTGATTCAGCTTTAAAGTAGCTAAAACATCTTCAGCTTTACAAGTGGCTGGATAAGAAGGTCCACCACAAAGCATCATGCCGATTTCGTTATCGGGATAGTTTTCGTGAGCGTATTTTGTAATTAAAGCACTAGCTACCATTTCATTATGAACCCCTTGATATTTTGCAGATAATAAATCATCAACAACATCTTCAGCAATGCCAAGGTGGTTAAAAGATTCATGAATGATTAAATTAATTTGATTAACAATAATCCATTTTTTTACTTTACCATGGTAACGATCTAAAATTACTTTACCGTAGTGAATAAAGAAATCAATAACTTCTCTTGAGTACCACCCTTTATAAGCGGTTGTTAAATGAATTGGAATTTCATAATGAGACATGGTAATCATAGGCTCCATGCCGTTTTTGATAATTTCATCGAATAAGTCATCGTAAAATTTTAAACCAGCTTCATTTGGTTCTGTTTCATCACCATTTGGAAAAATTCTTGCCCAGTTAATCGAAGTGCGGAAAGTTTTTAAACCTAATTCAGCAAGTAATTTTAAATCTTCTTTGTAAGTGTGATAAAAATCAATTCCCCAACGTTTAGGGAAAATAGCATCGGTGTTAGTCATTGCATCTTTGATATAGGTCGTGGTCATTTCCATGTTAGATTTTTTTTCTAAGTCTATATCATCACGAAATTCATTAATGTCAGCTACGCACCAGCCTTTGCCGTCAATATCCCAAGCACCTTCTGCTTGGTTTGCGGCAATTGCGCCACCCCATAAAAAGTCTTTGGGAAATCCGCTAGGTACTTTATTCATCATCTTCCCTACTTTCTAATTTATTTTCTAATTGCTGGATACGATAATCATAATTTTTGAAAATAGCTAATAAACGCTTGGCGATATTAATTTCACTGTAAATCGTCATTAAAGTATCTTGAGCATGTGTGAATAGAACAGAGTATTCTCCTTGTGCCCCTGAAGTTTCTTCAGTAATTGCGTCTGTTTGAACATGGTGTGCTTGAACAATTGATTCATTGGCTAAAACCATTTTTTCTTCAGCTAACTCAAAATTATTAGTTTCAATTGCTTTTAAAGCATCCATGCAATGTTTTCTTGCATCACCTGCGTGCAAAATGATTTGCATGGCATTTTGAACAACGAGTTCTTTAACCATTTAATCACTCCTCTTTTCTTACAGTTTATTTATAAAAACTAAGCTTCATTAGCCTCTTTTTCACATTCTTGTTTTTCATAAGTTTTGAAAAATGGGTACCAGATGATTGTTGCAACAACAAAAATTAGTAACATTAATAAGATTCCTGAAATTGTTCCAGTTGTTAACCAAGTAGCAATCGGAAATGGGCAGTACCACATTTGAAACATTACTGTTGGAATTGGTGCAAAAGCAATTACTTTTGTAAATAACCAAACAATTAAAGGTAAAATCAGGCCTTGAAGCCACATTGGGATCATTAAGATAGGGTTCCAAGCGATACAACCAAAAACAACAGGTTCATTAATGTTGAAAATGGTTGGAGCTACTGAAGCAGTTCCTAAAGCTCTTAATTTTTTTGATTTTGAACGAATTAACATAAAGACTAGTGGCATTGTACAACCGATACCGCCAATCCATAAGTAAGCGGAATATATTGTAGGGTCAGTTACTAAGTTCAATGCAGTACCATCAATATTTGCTTGGATAGCTGCTAATAGAACAGGGTTTAAAACGGGTGTTAATACCCAAGTAGAAATGCCTAGTGAATATAAGAAGCAGACAACAAACATAATTAGTGAGAAGCCCCATGGTGTTTCAAGAACATTTTGTAAAGGCATGAAGACGGCCGGTACAGCGTTATAAACATCAAAGCCTAAAATATCAACTAAGATCCAACCGATTAAAACAACGATACCAATTGGTAACATTGCGTCAAACCAAGAACGTACAAAGTCTGGGATGACTGATTCTTCACCGAAAAATGAAAATTTGCCAAATAGATTTAAAACAAAGCCAGCAAATAACCCAGCAACAATAGCAACAAACATTCCGCCAGCTCCAAGTGCACTGTGACTAAAGCCAGGTTGGCCGTCAGCGATAACTTGTGGAGAAATGATAATTAGAAATAAAATAATTCCAGACATTCCCGCATTAATTCTTTGTTTTCTTAAACGTTTCTTTTCCATTAAATTAAAAGGAATTAAGAAAGAAATAACTAGAGAAATCATCCCCATCGTCCAACCATAAGGAACCCAAAAATTAGGTAGACTTGGGAAATATTCATTTAAGATAGCTAACATACAAAAAACAGAGCCTAAAAAGATTAAAGGTAAAGCTTGCATAATTGAATCTTTTAGCGTGACAATCCAAGTGTTATGATTGATTTTATTCATTTTTGGTGTAAAGCTGTTTTCCAACCAATTAATTAAAGGTTTCATTTTGATATCCCCATTTCAAGATTATTCAACTTCTGCCAACAAATGTTCTAAGGCTTTTTCGCCGTTTAACGTAGCGTAATATTCTGGTTTCATTAAGATAACTTTGACTGGTGCATCACCAACAAATTCTTCAACTTCCTCTAGAATATAAGCTAAGTGTGGACCTACCATTAGTGCATCAATTTCATCAATGTAATTTTCGATTTCGCTTTCACCACGAGCGGTGATTTTAATATCCAAACTTTTTTCTGCAGCAGCTTTCCGAATGTTAGCTGCCATAAAACCTGAGCTTGCACCTGAACCGCAGACTAGTAAAACATTTAGTTTTTTCATTGTTGTTCCTCCGTTTTTAATTTAATGTTGATAGCGCTATCAATCATGGTTATACTATAGATAATATCTAGCGGTGAAGCAAATATTTTTTTGCACCACTGGGGTGAAAGAAAGGATGATAGTAAGTGAAAGCAAAGTATATTAATCTACTTCAATTCTTAAGTGAACAGCATCATTGGTTATCTTCCAGTCAATTGGCTGAAAAATTTGCCTTATCAAAGCGAACAATAAAAACATACATTTCTGATATTCAAAGTTTGGCACCAGGTGTCATTATTTCATCAAATAAAGGTTATCGAGTGGATATTGATAAATTAGCAATTTTTTTAAATGCAACACAAAAAAGCATTCCTGAGACCCCTTCTGAACGACTGGCTTTTCTTTTGTTAAAATTGATTTCAACAGAGGAACCTCTTTCAATTTATGATTTAGCTGGTGAGCTGTATATCAGTGAATCAACTTTATTAAACGATGCAAAAAAATTGAAAAAACAATGTGCCGAGCAGTCAATAGAAATCAAACAAACGAAAGATACTTTACAATTATTTGGCACTGAAAAAGCGAAACGGCAATTAATCCATACCGTATTACTTTCTGAGGTAGATAATAATTTTGTTGATATCACAAAATTACAAGAGAGTTTCGCTGATTTTGATTTGGATTATATAAAAGAAATTGTTGCTGAAGTGTTTTCAAATTATGATTTTTTTACAAATGACTATGCTTTAACGAATATTGTGATTCATTTAGCGATTGCAGTGGATCGTATGAGAAGTAATTTTCAATTTTCGGAAGTTGAAATGCTTTCACCGCAATCAATTCCTCCTGAGGTTTATAAAATTGCGGAGGAGGTGGCTAGCCATGTAGCAAGTCACTATGATATTTATTTTCCCAATGAAGAAATTCGTGACTTAGCTTTGCTGATTTCTGCTAATGGTACGAGTGTTAATTTCACTCAAATTTCTAGCGAAGATTTGGCTGGAGTAGCGGATCAGCGTTGTTTAAATTTAGTCACTAAAATATTGGAAAAAGTTCATGAACTTTATTTTATTGATAATAATGAATCGGAATTTTTAATTCGTTTTACTCTACATTTGAAAAATTTGCTTTATCGTTTAGATAATGGCTACGCCAGTCGCAACCCCATGACTGAGACTTTAAAAAAAGAATGTCCGCTTATTTATGATTGTGCAGTACAAGTTTCCCACGTCATTCAAAAAGAAGTAAACTACACTATTAGTGAAGATGAGATTGCTTATATTGCCTTTCATTTAGGTTACGCTCTAGAGGTTCAAAAACAACGAACTAGCAAAATTAATTGCACGATTTTGGTTCCGTTGTATTACAACATGAATATTCAAATTTTAGAGAAATTACAAAAAAACTTTGCCGAGGACTTAGATATTCAAAATATTTTAACTAATGAAAAAGAATTACAATATATTGAAACGGAATTAATTATTTCAGCAGTTAAACTGAATCAAGTTGTAACTACACCTTGTGTGATTATCAATCCTTTTTTCACTTTAGAAGATCGCCAACAAGTTACCGCTAAAATTTTTGATATTAAAGAAAAGAAGCGACGTGATCGCTTTGCTAGTAATTTTTTATCAATTGTTGATGAGAACCGTTTTTGCTATAAAACTGAAAGTATGTCAGCTGATGATTTGCTAAGAGAACTATGTAATCAAATGGAAGAAGAAGGAATTGTGGATGCACAATTTTTCTCTCAAGTGATGGAACGTGAAAAGCTTTCTTCAACTGCTTTTGGCTCCGTTGCAATTCCTCATTCCTTAACAATGAATGCCAAGCAAACCAGTATTTCAATTGCTGTTAATCCGAATGGTTTTCAGTGGGAGAATAGCAAAGTCACGTTAGTCTTTTTGATATCAATTAACTATCCTAATCGACATGTTTTTCGAGAGATTTTTGATGATTTGGCGATGATTTGTACTGACGAGCAAAATGTTCACAGATTAAGTCAGATAGCTTCTTTTGAAACCTTTGTTGAAACCCTAACCCATTGTTTTGCTACAGTTTAATGGCGTGTATTTTTATAAAAGTGAAAAAATAGTTGGTATGGGGAGTTTTTTCACTCCGTACAGCAGATAAATTTTCACAAAGTCCTTGAAAATTGTCTGAAAAAAGTGCACAATAGAGATTGAGTACATTGTTTAGCGGTTAGCTGTGAGAGCTAGCTTTTTTTCACTGAATTGATGCTGGTTTTTGCCGGTGATTATAGTCACTTTGTGAATGATTTTTGAAGAAAAGTGATTGCTTTTATAAGGAAAGGACGTCGTTATGTCAGAACGGGGATTGTTAATTGTTTTATCTGGCCCTTCCGGAGTTGGAAAAGGCACGGTGCGTAAAGCTATTTTTGAAAGTACAAATCATGAGTTTGAATATTCAATTTCCATGACGACTCGTCCAATGCGAGCAGGTGAAGTTGAAGGTGTGGATTATTATTTTCGGACACGGGAAGAATTTGAAGCGATGATTGAAGCTGGCGAGATGCTGGAATATGCGGAATATGTCGGGAATTATTACGGCACACCGTGGACTTATGTCAATCAAACTTTAGCAACCGGTAAGGATGTCTTTTTAGAAATCGAAGTTCAAGGGGCACAACAGGTGAAAGAAAAAGTGCCGGATGGCGTATTTGTTTTTCTAACCCCGCCGGATTTAGCCGAGTTGAAATCACGGATTGTTGGTCGGGGAACCGATTCAGCGGAAGTGATTGAAGAGCGGATGCAAGTCGCTAAAGCGGAAATTGAGATGATGTCTCTTTATGATTATGCGGTAGTCAACGACCAAGTCGATCTAGCTGTTGAGCGAATTAAAAATATTATTGCCAGTGAGCATTTTTCTGTGAAACGGGTCATCGGTAAATATAAAGAAATGATAAAGGAGATATAAAGCCATGATGTTAAAACCTTCCATTGATTCTTTGTTGAATCAAATAAATTCTAAATATTCTTTAGTAATTTTAGCAAGTAAAAGAGCCCACGAATTAGATGCGGGTGCCAAAGCCACGATTGATGAATTTGAATCAGTAAAAAGCGTCGGTCAAGCGTTAGAAGAAATCGAAGCAGCAACGATTGTTAATCATCTCAATCCTGATTTAAAACGGGAACAAGTTCGTTTAGCGGTTGAAGCGAAAAAAGCTAAAGCTGAACAAGAAAAACGCGAATTAGAAGACAAAATGCGCCAAGAGCAAGAGCGTCAAGCTAAACAAGCGCGTTTAAATCGTGAAGCTCGCGAGGCTAAAGCTCAATTAGAAGCGGAAACGAAAGCTTTAACTGAAGCGGAAGAAGTAGTTGCTGAAGCAGTTGAAGTGTTAGAAGAAATCGTCGAAGATACACTAGAATCTTAAGAAATCAGGAAACGAAAGCATTCAGTAGAGACCTGCTTGCTTTCGTTTTTTAATGATTATTACATAGCAAAAAATAAATCAGGAGGAATGTCTTTTGTTAAAAGTAGCTTATGTGATTGTTGATGTACCAACGATGCAAACCGACCAGCCTTTTACTTATGAAGTTCCTTCTTCTTTGGCAAAAGTGATTGAAGTCGGCATGCGGGTAGAAGTTCCTTTTGGGTTAGGCAATCGCCACTTACAAGGTTTTGTAGTGGCTTTGGGGGAAATGGCTGAAGCTGAAATGACCTTGAAGCCAATCATTCGCTTGATTGATATTCGTTCGGTTTTAAATGCTGAACAATTAGCTTTGGCAGATTATATGAAAAACACCACTTATTCTTTTAAAATCACTTGTCTGCAAACGATGTTGCCAGCGGTGATGAAAGCTGCTTATCAAAAGAGCATTATTCCTTTGTCAAAAGAACCAGAAGTTTTACAGTATTTTGGCGATGAAAAAGAGATTTTTTGGGAAGTGGCTGAAGCGGCCGGTACTTTGCCGCAATTGTTAGCTTTAAGAAAACAAGAAAAAGTCGATATTCGTTATCACGTAAAAGAAAAAAATCGCGTGAAAACCCGGCGTTACGTAGAAGCTTTGCTAAATGAAGCCGCTTATGAAGAAATTGCGGGTAGTTTAGGAAAAACCGCCCATAAACAGCGGGCTTTATTAGTGAGTTTAAGTCAACAGCAGCAGCCACAAACCGTCGCTTGGTATAAAGAAAATGGTTTTTCTTTAAGTCAGTTAAACCACGGCCGGGATCAAGGCTGGTTGCAATTTATTGAAGTGGAAGAATATCGGGATCCTTATGCTCATCACGAATTTGCAACAACCCAACATTTGCAGCTAAATGATCAGCAAGCGCAGGCTTTACAAGCAATTTTAGCAGGTAAAGAAGCTGCGGATTCACAAGTTTTCTTACTGGAAGGTATTACTGGCAGTGGCAAAACCGAAGTTTATTTGCAAGCTATTTCGGAAGTTTTAGTCCAAGGAGAAACGGCGATGATGTTAGTGCCAGAAATTTCTTTAACGCCACAAATGGTGGAACGCTTTAAAGGCCGTTTTGGCGAGCAAGTGGCGGTGCTCCACAGTGGCTTATCACAAGGAGAAAAATATGATGAGTGGCGGAAAATCGAACGAAATGAAGCCCAAGTTGTTGTGGGCGCCCGTTCAGCGGTGTTTGCGCCGTTAAATAATTTAGGCATTATTATTATTGATGAAGAGCACGAAGCCACGTATAAACAAGATGAAACACCCCGTTATCATGCGCGAGATTTAGCGATTTGGCGAGGGCGCTATCATCATTGTCCGGTGGTTTTAGGTAGTGCAACGCCATCTTTGGAATCAAGAGCACGGGCGCAAAAAAATGTCTATCATTTATTGCGTTTAACGCAACGAGGCAATCAGCAAGCCAGTTTGCCAGAAGTGACGATTGTTGATATGCGCGATGAATTTCGTCAAAAAAATCATTCTTCTTTCTCACAAGTGCTTTTGCAAAATTTAACCGAACGGATTGAAAAACAAGAGCAAAGTGTTTTAATGTTAAATCGGCGGGGCTATTCTTCTTTTGTCATGTGTCGGGATTGTGGTTTTGTTTTACCTTGCCCGAATTGCGATATTTCTTTAACGCTGCATATGGATACGAAAACCATGCGCTGTCATTATTGCGGCCATGAAGAAGGGATTCCCCATCGTTGCCCGAATTGCGGAGAAGATAAAATTCGTTATTATGGCACAGGTACCCAAAAAGTTGAAGAAGAATTACAAGCTTTATTACCCGCAGCCCGAATTTTGCGGATGGATGTGGATACCACCCGTAAAAAAGGCGCCCATGAAAAATTATTGCAAGCTTTCGGCAACAAAGAAGCGGATATTTTATTAGGCACACAGATGATTGCTAAGGGCTTAGATTTCCCTAACGTTACTTTAGTGGGCGTTTTAAATGCTGATACTTCCTTGAATTTACCAGATTTCCGCGCTAGCGAGCGAACGTTTCAGCTGTTAACGCAAGTTAGTGGCCGGGCAGGTCGCGGGGAGAAAAAAGGTGAAGTTTTCATTCAAACCTTTAATCCTGAGCATTACAGTATTCGTTTGGCGCAAACCCAAGATTACGAGGCTTTTTATCAGCGGGAAATGCAGATTCGTCATCATGGTGGCTATCCCCCTTATTATTATACGGTGAAAATTACCGCTAGCCATCCTGAAGAAAATGTGGCAGCGAAGAAAATTTTCCAAGTGGCGAAATTATTAAAAGCCGAATTAAAGGATACTTGTATCGTTTTAGGACCAAGTCCTAGCGCGATTTTACGAGTGAAAAATCGTTACTATTATCAAATGATTATTAAATATAAACAAGCAGACCAGGTGCAACAAATTTTAACTCAGATTTTAGAGGAAAGCCAAGCGGACCAACGCAAAGGCCTTTATCTAACGATTGATAATGAACCCTTGAGCTTTATTTAATGGCCACCGCCAGCTGCAAACAAAGGAGATTTTATGCGCTATCCGATTATTTTATATCCTGACCAACGCTTGCAACAAGTGGCTGAGCCGGTTCAGGTGATTACTGATGAAATTATTGAGTTGTTAGATAATTTATATGAAACGATGATGGCTCATGACGGGGTGGGGTTAGCGGCGCCGCAAGTGGGCAGAAATTTGCAAGTGGCAGTGGTAGAAGTGGAAGAAAATGATCGGATTGAGTTGATTAATCCGCAAATTATTCAGAAAACAGGTTCCGATGTTTTTGTGGAAGGCTGTTTGAGCATTCCGGAAACTTACGGCACGGTGGAACGCGCCGGAGAAATCGTGGTACGCTACTTTGATCGCGAAGGGGAAGAAATGGAGCTAACGGCTTACGATTACTTAGCCCGCGCCATCCAACATGAAGTCGATCATCTCAATGGTATTCTTTTTATCGAAAAAGTGATTGAAAAAATTCCTGTGGATCAATTAGAAGCATATATTCAAGCCAAAGAGGAGGAGGAAGCAGATGACTAAAGTTGTTTTTATGGGAACGCCGGCTTTTTCAGTGCCGATTTTAGAAGGCTTAATTGACGCTGGCTATGAAATTTTAGCGGTGGTAACTCAACCAGATCGACCAGTGGGCCGCAAAAGAGTGATTACCCCACCGCCAGTTAAAGCGGCGGCAGTAAAACATGGCTTACCTGTTTTGCAACCGGAAAAAATCAGCGGTTCACCAGAAATGGCGGAAATTATTACTTTAGCCCCCGATTTAATTGTAACGGCGGCTTTTGGACAGTTTTTACCAGAAAAATTATTGCAAGCCCCTAAATATTACCCTGTAAACGTGCATGCTTCTTTATTGCCAAAATATCGTGGCGGAGCACCGGTACATTACGCTGTCATGAACGGGGAAACTGAAACTGGTGTAACGATTATGGAAATGATTAAAAAAATGGACGCTGGCGGAATTTTTGCTCAAGAGAAATTGGCGATTACTGATAGCGATGATGTCGGCACGATGTTTGATAAATTAAGCTTGTTAGGGCGGGAGTTATTATTAGCGACTTTGCCTAAAATTATCGCTGGCGAATTAACGCCAATTCCGCAAGATGAAACAGCAGTCAGCTATTCACCTAACATTTCTCGGGAAGAAGAAGCAGTAGATTGGCAACAAACAGCCACCGCAGTCGATCAAAAAGTGCGGGGCTTGCGGCCATGGCCGATTGCTTTTACTATGTATCAAGAAACCCGTTGGAAATTGTGGCAAACTAGTGTTTTAGCGGAAGAAACGACAAGCGCCGCGCCAGGTACTATTATCAAACGCAGTAAAAATGCGTTATGGGTGGCTTGTGGTGCCGGCACGGTTTTAGCGATTAACGAATTACAACCAGCTGGTAAAGGGAAATTAGCGATTCAAGAATTTCTAAATGGCAGTGGCCAAAAAGTCAGCGAAGGGGAGCAATTAAGCTAATGGCAAAAAGATTACCGAAAAAAATTATCAATTCTGTTCGCTATGCGGCTTTAACGGCGATTGAAAAAGTTTTTGCTGGCGGAGCTTATTCGAATGTTTTATTAAATGATTTAATTATTAGTGCTGATTTAAATGAAAAAGATAGCCGATTGTTGACAGAACTCGTTTATGGTACCATTAGTCGAAAGCTTTCTTTAGATTTTTATTTAAAACCTTTTGTGGAGAAAACGAAGAACATTGATGATTGGGTTTATCAATTGTTGCGTTTGTCGGCTTATCAGCTGACTTATTTAGATAAAGTGCCGGCTCATGCGGTTTTAAACGAAGCGGTGGAAATCGCTAAAGCGCGGGGCAATCAAGGGATTGCTAAGTTTGTCAATGGCGTTTTACGCAATTACGAGCGGACACCACGCCGTGATTTTGCGGAGATTGAAGATGAAGTGAAACGCTTATCAGTGGAAACTAGCTTACCTTTATGGTTGACGAAAAAATTAGTCGCGCAATTAGGGTTAGCGGAAGCCCGCCAATTAGGCTTATCTTTGCTAACGCCAAGCAAAGTCAGCGCCCGCATTGACACGCGCCGTATTTCGCAGGAAGAGGCGGTGGCGGCTTTAGCCGAAGAAGAAGATTTGGATTTGGTTCCCAGCCAAGTTTCGCCTTATGGCATTGTCGGGGAGCGGGGGCATTTAGCTAGCAATCAGTTATTTACTTACGGTTTGTTGACGATTCAAGATGAAACTTCCATGTTGGTGGCGCCAACGCTACAATTGGAGCCACAGCACCAAGTTTTAGATGCCTGTGCTGCTCCTGGGGGAAAAACCACCCATATGGCGACCTTTTTAGAAGCGGAAGCCGGTGGCAAAATTACCGCCTTAGATATTCATCAACATAAATTAAAATTGATTGAAGAAAACGCTCAACGCTTGCATGTGGCCGAAGTGATTGACTGTCAAGCTTTAGATGCTCGCCAAGTTCATGAAACTTTTCCGCCAGAGTCTTTTGACCGGATTTTAGTGGATGCCCCTTGTTCAGGTTTAGGCTTGATGCGGCGCAAACCCGACATCAAATATACGAAAAAACCTGAAGATTTTGTAAAATTAGCAGCAATTCAGCTAGAAATTCTTGAAAGTGTTGCCCCAACTTTGAAAAAATCGGGTATACTTACTTATAGTACATGTACCATTACTGAAGAAGAAAATCAGCAAGTGCTGGCGACCTTTTTAGCGAAGCACCCTGAATTTGAAAAAATAGCACCAATCACCAATGATTTTGTTAAAGAACGGGTAATTGATGATTATATTACGATTTACCCACACCACTTTATGACAGACGGCTTTTTCATTGGCTGTTTACGGAAGAAATAGGTGTCGTTAAAGTAAAAATAAAAAGCTGATTTTATTTTAGCTGACAAAGCTTACTACGCTTTTCTAAATGTCTAGCTGCGAGAGTTTGCACCACTCGGTAAAGTGAAAAAGAAATTCGCGGTAGAGAACACCTCTATAATTTATTTTTGCACTTTACTCGGGTGCAGAACAACTCTCTACGCTTTTCTAAATGTCTAGCTTCATGAGCTAACTCCGCTCGATAAAATGATAAACAAATCCGTGGTAAAGAACACCACTATATTTGTTTATGCATTTTACTCGGGAGTTGACCAGCTCATTCAGCTTTTCTTATAAAACAAGGGGTTCCTTGTGTATTGTATTGGAGGTTAACTTGATGGAAATTCGGTTTCAATCTGATGTTGGGCAAAGAAGAATGATTAACCAAGATTATACAGATGTCTTTGAAAATCAGGCAGGTATTATTTTGGCGATTTTAGCTGATGGCATGGGTGGGCATTCAGCTGGTGAAGTTGCCAGTCAAATGGTTGTGAAAGCCCTTGGCGCGTCTTGGCAAGAAAATCAATTATCAGAAGCTACGGCCATTGAAAATTGGATGAAAGAGCAAATCGAAGAAGTTAATACTCAAGTTTATACGGCGGGTCAAGCCAATCCAGAATATCAAGGGATGGGCACCACTGTTGTAATGGTGGCTTTATTACCAGAAGAAATGATTTTTGCAAATGTTGGCGATAGTCGTGGTTATTTGTTGCGGGAAAGCTTATTGCATCAAGTGACTGAAGATCATTCCTTGGTGAACGCCTTAGTTCAAAGCGGCGAAATCACCAAAGAAATGGCGCGTACCCATCCGCGACGGAATGTTTTATTAAGAACAATTGGCATGCCGGGACCGGTTCGAGCAGATACTTTCAGACATCGGCGGCGGCCAGATGATTATATTATTTTATGTTCGGACGGTTTAACCAACATGGTAACCGAACGGGCAATCGCGCAAATTGTTGATAGTCGCAATACTTTATCTGAAAAAGTTAATCGCCTTGTGCAGCAAGCTAATGCTGCCGGGGGGACTGATAATATCACTGTCTTAATTATTGAATGTGGGGGGGAAGACCAATGATTGATATTGGAAGAAAGTTAAGTGGTCGCTATGAAATCATTGGGAATATTGGTCGCGGGGGCATGGCGAATGTGTACTTGGCCCGAGATTTAATTTTAGATCGCGAAGTTGCTGTTAAAATTTTGCGCTTTGACTTTCAAAATGATCAAAATGCCATTCGCCGTTTTCAGCGGGAAGCTCTAGCTGCAACCGAACTTGTTCATCCGAATGTCGTTGGTGTTTACGATGTTGGGGAAGAAGATGGCATGCACTTTATCGTGATGGAATATGTTCGAGGCATGGATTTAAAACGTTATATTCAAACCAACTATCCGATTCCTTTCCGCACGATTGCTGATATTATGA
Organism: Enterococcus sp. PF1-24; assembly: GCF_029893325.1. Classification (GTDB taxonomy): domain Bacteria; phylum Bacillota; class Bacilli; order Lactobacillales; family Enterococcaceae; genus HY326. The sequence continues at coordinate 25,478 of NZ_JARXWL010000010.1, forward strand.
CGCAAATTTTATCGGCGGTTGGCTTAGCCCATGAATACCGGATTATTCACCGAGATTTAAAACCGCAAAATGTTTTGATTAATGAAGATGGTGTGGTAAAAATCACCGATTTCGGAATTGCGATTGCTTTATCGGATACTTCTTTAACGCAAACCAATTCAATGTTAGGTTCCGTTCACTACATTTCGCCGGAGCAAGCTCGTGGTGGCATGGCAACGAAACAATCGGATATTTATGCTGTAGGAATTATTTTATATGAAATGTTAGCTGGCGAGGTACCTTTTGACGGAGAATCTGCCGTAACGATCGCTTTGAAACATTTTCAAGATGATTTGCCAACGATTCGTAATTATAACCCTAACACCCCACAGTCTTTAGAAAATGTTGTTTTAAAAGCAACCGCGAAAGATACCGCGGATCGCTACCCGACCGTGGAAGATATGCAAATAGATTTGGATACTGCCTTAAATCCAGAACGTTTAAATGAACCAAAATGGCAACCGGGTGCAGCTTTAAACGGCGAAACAGTGGTTATGCAGCCAGTCACACCACCTGTTGATGATAATAAACCGAAAACAATGATGACCAATGATCCAACGACGTTTACCCCGCCGCAATCACAAAAACCGCAAACGCCGGCTGAGAAAAAAAGTCGTAAGACACCATGGATTATTGGCGGTATCATTGCCATGATTCTTGCATTAGCGCTGGGAGCTTTTTACCTGTTAGGCAATCAGACGAAAGATGTCAATGTTCCTGATGTTACTGGCTTAACTGTCGAAGAAGCAACTACTAAGTTGCAAGAAGCTAAATTTGAAGTTTCGCCAACGACGATTGAAGTATCAAACGAAGAAATTGAAAAAGGTAAAGTGGTTTATACTAATCCTAAAGCCAATGAAAGTGTAAAAGAAGGCCGCGAAGTGAAGCTCTATATAAGTAGCGGCGCTAAAAATATTACTTTGGAAGATTATCAAGGAAAAGCTTATAGCGACGTCGTAGCGATTTTGAAAGAAAAAGGTTTCACCGGCGATCGCATTAAGAAAAAATCCATGACTACCGAAGATGATACCCCAGAAGATGAAATTATTGAACAAGAACCCGCCGCTGGTTCCGAGGTCGATCCAGAAAAAGATACGATTACTTTAACCGTTAGTAAAGGGCCGGAAAAAACCGGCATCTTAGATTACGAAAACTGGGAAGAAGGCACTGCCAAAAATGATTTAGAAGAATTAAGAGGCATGGTTGTTAAAATTGAACGGAAAGCCAGCGATACTTATAACGAAGGTTATGTAATGGATCAAGATCCTGAAGAAGGCACTAAGCTAGAAAAAGGCTCTACCGTGACTTTAGTTGTCAGTACCGGCCCAGAAGCAGAAATGCTGGAAGACTTAACTGGCAGAAGCCAAAGCTCTGCCGAAAATTATTTAGCTAACTTAGGTTTAACTAGCAGTGTCACAGAAGAATATTCCGATACCGTTGAAGAAGGCGTCGTGATTCGTACCAATCCAGCTAGTGGTAGTAAAGTTAAAAAAGGTGAAAAAGTAACTTTAGTTGTTTCTAAAGGTGCTGAAGTGAAAACCAATAATTTTTCAGTGAGAGTTTCTGCTAAATATCAAGCAAGTTCAGATAATGACTCTCAAACAATTAATATTTGGAAAAACGATGCCGATGGGAAATCAACTATCATCGCAACTTTAATCGTCACACCAAATTCTGGTGAGCAAAGCACCACAATTCAAGTGACTACTAAAGGCAATGAAAGTGCGACGATTTACACGCAACGCGATGCCGAAGAGATCGTAGGACAAGTAGTTTCTGGCGAAAGCGAGATAACTGCGAATTAATAAATCTGAAAAAGCTGAGCCGTGCAAACGGCTCAGCTTTTTTGTTAATCCAACATGTCTTCGTTAAAAGCTAACTTCTGCAATTGCTCACTAGTTTGATTTTTAGAACGATATTCTTTTGGGGAGATGCCCATTAATTTTTTAAAAATGCGAGAAAAATAATATGGATCTTGATAACCGACTTTTTTGGAGATTTCATAAACTTTTAAGTGGGAGAGCTTCAAATATTTGCAAGCTTGCTCCACTCGCATTTCGATTAAGTAATCAATTGGAGATTTACCAGTATATTTTTTAAAAAGGGAACTTAAATAACTGGCGGAAATTTTTAAGTGACTAACTAAATCGTTTAAGGAAATTTCTTCTTCAATGTGTTCGTGCATATAACGGATGCTTTTGGTTAAATAAATGTTTTGCTGATCAGCGGGTAAATGATCTTTAAGAAAATAAATTTCTGCTAAAATCAATTTTAACAGTTGAGACATGCAAATGATCGTTTCAAAGGAATTAATAGTTTCCCCTAAACTGAATAAATCAATAAAGTGTTTCTGCAGTAAAGAATTTTTTTCTTTAGAGCGAACTTCGATTAATTTTTTATCTTGTAGGTGAAATTCTTCGGCGAAGCCAGTATTGAAATGCATCCATAAAATGGACCAAGGGTCTTCTTCGCTGGAATAGTAATAGTGTCCAGTTTTTTTAGGAATACAAAAAATATCTCCTCGTTGTAATTCTTCCCGTTGACCATCCTTTAATTCAACAATTCCTTTACCATCAATACAATAAATTAAAATATATTCGTTGACGCCGTTAATCCGTTCCCGATAGTGGTATTTAGCGCTGGGATAATAACCTAGTTCTAACAAATAAGTATCAGAAATCAAAGGATGTGGGGTTAATTGGTTAGAGGATTCATAAGGAATAATAATATGCCGTTCATCTTTAAAACCATCTTTCTTTTTGATAAAGTTCATAAAAGCAAGCCCCCTTATTTTGCTATTATAACAACTAAGTGTAATATAGTCCATGTTTGATTGATTTAAGCTATTTTTTTGAAAAGGCTATCATATTAAGATGAATGTAGATAAAAAGTAGCGGAACTTTTATTAGGTCTGATAAATGGTTAAAGTTTCGCAGCTAGTTAATAAGGAGGAGTAGTAGTTGAAAGAACAAGTAACTGTAAAAGAAGAGCGTCTGATTATTCCCACCTATCTGACTTCAGCGCCAGATAAAAACCCGCTGTTTTTTGAAAAACGGGTTTATCAAGGAAGTAGTGGAAAAGTCTATCCTTTACCAATTACTGAAAAAATTCTTGATGAAAAGACGGATGTGGAATATCCCGCCCTTATTTTAGAAAATGAATATTTACAAGTGACGATTTTGCCAACATTAGGTGGGCGGATTCAGCGGGCGTTAGATAAAACGAATAATTATGACTTTGTTTATTACAATCATGTGATTAAACCAGCTTTAGTTGGTTTGGTGGGGCCATGGATTTCTGGCGGGATTGAATTTAACTGGCCGCAACATCACCGTCCAACCACTTTTATGCCCACAGAATATCAAGTAGTTGAAAATTCTGACGGCAGTAAAACGGTCTGGGTCAGCGAGATTGATCAAATGTACGGTACTAAAGGCATGGCGGGTTTCACCCTTTATCCTGATAAAGCTTATATTGAAATCACCGGCAAAGTTTATAATCGGACGGATGTTCCCCAGACGTTTCTTTGGTGGGCAAATCCAGCGGTGCCAGCGAATGACCATACCTTATCAGTTTTTCCACCGGATGTTCATGCGGTGATGGACCACGGTAAACGAGCGGTTTCGGATTTTCCGATTGCTACTGGTACCTATTATAAATATGATTATTCTGCTGGTGTCGATATTTCCAAATATAAAAATATTAAAGTGCCAACTTCATACATGGCTCATCATTCTGATTTTGATTTTGTGGGTAATTATGATGAAAAATTGGAATCAGGCTTGCTTCACGTAGCAGACCACCATATTTCTCCGGGGAAAAAACAATGGGTTTGGGGCAATAGTGATTTTGGTTTAGCTTGGGATCGCAATTTAACCGACGAAGATGGACCATATGTAGAGTTGATGACCGGCGTTTTCACCGATAATCAACCAGATTTTACTTGGTTAAAACCCTACGAAGAAAAAGAATTCAAACAATATTTCATGCCTTATAAAGGTGTCGGTCGCGTGAAAAATGCTACTATCAATGGCGCGGTTAACGTTGAAATTGTTGAAGGTCAACTTTTCTGTCGGATTTATACTACCCAAAATCAATCACAAGTAACAGTTAAAATTTATCAAGATCAGCAAGTGATTTTTGAAGAACAGGTTAATCTTTCACCGGTGGACTATTATCAAACACAACTGGCGGTTGAAGCAGAAGCTTTTGATGAGCGTTTCCGCATTGAAGTTTTAGATGAAGCTGGTCAGGAAATCGTTGCTTATCAAGGATTGCCAGCTAAGGAAGAAAAATTGCCGGAACCAGCAGAAGCTTTAGCTAAACCGGCTGATATCAAATCCACAGAAGAATTATTTTTAGCGGCGGTGCATATTGAACAATATCGCCATGCAACTTCTGATGCGGAAAGTTATTACTTAGAAGGTTTACGTAGAGATGCTTCCGATATTCGCTTGAATAATGGCTATGGAATGTTTCTTTATAAACGGGGGCAATTTGCGGAAAGTTTAACTTATTTTGAACGGGCAGTTAAAAAACAAAAATGGAAATCACCAAATCCTTATTATGGGGAGCCCTTATTTAACTTAGGTTTAGCGCAGTTGCAATTAGGTGAATACGCTGCGGCCTATGATAGTTTTTATAAAGCGACTTGGAGTGATGATACGCAAGGAGCGGCTTTCTTCCAACTGGCTTGCTTAGCTTTAGGGAAAGGTCAAACAGCAGAAGCTCTAACTTTTGTCGAGCGGGCTTTGGTCCGTAATCAATATAATATGAAAGCTCGCTTGTTAAAAACTGCGATTTTACGAAAGACCGGTCAAACAACCGAAGATTGGTTAGTGGAATCTTTAAAACTTGATCCTCTTGATTTAGGAAGTTACTATGAAAAAGGCGCTGCTACTCAGTGGGAAAAAGTCATGCGAGGAAGCTTAAATAATTATCTGGAATTAGCACTGGATTATTATCATTTTGGCTTACTTGAAGATAGTTTGAAAATTTTACAAGCTTGTCCACAGGAATCACCGTTAGTTTATTATTATCAAGCAGATATTTATCGACAATTAGGCGCAAGCGAAAAAGCTAAAACTTTAGTGGCAAAAGCCGAAAAAGCTTCACCAGATTATTGTTTCCCCAATAAATTACGAGAGATTCATATTTTACAAGCAGCTATTAATTTACTACCAGAAAAAACTGGATACGCGAAATATTATTTAGGGAATTTATTTTATGATAAACGCCGCTACGATGAAGCGATTGTTTTATGGGAAGATAGCGCCAAACAAATCCCTGATTTCCCAACGGTTTATCGCAATCTTTCTTTTGCTTATTACAATCAGTTGGATGATTTAGCTAGAGCTCAAGAGTTAATTATTAAAGCTTTTGAGTTGAATCCTGCTGATGGTCGAGTTTTAATGGAACGAGATTTGTTAGCGCAAAAAGCCGGTACCAGCCTTAAAGAACGGGTGGCAGTTTTAGAAACTTATATGGCAACCACGCAAGAGCGGGATGATTTATTCATCGTTTATATAGGTTTGTTAAATAGTCAAGGGCGTTATCAAGAAGCTTTTGATTTAATGATGCAACGCCAGTTTCATCCATGGGAAGGTGGCGAAGGCAAAGCTAGCGCCCAATATATGTTCAGTTTAATTGAACTAGCTAAAATGAATTTAACTAGTCAGCCACAAAAAGCGATTGAGGCATTATTGGCTTCACAAAGTTATCCTGATAATTTAGGGGAAGGCAAATTACCTAACGTTGAAGATAATATTTCTAACTATTATATTGCCAAAGCCTATAAAGCATTAGGTGATGCTGCCCAAGCAGCGGTCTATTATGAATTAGCTAGCCGCGGCAGCAATCAACCAGAAAGTGTTCTTTATTATTATGATCAACCAGCGGATACAATTTTATATCGCGGGCTGGCTCACGAAGCATTAGGTCAAGCAGAAGCAGCTCGCAGCTGTTATTATCAGTTAATTAGTTACGGAAAAAAACATCTCTTTGACGAAGTAGAATATGATTTCTTTGCAGTTTCAATGCCAGAAACAGTTGTCTTTAAAAACGATTTAACGCAAAATAATAGTATCTACTGTTCTTATTTAATTGCCTTAGGGCATATTGGCTTAAAAGAAATGACTGTAGCTAAAAAATTATTAACAGAAATCTTGGTGAAGGTTCCTGATCACCAAGGAGCTTTGCGACATTTAGCTTTTATTAAGTAAAAAGCTTTATCTTGATTAAGAGACTGGGTAGAAGAGTTGATTTATGACAAAAATTTAAATGCTCAGTCTCTAATCGCTTGTTATAAAAATTGTGAAAGGAGTAATCGCAATGTCTGACTGGCCACAAATAAAAATTGAAAAAGTAGCTGACACGACAGACTTAGTTGAAATTACAATTAGTTATCCAGATTTTATGGTAGAGCTATTGAATTATGGTGCTGGCGTTAGCGGAATTTGGGCGCCTGACAGACAAGGAAAACTAGCCAATATCGTGTTGCATTTTCCAGATAAAAAACGCTATCTTGCTGAAAGAAGTTTTTTAGGCAGTAGTGTGGGGCGCTGTGCTGGCAGAATTGAAAAAGGTGAGTTCTCGCTAAATAATCAGTTAATCAATTTAGAATTAAATGAAGGCGATAATCATTTACATGGCGGCAGTCAGGGTTTTGATAATGTTTATTGGGATTATCAAGTGATTGAAAAAACGGCAGCCACGACAGTTATGTTCACGAAAAATTTCAGCGCGGGCGAAGCTGGCTATCCAGGGAACTTAGCGATGACAATTAGTTATACGATTTCACCAGATCAAACAGTTGAAATTGAATATAGCGGCTTAGCGGATGAAGATACTTTATTAAATCCCACCAATCATACTTATTTTAATTTGGCTGGTAATCATGAGACGCTGGCTGACCATTTTTTACAGATTAACAGTCAAAAAGTCGCTTATTTGCAAAGAAATCAGTTGCCGGCTTTTCCGTTGCAATCAGTTGCGGAGACAGCTTTTGATTTTCAACAACCAGTGACTTTGACAGAAGTTTTTTCTGCTGAAAATAATCAGATAGTACAAGAAAAAGGCTTGAATCATCCATTTTTATTGTTAGAAAATTCACAACCTCAGGTGACGCTTTTTCACTCGTTATCGGGTAGGCGTTTACAGCTAACTACCAGTGCAGCTAGTGTCGTTTGTTATACAGGAAACCACTTTAAACTCGCGAAAGAAGTTGCTTTTCACGGAGGGGTGGCTTTAGAAACACAAGAATTATATCTAACGAAAAATGGTGAAAATAATCCTAAAATAATTGTTAAAAAAGGACAGAAATTTTCAAGTTGGACTCAATGGCGATTTGGCGTGAAAAACGATTCAGTGTAAGAAAGTCTAGCTTTCTATAGTATCGTCCATTTTCGCTTTGAAAGCGCTGTATTATACTGAAGTCATAAAATATTAAACATAGAAGAAAAGGATGGATGGAGAAATGAAACTTAAAAAAATAGTTTTAGGAATGGCAGCAGTGACAACCTTAGCAACATTAAGCGCCTGTGGTTCAAAAGAAGAAAAGAGCAGCGATGGCAACACCACCTTAACTTTCCAAATCTGGGATAAAAATCAACAGCCTGGTATGGAAAAAATGGCTGAAGCCTTTACCAAAGAAAATCCTGAAATCAAAGTGAAAGTTGAAGTAACCCCGTGGGATCAATATTGGACGAAATTACAAGCTTCTGCTTCCGGTGGTGAAATGGCAGATTTATTCTGGATGCATCCAGATCAAGTATATAACTTCGCTAGTGGCGACGCCTTGCTAGATTTAACTGATTATATTGCTGATAGCAAATTAGAGATGGCCGATTTTCCAAGTTATATTGGCGACGGCTTTAATATTGAAGGGCAACAATTGGCGATTCCTAAAGATTATGGAACGTTAGGGTTATGGTATAACAAAGATTTATTTGATCAAGCTGGTGTAGCTTATCCTGATGAAACTTGGACTTGGGATACTTGGATGGAAGCCGCTGAAAAATTAACGGATAAAGATGCTGGTGTTTATGGCATGATTGCTCAACCTGATGGCCAAAATTTCTGGTACAACTTAGTTTGGCAAAATGGTTCTGATTTGATTTCAAAAGATGGCAAGACAATCATGATGAATGATCCGAAAACGGTGGAAGCTCTTGAGTATGGGGTATCATTTATCGAAAAAGGTTACTCACCAACAACTTCTGATCAAGCCAATACGACACCAGATCAATATTTTGAATCTGGTAAAGCAGCAATGATGATTGCCGGTTCATGGATGGCAACGGAATACACGGCGATTGATGGATTAAATGCTGATGTAGCGCCAATGCCAAAAAATGTTGACCGTGGTTCAGTATCTTCAGGTATGGGTTATGCAATTGCCAATAATAGCAAACACTCTGAAGAAGCTTGGAAATTTGTTAATTATATGGCTGGTGCTGAAGCCAACTTGATTCAAGCTGAATCAGGAGCAGCTATTCCGGCTTTAAAAGATACACAAGAACCTTGGGTGAACACTTTCCCGACGATTAATGCACAAGTTTTTGTTGACGCTGAAGCGTATGGCCATAACTCAATGCATGTTTCTACTAGAGATGCATGGGCAAAAACGGAACAAGAATATATTCTTAAAATTTTCAGCCAAGAAATCAGCGTTAAAGACGGCTGCAAAGAAATGGCAGAACAGATTCAAACCGAAATTGATGAAGCTTTAGAATAAAAAAGAAAAGAGCTGCTGGATTGTTTAACTATTTAGCAGCTCGCTTTCTAAAGAAAGGATTTTTTTATGGGGTCAATGGCGAATTTAAAAAGACAACGAATGATTTGGGCAGGCCTGTTTATTTTACCAACTGTGCTCTATGTTTTAGTCATGAACGTTTGGCCAATTATTCAATCCATTTATTTTAGTTTTAACCAGATTAAAGGTTTGGGGCAGCCTAAGTGGATTGGTTTAGATAATTATGTAAAAGCTTTTCAAGATACTGAATTACGCCGAGCTTTGTGGAATACTTTTGTCTATACATTAGTGACAGTACCGGTAGGCACGGCTTTATCTCTGATAACTGCGGTATTTTTAAATAGTAAAATCAAGTTTAAATCATTTTTTAGAGTATTATATTTTATTCCGGTCGTTTCAGCACCAGCAGCGGTAGCGATGGTGTGGCGTTGGTTATATAATTACGATTCTGGCTTAATTAACTATATGCTTTCATTTATTGGTATTTCAGGGCCTAACTGGATTGCTGATAGCAATGTAGTTTTAATTGCAATTATGATTGTTGGAATTTGGTCGGGTTTGGGTTATAACATGATTATTTTATTAGGTGGCTTGCAAGATATTCCGAAAACTTATTATGAAGCTGCTGAAATGGACGGCGCTGGACCAATTAAGCAATTTTTCAATATTACCATTCCGATGTTGTCACCAACATTATTTTTTGTCGTAACGACGACTTTTATCAGTTCCTTGCAAGTTTTTGATACGATTTTCATGATGGTTGATAAAAAGAATCCGGCTTTAAAATCAGCTGAATCAGTCGTTTATCTTTTCTATCGAGAAACTTTTGAATCTAATAATAAAGGCTATGGCGCCTCGATTGCGGTGTTATTATTGGTGCTGATTTTAATCTGTACGGCTGTTCAAATGAAGCTGCAAAAGAAATGGGTTCATTATGGCTAAGCCAGTTAATAAAGTGAATATGATAAAAGGTGGGATGTTTCAATGAGAAAAAAACAAAGTAAAGGCTATATTATAATATATGCTTGTTTAACATTAGGGGCGATAATCATGGTCTTCCCTTTTATTTGGAGTATTTTAACTTCATTTAAAACATTGACGGAATCTTTAACTTTTCCCCCTAAATTTTTTCCAGATCAGTGGAATTTAAATAATTATAAAGATGTTTGGCAGGCGTTACCATTCCCGAAATTCTTCTTTAATACAGTAGTGATGATGGTTGCTCGTGTAATTACTTCGACGATTTTCAGTGCGATGGCGGGTTATGCCTTTGCTCGTATTCAAGTGCGGGGCATGAATTTATTATTCCTATTAGTCTTGCTGCCGATGATGGTGCCAGGACAAGTTTTCATTTTGCCGCAATATTTATTGATTTCTAAAGCAGGCTTAACCAATACTTTACTGGCGTTAGTTATTCCGGGGATTGCTAGCACTTTCGGTACCTTTTTGATGCGTCAATTCTTTATGAGTGTGCCTGAAGAAATTGAAGAAGCTGCGATTTTAGACGGTTGTAATTATGGGCAGATTTTTATTAAAATTATGTTACCATTAGCTAAAGCACCTTTGGTTTCTTTAGCAATCTTCACGGCTTTATTTGCTTGGAAAGATTTAATGTGGCCGCTAATTGTAAATATGTCGCCAGATAAAATGCCTTTGTCTTCAGGCTTGGCATTATTGCAAGGACAATACACCACCAATTATCCACAATTGATGGCAGGAGCTGTTTTAGCAACGATTCCGATGTTGATTTTGTATTTGATTTTCCAAAAACAATTTATTCAAGGGGTTGCTTCAACCGGCTCAAAAAATTAAATATAAGATTGGTAAATTAGTTAAGTTAAAGGAGTATGATACCAAATGGCAATTGACTTTAATAATGAGACGAAGCAATTTCATCTACAAAATGATTTTGTTAGTTATATTATGGAAATCACAGCTGAAGGCTACTTGCTACAAGTTTATTATGGAGAAAAAATCAAACAATTCAATCAAACGGCACCTTATCCGCGAGTGGATCGCTCTTCTTTTTCCCCGAATCCAGCTGAAATGGCCAATAGTGGCTTTTCGCTAGATAATGTTTTGCAAGAATTTCCTGGTTATGATGCTGGGGATTATCGGGAAGGTATGGCAGAGTTTACTTATTCAGACGGCACTAAAGCTACCAGTATGAAATACAAAGAGCATCATATTTTTGCTGGTAAGAAAAAATTAACAGGTTTGCCGGCTACTTACGTGGAAACCGAGGCAGAAGCCGACTCGCTAGAAATTGTTTTAGAAGATGAATATCGCGGTGTTCAGGTTGTTTTAGCCTATACCATTTTTAAAAATTATCCGGTGATAACGAAAGCTGCGAAATATGTAAATCGCTCAGAAGAGACAATTTCCTTGGATAAAGCTTTCAGTAGTTGTCTAGATTTACCAGATAGCGAATATGATTTAATTCAATTACCTGGTGCTTGGGCCCGGGAAAAGCAACTGTGCCGCAATCCGTTAACTAACGGCCAACATGTTTTAAATAGTAAACGGGGGGCAAGTGGCGTGGTGCAACAACCCTTTTTAGCCTTAGTTTCACCAGAAACTAACGAACATCAAGGGGAAGTGCGGGCTTTCCATTTTGTTTATAGTGGTAATTTCACCATGAAAGTGGAAGTGGATACTTATAATCAAACGCGGGTATTAGTCGGCATCAACGATTTTAATTTCACTTGGCAACTTGCACCAGCTGAAACTTTTCAAACGCCAGAAGTGGTGATGGTTTATTCAAATCAGGGGTTAAACGGGATGTCGCAAGCTTTCCATCACCTGTATCGGGAACGTTTGGCGCGGGGGATTTATCGGGATGAACAACGACCAGTATTGATCAACAATTGGGAGACGACTTATTTTGATTTTAATGAAGAAAAATTAGTTGGCTTGGCAGAAGAAGCGCAAAAACTTGGAGTAGAACTTTTCGTTTTAGATGATGGTTGGTTTGGTGAACGCCACTCAGATACGACTTCTTTAGGAGATTGGGTTGAAAACCGTGAAAAATTGCCCGAGGGCTTAGCGGGCTTAAGGCAAAAAATTCAAAAGCAACAATTGAAATTCGGCTTATGGCTGGAACCAGAAATGATTTCAGAAGAAAGCCAATTATTTGCGGCTCATCCTGATTGGCATTTACATGTCGCTGGTTATCCTTCTTCGTTAGGTAGAAATCAGCTGATTTTGGATTTCAGTCGTGAAGAAGTGCGAGCTGGGGTATTAAGTCAGCTGACTAAAATTTTAGATAGTGTACCGATTAGTTATATTAAATGGGATATGAATCGTAATATGACGGAAGTGGCTTCTGCTAAGCGGGCACCAGCGCAACAACAGGAGACAGCTCATCGTTATATGTTAGGCCTTTATGCAATGTTGGAAGAATTGACGAGCCGTTATCCGCAGATTTTATTTGAAAATTGTTCTGGTGGTGGTGGTCGTTTTGATCCGGGGATGTGTTATTATATGCCGCAAAGCTGGGCTAGCGACAACACGGATGCAATTGAACGTTTAAAAATTCAATACAGTACTAGTTTGATTTTTCCGCCAGTGATGATGTGTGCTCAATTATCTGATTCGCCAAATCATCAAATTGGTAGAATCACGGATTTAAACACGCGGGCTTTAGTAGCGATGTCAGCCAATTTCGGTTTAATGATTAATCCAAGTATGCAGACAGCAGAAGATTTGGTAATTATTAAAGAAGCCATTCAGTGGTATCAAGCCAATCGCCAACTGATTCAATTTGGTGATTTTTACCGCTTGGAAAATCCTTATACTAGCAATTATGGTAGCTGGATGTTTATGGATGAAGAAAAAAGCCATGGTGTTGTGATGCTCTTTCAAATTTTGTCACAAGCCTCTAAACCTTTGAAGAAAATCAAATTAGTTGGTCTAGCTTCTGATAAATTTTATCAAGTTGAAGGTCAGCGACTTTCTGGGGAAGAATTGATGAAATTTGGTTTATATTTAGGTCATCGTTTAACTGGCGATTTTCAGGCGATGAAATTAGAGATTCATGAAGTAGAATAATATTTTAAATCAGGATAGATTAGTTGTTTTTTTCTGCAACTAACTTATCCTGCTTTTATCTTTAGCTTAAATTTCTTGCGAGCTTTCCACCTTTTATTGTTAATTCCGCACTAAAATATGCTAAAATAGGCAGTGATGAAGAAAGTTTGTGAATTTAGTTGCGGCACCGATATTTTTGGATAGGCGACTAAAGGCACCGATTTTACTAAAGGAGTTGATATCATCAAAGGTCAAATTAGAAAAGCTTTAAGTGGTTTTTATTATGTATATGCAGACGGAGAAACGTATCAAACTCGCGGGCGGGGGAATTTTCGCAATCGCAATATCACGCCGCTAGTGGGGGATGATGTCGTTTTTAGCAGTGAGAATTTGACAGATGGTTATTTACTAGAAATTTTGCCAAGAGAAAACGAGTTGGTTCGTCCGCCAGTTGCCAATGTCGATCAAGGCGTGGTGGTGACTAGTTTAGTGGAGCCGGATTTTTCTTATAATTTATTAGATCGTTTTTTAGTTACGCTGGAAAGTAAAAGCATTGAGCCGGTAATCTATATTAGTAAAACCGATTTAGCGCCGACTTCACCGCTACTTGCGGAGATTAAAAAAACTTATGAAACGATAGGTTATACTGTGATTTTCGCTAGTGAACAAGGCGTGGCTGAGTTAGAGCGACTATTTCCTGAACGTTTAACTGTCTTTATGGGGCAATCTGGTGCGGGAAAATCCACGTTGTTAAATCAAATTTCACCGGAATTAGCTTTAGCGACGGCTGAAATTTCCAGCTCTTTAGGGCGGGGAAAACATACTACGCGTCATGTGGAATTAATCCCACTTTATGATGGTTTAGTTGCCGATACGCCGGGCTTTAGCTCGATTGATTTCTTAGAAATGACGATTTATGAATTGCCGAAATATTTCCCGGAATTTATTCAAGCTTCTGAAAATTGTCGTTTTCGGGAATGTCGTCATACTCATGAACCTAATTGTGGCGTCAAAGCAGCGGTAGCAGCGGGAGAAATTAGCACCACCCGCTATGAAAATTATTTACAATTTGTCAGTGAAATTGAAAGCAAGCGACCTGTTTATAAAAAGAAAAAATAAGCTGTTTAGTCGCCTTTATAATAAGTAGAAAAGAGGAATTTTTTGATGATGATGAAAATAGCTCCTTCGATTTTAAGTGCGGATTTTGCTAATTTGCAAAGAGATATTGAATTGGTGGAAAAAGCCGGCGCTGATTACATTCATGTGGATGTGATGGACGGCCAATTTGTACCGAATATTACGTTAGGCCCTAATGTTGTTGCGGCGATTCGCCCCGTGACGAAATTACCTTTAGATGTTCATTTGATGATTGTCAATCCTGAACAATATATTGAAGCTTTCGCTAAGGCTGGCTCTGATATTATTACCGTTCACGCGGAAGCTACCGTGCATCTGCATCGGGCGGTGCAAATGATTAAAGGTTTAGGGGTGAAAGCTGGCGTTGTGATTAATCCTGGGACGCCGGTTTCAGCGATTAATCACGTTTTAAGCATGGTGGATCAAGTGTTGATTATGACAGTGAACCCTGGTTTTGGCGGTCAAAGTTTTATTGATGAATGCTTGGAAAAAATTGCTGAAGTAGCGGCGATTCGCGATGAAAAAGGCTACAGTTATGACATTGAAATCGACGGTGGCGGCAATCCAGAAACCGCGAAACGCTGTAAAGCAGCTGGTGCTAATGTGATTGTGGCCGGCTCTTACATTTATGATGCAGAAGATCCAACTGAACGGATTCAACTGTTAAAAGCCGCGTTGAAGTAAGCTATGAAAATTTTACTAGTAGCTGGTGGCAAACCGGAAACTTGGCCGGATTTTGATTTTACTACTTTCGATCGTTATATAGGCGTGGATAAAGGCAGCTGGTATTTATTAGAGCAAGTCGGCCAGCTGGATTTAGCTGTCGGGGATTTTGATTCTTTAATCCCTGCGGAAAAAACCGTCGTTCTTGCTAAGGCTGGTGAAGTTGAAACAGCCCCCGCTGAAAAAGATGATAGTGATACCCAATTGGCTCTGTGGGAAACGCTACAACGTTGGCCCCAAGGGGAAATCACAATTATTGGCGCAACTGGCGGACGTTTAGATCACTTGTTAGCGAATTTATGGTTAGGTTTAGAGCAACGGTTTCAACCGTATCTTTCTCAGTTGGAAATTGCGGACAAGCAAAATCGCATACGCTATTATTTGCCAGGCAGTTATACAGTTCAGCAAATACCCGGTTTTGATTATTTAGCTTATTGTTGCTTAACGCCAGTGAAAAATTTAACTTTGCGAGATAGCAAATATTTGTTAAATAATGTCAGTGTTACAACAGCTACTGCTTATATCAGCAATGAGTTTTTAACCAGTAAGGCTGATTTTAGTTTTAGTGAAGGGTGTATTGCGGTGATTCAAAGTCGCGATTAAGATAATTATAGAAGGGAAATTCACGTTAAAAGCCATTCATTTGGGTTTTAAAGAACATCTTGTTAACGAAGGTCAACTAATCCGCGTGCCCTGGTTGATTTGAAAAAAAGCAATTTTGAAATAGTATAAAGCAAAAAGTCGCAAGTCCTCACTTTCAGAGAACTTGCGATTTTTTTATAAAATTAAATGGAAACTTATCTAGCACTGTAGAAAGCAATGCCTTCATCTTCCCAGCCTAAGCTGATTAACCAATCGGCTTCTTCACGACTTTTCGTAAATAAATGAGAGCCAGGACCAGTTGCATTTGGATTGAAGACCCGATAAATAGCATAGCCTAAGTTTTCAGGAACCATATAATAACCAATGCCTTCTTTATTCCAGCCTTTAGCAGCTACCGCTTCGTATTCAGCCTCACTTAAAGTATAGAAGTGTTCGCCTGAATTTGGATTGTATAGACGATAAGCAGGAATGGCTTTTTCATAAGCTGGTGTAACACTATAGAAAGCAATTTCTTCTGCTTGCCAACCTAAACCAACAATCCAGTCATATTCATCACGGCTAATGGTATATAAGTGATCACCATCACCAAAGTTGTATGCTCGCCAAACAGGTAATAAAACTTCATCGGGAACAGATCCAGGGGTACCTGGATTATTTGGTTCACTAGGGGTTGAAGGTGTCTTCTTCTTGTAAATATAAGTAACTGTAACGTCTTTTTCAGCATATTTTCCGGTTGGTTCTCCAGCTACTTTAACAAAAGTATAGCCAGGGATATTTTTTTGAGTCGTTGTATAATCAGTGCCTACTTCACCAGTGAAAGGTTCATCTTCAGCGATTTTCTTCACTGGATTTCCAGCAGTATCATACTCCCAGTATTCCGCTGTAACAGTTGAAAGGTCAGAAGCTTCGACAAATTTTAAATCAATACAAAAATTTATTATGCCGTGTACCATGTGGATTTCATCACCATACTGAATATAAACTTGCGCGTAGGGGCCGTCTGGAAAAGTATCTTCAGTAGTAATAGCCGTTTTATTAACTACTTTCGAGTAGTCGAAAGTTTCAGGATTTGCTAAATTAAATTGAACCCCATCTGCTAAAAATTCAAAATCATAATAAAAATAATAACCATCTATACTTACCGGTACCTGTCCACTTAACATGGAGCCTTCCAACAAGTCTTCACTAGTTGGAAAATTATAAATTTCCATTTCATCAAAGCTGATGAAAAACTCAGTATAATTATTTTGGTTTAAAGTAACCATAGGAGGCTTTTTATAAGTATTATGTGGGTCGATATCTACTGAGTGGAATTTGCCCAAGTCTGAGAAATCTATACCTTTAGGGAAAATTTTATCTAAGTTGTGATTCATAAGTATTGTGGTTTTATCACAAACATCTGGATAATTCTTAATATTTAATGCATCCAAACTAGTAGTTTCAAGAATGATATTGACTGAATTTATGTATTCTAATCCAGAAAAATTTAAAACATCATATAGTTTATCATCAATTGAACCTGATATATACGATGCAAAAGGAGATAAATAAAGATCACTTTCGCTTAGCAAATCTGGTGTCAATTCATCAATGTTTTTCCCTAACTTATTTGCGATAATTTCTTGTAATGTTTTGTCAGGCATCCATGTATCGATGCCAACGGATGTGCTAACTGTCACTGTTTCGTTGTAAATAGTTTCTGCTGAGAAGTGGCTGGGAGTTAATGCAAAAATGCCTGTTATAGGGAGCACAAGCATAGAAAGGTCTAAAGTTGATTACGCTATGTTTTGATAAATAATATAAAAAGTCTTTTCTTTTTATTATGTAATTAACTAGATACTATTAAATTGCTATTGTCCATATTTTTATCTTTAACAATTGTTTATAGAGAATAAAAAAACAGTTAAGCAACTTGCTTAACTGTTTTTGAGTATATTGAATAAATTAGGATATTATCTATCTTGCACTATAGAAAGCGATGCCTTCATCTCGCCAACCTAAACTAATCAGCCATTCAGCTTCTTCGCGACTCTTAGTAAATAAATGAGAGCCAGGACCAGTTGCGTTTGGATTGAAGACACGGTAAATGGCATAGCCCAAGTTTTCTGGCACCATGTAATAGCCAATCTCTTCTTTATTCCAACCTTCAGCTGCTACAGCTTCATATTCGGCTTTACTTAGTGTGTAGAAATGTTCACCAGAATTTGGGTTGTACAAACGATAAACAGGCAAGGCATTTTCGTAAGCAGGTGTTACACTGTGGAAAGCAATCCCTTCTGCTTGCCAACCTAAACCAACAATCCAGTCATATTCATCACGGCTAATGGTATATAAGTGATCACCATCACCAAAGTTGTATGCTCGCCAAACAGGTAATAAAACTTCATCGGGAACAGATCCAGGGGTGCCGGGATTTCCAGGATTACCTGGGTTTCCAGGGTTTGATGGACCCCCACTATAAACATAAGTCACAACAATGACATCATCATTAAATACACCCGTTGGATTTCCAATCACTTCTTTAAAAGTATAACCAGAAATTGTTTTTTGTTCTGTTGAATAACTTTCGCCAACAGTTCCCTTAGTTAAAACATCTGCAGAAATTGGTTTACCTTTCGTATCTTGGTACTGAGCAAGGACTAACCCTTGAGAAGCACTATCAGCAGTGATTTTGTGATAACTTAATTTAATCAATTGATCGTCCCAAGAATAGATACCGCTAATAGGGCTCAAACCATCACCTGAAACTACGCCGTTAAAAGTGTAGCCAGGAATATAAGCAACTTCTGCGTGATAACGATCACCTTGCTCCCCTTGGATTTTAGTAGGTGTCGCAATTTGTGCAATTGGATTCCCTGCTATATCATATTCCCAATACTCAACGACTGTATTGTCATAAAGTTTGTATTCAGCAAAAACAACATTAACACAATTTCTGATAAAGAAGAAATCTAGTCCGTCCTCACCACCACCAGCAAGACTTACAGCAGGCCCTGTTGGTGTCGTAGAATTTTCAAGTCCTTCATTAAGGAAGGATTGACCAGAAAGTGTTTGTTCATAATTTAAAGTTGAGCTTTCTTCTATGTCAAAGTTGATACCCGTGCCATCGTCTGAGACTTTTGCCGTGTAAGTTACACTTGTACCGGTGTTTGGATCATACAAATAAAGGTTGCTATGAGCAGAAATTTTATCAACTGGGAAATTAAATAGCTTAAGCTCACTAAAGCTTAAAAAGAAACTAGAATAGTTTGTTTGATCTAAATGTACTGTTAAGTCACCATTGAAATGATTGTATTGATCTATAGAAGCATTTTTGAAATTAGTAAATTTTGAATAATCAATCCCATTCGGAAAGATTTCATCAAGATTTCCATTTAGCTGTATCTCTACTTTAGCACAGACATTTGGATATTTTATAAGATTATCAATCATACATTCAGAAACCAGATTCCAATTCGCATCCGAATGAAATCGAAGGGATAACTCAGCTATATTTTCTAGTCCGGTAAAATTTGTTATTTGATAATAAATAGGATTCTCAGGAATCGAAATAGTTAAGTCCTGGCTTGCTAACAACTCCTTAGTAATCTCATCAGGACTTGTCAAATTCAGTGCAGTAACAAGCATTTGTTGTAAATTTTTATCTGGCATCCAATCGTCAATCGGTTCTGCAGCTCTTACTGTAGGTAAGCCTGTTTCAACAGCATCTTCGGCTTCTGCAGTAACAGTTGCTAAAGAAAATGTACTGAGTAGCGCTATGGAAAGTAAAGTAGTCCTTGTTTTTTTTAACATAATGGTTCCCCCTAGGTAATTGTTTCTTTTTTAGATATACCAAGTTAAGCATATTTAGCTTGGTATAGTAGTGTCAATAATTTATTACTTGTATAGATTATTGACACTACTATACCAATTAAAGATGACAAAAGTAATATAATATCGCATGATATATTATAGGCTTCCTAAAGTTGATATTCTGACTAATAACATTTTCTTTATTTTTTACTAAGCTTTTAATTTAATAACTTTATAAAAAAGGTGCTAGTAATACTAACACCTTTTTTTACATAACTAACAAACTTATCTTGCACTGTAGAAAGCAATGCCTTCATCTTCCCAGCCTAAGCTAATTAACCAATCGGCTTCTTCACGGCTCTTCGTAAATAAATGAGAGCCAGGACCAGTTGCGTTTGGATTGAAGACCCGGTAAATCGCATAGCCTAAGTTTTCAGGAACCATATAATAGCCAATGCCTTCTTTATTCCAACCTTCAGCCGCTACCGCTTCATATTCAGCTTTACTTAAAGTATAGAAGTGTTCGCCAGAATTTGGGTTATATAAACGATAAACAGGCAAGGCGTTTTCGTAAGCAGGTGTTACACTGTGGAAAGCAATCCCTTCTGCTTGCCAGCCTAAACCGACAATCCAGTCATATTCATCACGACTAGTAGTGTATAAGTGATCGCCGTCACCGAAGTTGTATGCTCGCCAAACAGGTAATAAAACTTCATCGGGAACAGATCCAGGGGTGTCGGGATTATTTGGTTCACTAGGGGTTGAAGGTTTCTTCTTGTAAACATAAGTAACGGTAACGTCTTCTTCAGCATATTTTCCGGTTGGCTCTCCAATTACTTTAACAAAAGTGTAGCCAGCGATAATTTTTTGAGTCGTTGTATAATCGGTGCCAATAAGACCAGGAGTAATAACATCATCTGCCAAGCTTACCCAATTGCCAGCTGCATCATACATACCATATTTAGCAATAACTGAAGATTCTGTTTTCGCTACTAGATATTCAAAGTTTAGGTGTAGAAAAATATCACCGTCTATTTTATTTTCGTTTTCAGGAGAGTCGACCGTAAGCCTTATAAATGGCTCTGATTCTAGTTGACTATCATCATTCGTAAACGTTTTTCCTGCAAGGTCAGTATCATAAACAATCCCTGCTGCTTCTGGATCAAAAGAAAAACTTACATCGTTTGTTGAAGGAGTGTAGGCGTAAGAAAACTGAGGGTTACTTTCTGAAACTGGTACATAATTATCATCTTCATAAATTGATCTTTCTACCACATTTCCAGATAAATTAAGTAAGCCTAATTCGTCATAAGATTTTGAGAAATCTGAATAGTTATTTTGATCTAAAGTGATTGTTTTGGGCGTGTAAAAACAATCCCAAAAAAATACTTGCTCAGCCATATTTAACTTTGAAAAATCAAGGCCGTTTGGTAAAGTTAAATTTAAATTGTCATAGAAATGTAAATACTTTAAATTGTTTGCTGTTTTCACGATATTATCTAATGTTTCTTCAAAATTAGTATTTGTGACAGAAATATTAAAAAAATCTAGTTTTTCCATGCCGGTAAAATCAACGACAGTTAGCAGTTCATCATCTTCTGGGTAGCCTTGTCCGATATCCCATTGAATAGATTCACCAGCTAGGATTTCCGGTGTTAATAGACTAACATCGCCACCTGTATATTTATCGGCAACCATTCTTTGTAATGTTTTATCTGGCATCCAATCGTCAATCGATTCTGCAGCTCTTACTGTAGGTAAGCTTGTTTCAACAGCATCTTCAGCTTCCGCAGTAACAGTTGCTAAAGAAAATGTACTGAGTAGCGCTATGGAAAATAAAGAAATTTTTATTTTTTTAAACAAAATGTTTCCTCCCCAAAATATTATAACTTTTATTATATGATACTCAGTATATTTTAATATTTTTAAAGAGTCAACATTAAAAACTCTAAAACCGAACATTGTTTATTTTTTTTTCATTTTAAGAAAAAAAAGTTGATAATAATAAAAAATATCTGTTCGTTTTTGATGAGTTACTTTCTCGACAGTTCACCAAACTATATGATAAGCTGGGCTAAAATAGGGTTGATTATCCTATAGGCCTATTCTAAAATAAAAGGTAAAATATCACGAATTTATAGAAAAAGAGTAAAAAAGAATATGTATCTTGAAAAACTGCAAAGTGCAAAGTAAATGAAAGGTTGGAATTTAGATGAAACCAATTGATTATAACCATACATTAAGAGTTGAAGTAATTAACGAATATGCCGCAAATGTTCAAAATAAATTGACTAATTATTTAAGACAAACGGAAGTAAGTCTGGAAGATGTAAATAATCCGATGATGATTTTATTTGATGAGTTAGCTGAAATTAAAAGTGTTAACTTATTTGAAAAAACTGATGTTGAGTTGAATGAGTATCTATTCTATTGGAAAAGCCAAGATAAATTCATTCAAAAAATCTCATTAGCCCTTAAGGCTAGTGCAGAATGAATGATTTAAGTAAGGATTCGAAAAAAAAGATTTTATTTACAATTTAGGTAGAAGTATAGCTATATTGTCAAAAAATAGAATATCTGTAGAACAACCAGTAGCTTATTTTTAAGGTGGCTAAAGTGGGGCAGGGAAGAGTACATTACATCAGGTAATTCATAAAGAATTAAACCGTTCGCAAACGAAGCTAAACATTGATATCCAAATGGGATTGTAAAGATAAGTAATCTGTAAATAAGAAGAGTAAGTTTCCATGATAAACGGAAGCTTTTTTTGTTTTTTTAAATGAAATTAAGAGGTTCCCTTATTTTCTAGTGCTAACTCTTATGAGTAAAATAATCAACTTTTTTTCAAACAAGACTTACGGAAATTTTTCAACTTTGCTATAATGGTTTTTGTATAAAAAAGGACGCAGTGAGGATGTCTTAAAGTTTATAACTTTAGTGGCTATTGTAACGAGTTTTAAGTTACAATAGCCATTTTTTTGTACGGATAATCAGGAATATGGAGGAGAAGAAATGCCAACGAATAAAAGAGAAAGTTTGATTTATACCATTATGATGTGCTTTTTAATGGTTTTGTGGATGAGCATTTATAATGTTGCCCTACATTTTGGCGGACTATCAGTGGACACTTTAAAAGCTGCTTGGGAAGGATTGCCCTTTGCTTATGTGGTGGCGATGTTGCTGGATTGGTTTGTAGTATCTAGCATTGCTAAAGGTTTTAGCTTTAAATATTTGCTGAAACCAACAGATAATTCCATGAAAAAAGTGATTACCGTATCAACTTGTATGGTGGTTCCGATGGTGATTTTTATGTCATTATATGGAGCGCTAGAAGTTTGTTTAAAAAGCGGAGCTTGGAACAATATTTTATTTATTTGGTTAGGGAATATTCCGACTAATTTTATTATGGCACTACCATTTCAACTATTAATTGCCGGGCCAGTTGTTCGCTATTTATTTAGAAAAGCCTTTCCGCTAGGCACCGTTTTAGCGTAATTTACCAAAATAAAAAAGTCAGAAATCAGTTTTGCGCTGTTTTCTGACTTTTTTTATGTTTATTTGAAAAATCAGACTTTCGTACCATTCAATTTATTTTAAGCTATGGGAAACTATGATTAGTTAAGTTTTGTGATTTTAGCGATTAAAGAATATGAAAAGGTTACGCTAAGTCGCAATTTCAAATAAAGCACAGAGGAGTTATAGGTTGAAATGAAGAATAATAAAAATGTCCTATTTTTACTTTTAGGACAAGTTATTTCGGTTTTTGGGGGCGCAATTTTACGTTTTGCATTATCCCTTTATGTGTTGGATCAGACAGGACGGGCAGATATTTTTGCGACGATTTTAGCAATTTCCAGTATTCCGGTTTTATTTTCACCGATTGGTGGGGCGATTGCCGATCGCTATGATCGGAGAAATTTGATGGTTTTAATGGACGTTGCTAATGCGGTGTTGGCGGGCATGCTTTTGTTGGTGTTAGGTGGCGGTTTATCCGTTTGGCTAATTGGTGCCCTGCTGTTCGTTTTATCTTTTGTAGGAAGCTTTGATACGCCAGTGGTTCAAGCCAGCATTCCTTTATTGGTTCCGGAAAATGAGCTGGAAAAGGTTAACGGTTTAGTGACGGGCGTGCTTTCTTTATCAAATGTGGCAGCGCCGATTATCGGTGGCGTGCTTTACG
The DNA here is from genome assembly GCF_029893325.1 of Enterococcus sp. PF1-24. Taxonomy (GTDB): domain Bacteria; phylum Bacillota; class Bacilli; order Lactobacillales; family Enterococcaceae; genus HY326. Next base: position 48,730 of record NZ_JARXWL010000010.1, read on the forward strand.
GTATCTTTGGGGCACAAGCCTTGGTGGCCTTTAGTATTGTCTTCTTTATTATCGCAGCTGTTATTGAATCTTTCTTGAAGATTCCTTTCGAGAAAAAAGTGTCGGAAGCTGGCATGGTAACGACTTTGAAAAATGATTTGGTGGCAGGTTTTCATGAAGTCCGTAAAAATAAAATTATTTCTAAAAGTATTTTTATTGCCGCATTGGTCAATTTTCTGTTAGTACCTTTCTTTATTGTGGGGCTGCCAATTATTTTAAGAATGGTTTTACAAGCTAACGATACGGTTTACGGAATTGGTATGTCGTTAGTTAGTGTGGCGAGTATTATCGGGGCGATTTTTGCTATGCAAATTACGAAGCGAATTCGTTTTAATAATTTCTATTTAACTTTTACGATTTCTGGAGTATTGCTGATTGTGATGAGTTTCGGCTTATTATTTGCTGGTAATACAATGGGCAATAATATCGGCTTGTTCTTCTTAGTGATTACTGGTGTGCCAATTGGCATTTTGCTAAGTGCGATTTCGATTTATTTAATTTCCGTGGTGCAAAGAATTACACCGCGAGGAAGCTTAGGCAAAGTTATGGCGACAATCGCAGCAGTATCGCAAGGGGCGGTACCAGTGGGGCAATTGCTGATGGGTGTTTTATTTAAACAAACCAATAGCTCAGTCTTGCTGCCAATGTTAATTATCAGCCTGTTAATTTTAGCAGTATCTTTCTTATGCTACCGCTTATTTAAAGAAACTAAAGACAGCGATATTATTCCTGCTAAAGACTAGTTGTTTTATTAATCGTAAACACGTAAAATAACCGTGAGATGGCCTGTTTGAAAAGGTAGCTATCTCACGGTTATTATTTTTGTGTCAGGCGGTGTCAAAATGAAGAGTTATCAATGGTACAGTGATACGTGGGGGAAGCCAATTAAAGAAGATCGCCATCTGTTTTTATTGTTAACAATTGGTGTTTTTCAGGCGGGCTTAAGTTGGCAAGCAGCCGCTAGTAAAAAAGAAGTTTTTTTGCGTAATTTTTGTCAGATGGACTTTCGTAAAGTGGCGGCTTTCTTTCCTGAAGATATAGAAGCGATTGAAAAAGACCCGGAAATGATTCGCAATCCTCGTAAAATTAAGGCCGTTGTGCAAAATGCCCGGGCGATTGTTGGTTTATTAACGGAATATGAAAGTTTTGCCGATTATTTGTGGGATTTTTATCAAGGCGTTCCGCTAATTAAAGAATATGAATCAGCTGATTTGGTACCTAACATCTTGCCAGAAGCGACAATTATCGCTAAAGATATGAAGAAAAGGGGCTTTGCTTTTGTCGGGCCAGTCGTTACCTGCATGTTTCTGAAAGCTGCTGGCGTCATTCAAGATCAAGTGCTGGATTGTTAGTGATTACTCAGGTGTTTTCTGGTGGAAATTTGCCTTTTTGCCGTTTCTCTGTTAACCTAGAGAGAGAAACAAGTGGAAATTTAGCTAATTTCCCTTGTCATTTTTTTACTAAAGATGATTTTGTTGTCAGTTCTTTACGTTGGAAAGAAAACGGATTCAATTGTTAGGTGAAGGTTAACGGCTAAAAAGCTGTGAAACCCTCAAGCTGCGAATGTCTACCTAGATTATTTATAATGAATAATCTTTTAAATTAGAAGGAAGTGAAAGCTTTGAGACCTTATTGGCCAAAAGATACAGAACCATCTGAGTTAGGACAAACATTTACTGTGAATCAAGAAGTATCCTTTATTTATAAAAGTGAGATACATGTTGGTTTAGTTGAGAAAATGCTGAAAAATTCAGCAATCATTATTTTATATAATGAAAATTTCGATAAAGAAAATCAAACGAAGCTAGTGATTAGTTATTCAAAACTTTTGCCGGTCTTTAAACAACCGGAGTAATTTGTAGGAGGGGCATAGGTCTCTCTTTTTTTGACATTAAAAACTTTGAAAGGAAAGGCTTTATGAAAAGATTATACTTGATGAGACATGGACAGACGCAATTTAATATGATGGGGAAGATTCAAGGTGCTTGTGATTCGCCATTGACAGATTTAGGGATTAGCCAAGCCCAGATGGCGAAAGCTTATTTTGTGAAGCATAAAATAGTTTTTGATGCGGCTTATTCTTCAACGCAAGAGCGAGCGGTAGATACCGCCGAAATTGTTTGCGACTATTTAAAAATAAATACAGCAAAAGGTTTGAAAGAATGGAACTTTGGTTTATTTGAAGGCGAAAGCGAATTGCTAAATCCGAAGATAAAAGAAGGGGAAACTTCTTACGGGGATTTTTTTGTTGTCTATGGTGGAGAATCCAGTAAGGAAGTCCAAGAGCGAATTAATAATACAATAACGAATATTTTTAATGAGCGTGATGGCGAGGAAGTATTATGCGTGAGTCATGGCGGTGCCATGTATAGATTTATTCAAAAATGGCTATCACAAGAGCAAATAAAGGAAATAAAATTTTCTAATTGTTGTATTCTAATATTTGATTTTGCTGATGAGAAATTCCACTTTGTTAAGTCTGTTAACCCAGTCCGATAAAAAATACAGAATATTTAGGCTGAGTAATAAGTTTCAAATTTAGTGCCTTATGAAAGAATCTTTGCTATTTCTCTTAGTAAGTGTTAACGTAAAGATAGAATTAAGTTCTTATTTTGATGCCTATTTTAGGAATATAATGTAAATATAGGCAATAACCATTTTCGAATAATGACTGCAAGACGATTCTTTTTTAGAGAATCGTCTTTTTTTGGCAAATAATTGTCGGAAAAAGATGATTTAAGGTTTAATACTTTAACATCTTTCAATGGAGGTGAAGGCAGTTCGGGAGATTTTTCTCTGGTAAATAGGTAAACAAGTTGTTTTGATATTTTAGAAAAAGCAATTGGTTAATCTTGATTAAGCATAACTAGAGTAGTTTTAAAGTAGAGATGATAAAGTAGTAAAATGTCAGCTTTTGTAGCTAGATTAATAAAATGAGGAGCAAAATTATGAAATTAGGATTTATTCAATCTACTTTTCCAGACGAACGACGGGTACCATTATTACCAGAAGATATTCATGAATTTGAAAACGAACTGCTAATCGAAAGCGGATTTGGGGCAGCTTTAGGGATTGCGGATGAAAGTTATCGCCAAGCTGGTTGCAAAATTTTATCGCGAGCTGAAGTGTTTCAAGAAGCGGACGGAATTTTTTGTTTGAAATTAATGCAGCCAGAAGATTATGACCGGATTCGGCCAGAACAAATGATTATTGGTTAGACGCATCCTTTAGGCTCAGGCAAACCTTTTATGGAGCAGCAAGCTTATCCGAAAAATTTAACCGTGGTGGATTTAGATAATCAGACACCAACGATTCTTTATCAAAAAGCAACTTTTCCAGCAGAATGGTTGCCTATCAATTTTGTCAGTCAAAATAGTTTTTATGCTGGCTATGCTGGAGTGCTACACGCTTGTTTAAGCTTTGGTTTATTGCCGGACGATAATACTAAGGTAGCGATTTTAGGTAATGGCAATGTTTCCCAAGGAGCTTTTCATGGAATTTCGAAATTTACTGCGCAAGTGCGGATGTTTTACCGCAAAACTTTGCCGGAATTTTATCAACAAAAGGAACAGTTTGATTTAATTATTAACGGGATTGAAGTGGGGGCGCAAGGAACGCCGATTTTAACGCTGGCAGATCAATCATTGTTAAAACCGGGTGCTTTCTTAATTGACATTGCCGCTGATGCTGGTTATGCCATTGAAGGGAATCGTTTTACAACAGTGTCTGAACCGATTTATCAAGAAAATAGCCGTTATTATTATACCGTACCTAATACGCCGACGATTGCTTATCACAACGTGAGTAAGTATTTAAGTCAGCAATTTAGTCAGTACATTTATAAAAAAGATATTACGATTTTTAAAGAAAGAGCGTTGCGAGGAAATAAATAAATATTTTATATTGCTGGGGAAAGCTGATGAAATTAGGCTTTTGCTGGCTTTTTTTGTGCAGATTAAGCTATTTATTAAGAAATTTTAAATACTTGTTGACAATACTTAGGTACCTAAGTATTTGGTTTCTAATTTTTGAAAGAGGGAAAAGAGCATGACAGAGTATACAAAAAAACTAATGAAAGATTTATCTTTTGTCGGTAGTGCCAGTCGCCGCTTGCTAGGGATGGGCATGAATCCAGTGAAGAAAAAAGCCCCCGCCCAACAACGGGTCTTGGATATTTTGGCTAATGAAGACGGCTTGACCCAAGGGGTGTTAGCAGAAATTTTAGACGTTCGTCCAAGCTCACTAACCGAAATTTTGAAAAAATTAGAAAGCCGCGGTGAAATCGAGCGAGTGGAAGACCCGCAAGATAAACGGATTAAATCAGTTTATTTAACGGAAGCAGGTCGCAAGAAAACAACGCCGACTATACAACAACAGGATCGTTCAGAAGATTTCTTCTTCGGCTTGAATGAAGAGGAACAGCGACAATTAGATTTATTATTAACAAAAATTATCGCTGGCTGGCAAGAAGATTTCGGTGCCGGTTGTGATTTACCGAACTCACCTTTTGATTCAATGGAATCTTTTAAAGCTATGAAAGAGCAATTGGCGAATGAAATGAAAAATCTTTCACCTAAAGAGCGAAATCAAATGAAACGCGCAGCTCGTGAAAAAATGCGTCAAGAATTTGGTCGTAATCAAGGGTTTGGTCGTCATGGTGGCTTTGGCCCTGTGAATCCAATGAATCCGTTGAACCCAATGAACCCGATGTCAGATTGTAATGATTGTTGTCCGGAAGAGTCTGAGTGGGATAACTGGTAAGTAAAAGATTGCCAGCTCAGCTTACTTAGTCAGAAACTGAGGAGGTATTTTTATGAAAATCCAAATAGCAACCCAATATAGTAAAGAACATTTTGAAGCAATCACTTTAAGAGAAGAAATCTTAGGCTCAGTGGTTGATTTAGAAAAAGAAGATAAAGTAACAATTTTTGTCGCTAAAGAAAAAAATCAAGTAGTGGGAACGGCGGCGGTGCAAGTATATCCTTTCGGAATTGCCCGCGTGCGGCAAGTGGTGGTAGCGCCAGCTTTTCAAGGAAAACAAATCGGAAATCAGCTGATGGACAGCTGCGAACAGTTTGCCAGAGAACAAAGATGCTCAAGAGTCGTTTTAACTGGACGCAAAAGTGCTAGTCCTTTCTATCTGAAACGAGAGTATCAAACCTTTTTAGTCCCTTTTAAAAAACATGACATTGATTTCTTTTGGCTATCTAAAAAAGTATCAGAACCAGAATATCAAGTGAATGGAGGAATTGTCGATGAAAGAAGTTATTGAAAAATCTAAACAAATCATTAAAGAAAATAATGCTCTTTCTAAAGCAGAATTAGAAAAATTAAGGATTGAGTTGGAAGCCAAAACACAACTATTTGGTACGACTTTTGGTGTAACGAACTATGCAATCATCTAAGCCCTGGAAATATGACTTAACAAAAGAGTGTTAGCTGCTAAATTGGATTTGGCAGCTAACACTTTTTGATTTTTAAGTTAAGTCTATTTATTGAAAAGATTTAGCTAAGCTGCTAGCTTTTATTTAAAGTGGCAATAAATCTTCTAAAAATTCATTTAAGTCTGCTTGAGAGACTTTCGCTTCCTTTGGTTTAATGTTAAAATTAAATTTATCAGTTTATGGTTAAAAATAAATCAACTAAATAACTTTTGAAAATAAAACTTCTATTATAATAGAAGAAATTTTGCAAATAACTACGTGAATAAGATCGAAATTGCTTGTTCCGTTTTTTTACTATAGAAAATATGAGGTGCTTTTGTGAAGAAGTTTAATCCTAATAAAAATATAATTATAACTTTGGTAATCGTGATTGTGGCGATTGCGGTGATTAGTTTATCAGCAGCCAAGCGAGATAATGACGGTAACGCCAATGCGGTGCAAGGCACGGTTAATGATACTTTAGGCTTGGTAGATAAGGTCTTGCAGGCACCTGTTAAGCTAGTGGGTAATGCTTTTGGCGCGATTGGTGATTTATTTGACACTTATGAAGAAAATCAACGTTTGAAAAGTGCCTTAGATGAATATGATATGATTGTTCAAGTCAATGATGATTACAAGCGGCAACTAGCAGATTTACAAGAAGATTTAGACATGAATAAAACTTTAGAGTCTTATGAAAAAATTGTCACTAGCGTGATTTCTCGTTCCCCTGATAGCTGGCAAGAATTGTTAGTCGTAGACAGTGGTGCCAAAGATGGCGTAGAGGTCAACATGGCAGTGATGGCGAAAAATGGTTTAATCGGTCGGGTAATCGAAGTTAGTGAACATACTTCAAAAATTGAACTGCTAACTTCTGATAATAAAGCTGCCAACCATTTCCCTGTGAAAATCACTTCAAAAACTGGGGTTTCTTATGCTTTGTTAGAAGAATATGATGAAGCAACTGGGCTGTTTTTAGTAACGCAAATTACTGGTGATTTTGAAATTGAAGCAGAAGATTTGGTACAAACTTCTGGTTTAGGGGGCAACTCACCCGCGGGCTTAATTGTCGGTGAAGTGGTCAGCGTGCAAACGGATAAATTAGGAATGAAGCGGCAAGCTTATGTGCAAGCCTCAGCTGATATGTACGATTTTTCTGCTGTTACTATTATTAAGCGAACAGTTGGAGAGGAGTAAGCGGCTTTGAGAAAATATATTCAGTATTATTTGCCGGTGATTATGTTTTTGCTAATTTTGATTGATACCCAAGTTACTAAGTTTTTAGAACGGGTCAGTCAAGGCATCTTTGTGGGGAATGCCCATTTAGTGATTTTAGTCGCTTTAGTGGCGGTACCTTTTTTATCGAGAAAGTATTTACTTAGCGTGATGATTTGTCTAGGTTTATTATATGATTGTTATTATACGGGCGTCATTGGGATTTATACGGTGGCGTTGCCGTTGGTGGTTTTCTTTATGTATAGTATGAAAACGGCGGTTTACACGAATATTTTTACGATGTTTTTTGGCTGGGTGATTGCGATAACCGGCTATGAGCTCTATATTGTGATTATTCACCTAGTTTTTCAGCTAGGCAGAGTCAATACTTTGTTTTTTGTGACCCGTTACTTAGGTCCTAGTTTGTTATTAAATATTTTATTATTTATCGTTTTTGTCTATCCCTTTCAAAAAATCTTTGAAAAAGGATAAAAATTACAGGGGATTTTAAGCGGTCAATCTAACTGCAATCTTTTTGTAATGTTTCTTTTATCCACTTGTCATAAAGATGTGCTAGAATCTTAAGTGTTATCAAAATAAATAAAATTCATACATTTAAATATAAAGTGAAATTTTTTTCGGAGGAATATAAGTGATTAAAAAGACGATTTCTAAGTTAATGTTAGCAACCTTAGTTCTATCTTTAGCAGCACCAGTTGTGGCGTCAGCTGAAGACTTTGATACACAAATTCAAGAAAAAGAACAAAAAATTGCTGATATTCAAGGTCAACGTTCAGGAATTGAAAGCCAAATTTCAGCTTTACAAGGTGAAATTTCAACAATTAACCAACAAGCAGAAGAATTAGTAGCGCAACAACAAGTTTTAGGCGAAGCTTCTCAACAATTAGTTAGTGAAATTGAATCATTAACAGAACGAATTGCTAAACGTGAATCAGCAATTCAAGATCAAGTTCGCGAAATGCAAGTCAACGGTCAAACAACTGATTTATTCGACGCCGTATTAGCAGCCGAATCTTTATCAGATTTACTTTCTCGGGCATTTGCCATGGGAACAATCGTGACAGCTAACAATGATTTAGTTGTTCAACAAAAAACAGATAAAGAAGCTGTTGAAGAGAAAAAAGCTGAAAATGAAAGCCAACAACAGCAAATCTCTGAAAATCAAGCACAGCTTGAAGCTCAAAAAGGTGATTTAGTTTCTAAACAAACCGAATTAGATGTATTAACAGCAACTTTAGCGCTTGAACAATCAACTGTTGAAAGTGAAAAAGCTGGCTTAGAACAACAAAAAGCCGAAGCTGAAGCAGCGGCGGCAGCCTTAGCAGCGCAAGTGGTAGCAGCCCAAGCTGAAGCCGAAGCAGCACAATCAGCTGGTAATAATAATACCAATAATGTTGTGGATAATGGTGACAGCAACAGCGGTTCAAATGCTGGCTCAACTGGCGGTGGCGGTATTTCAGAAGTTGCCCCTAATCCAGTGGCTCCTGGCCCGGTAGCACCACCAAGCCCAAATGCCTCTGGTAGTGCAATTGTTGATTATGCGATGCAATTTATCGGTGTGCCTTATGTTTGGGGCGGTAAATCTCCAAGTGGCTTTGACTGCTCAGGATTTTGTTACTACGTGTACTTAAATGTAACTGGCAAAAATATTGGTGGTTGGACAGTACCTCAAGAAAGCTCTGGTACTATCATTGATATTTCTCAAGCACAAGCTGGTGATTTATTATTCTGGGGTTCAAGAGGTAGCACTCATCATGTAGCTTTAGCGATGGGTGGCGGACAATATCTGCATGCACCAACATTTGGTCAAACAGTATCTATTTCATCATACTCAAACTATGCACCAAGTTTTGCAGTACGTGTAAACTAAAAAAGTTCATTCAAACAGAAGTCGCTTACGACTTCTGTTTTTTTGTGTTTTTCAATATTTTTTTAATTGTGGTAAAATATTTTAAAAAGGATTGCGTATGTTTATTATGTAGGCAAGAAAAGAGGCAGTTATGAAGGCGGAGATTATTGCAGTGGGGACAGAGTTGTTGTTAGGTCAAGTGGTGAACACTAACGCTACTTATTTATCACAACAATTAACTGGACTGGGTTTTGAAATTTATCACCATGACGTGGTTGGCGATAATCCTCAGCGCTTGCAAGAGTGTTTGGGGCTAGCAGATGGTAGAAGTGATTTAGTAGTGTTGTGCGGTGGCTTAGGGCCAACTGATGACGATTTGACGAAAGATAGCGTAGCAGCTCATGTGGGAGCGGCCTTAGTTCAAGATGAAGCTGGTTATCAGAAACTTCGCGAGTTTTTCATTAATGCACAACGGGAAATGACTCCCAATAATTTACAACAAGCCTTAACCATTGAAGGGGGCATTGCGATTCCCAACCCTAATGGCTTAGCGCTAGGGTGTTTATATCAAGGTGCAGAAACTAGCTATTTGTTATTACCTGGTCCGCCAAGAGAGCTAACAGCGATGTTTACGCAAGAAGTGGCGCCGTTATTAAGTTGCCTTTTCCCAGCCACGGAACAGCTTTACTCGCGAGTGCTGCGTTTTTATGGCATCGGTGAGTCAGCAATTGTAACGGAGCTAGCTGATTTGATTGAGCAACAAGATAATCCAACCTTAGCGCCTTATGCTAAACCTAACGAAGTTACTTTACGGATTACTGCCAAAGCAGCTACGCAAGACGCTGCTAATCAGCTACTTGATGAGCTGGAAGGGAAAATTTTAGCTAAAGTTGGCGAATTTTTCTATGGTTACGGTGATGATAATTCGTTAGAAGCAGTTACCGTGGCTGCTTTGAAAAAATATCATAAAACCGTTGCTGCAGCTGAAAGTTTAACAGCGGGAGAATTTCAATCAACTTTAGGCAGTGTGGCAGGTGTTTCAGAAGTTTTTAAAGGCGGCTTTGTGACTTATTCAGCAGCAACCAAAGTGAAATTTTTAGGACTAGATGCCGAAAAATTAGCTCTTCATGGAACGGTAAGTGAATATTGTGCCAAAGAAATGGCGGAGAAAACTTTAGCGTTAGCCGAAACAGATTACGCTTTAGCTTTTACTGGCGTTGCAGGTCCGGATGAGTTAGAAGGCAAAAGAGCTGGGACCGTTTGGATTGCCTTAGCGCAAAAAGGACAAGCGACTTTTGCTGCCGAATATCATTTCACTCGTGATCGTAGTTATATCCGACATAGTGCTGTTTTGAAAGGTTTAGATCTTTTGCGAAGAGCAATTTTAGCAGAGGTTGACCAATAAAAATATAACTAAAAAATAAAAAAACGAACAAATATTCGTTTTCTGCTTGATTTTTATTTTTGAAACAGGTATGATAGTTCTAGTAAGAGAATAAATTTAAAATTTAAGTATTGATGAAATAGATAAATGATAGAGGAAGTGGATAATGTGGCAGACGATCGCAAAGTAGCATTACAAGATGCGTTGAAAAAAATTGAGAAAAATTATGGTAAAGGCGCCATCATGAAATTAGGGGAGAAGATTGATCAACAAATCTCAGTTATCCCAAGTGGCTCTTTAGCGTTGGATGTCGCTTTAGGTGTCGGTGGTTATCCGCGGGGACGAATTATCGAAGTGTACGGGCCAGAAAGTTCTGGTAAAACAACGGTTGCTTTACACGCGATTGCTGAAGTTCAAAAACAAGGAGGCACAGCCGCTTTTATTGATGCGGAACATGCCTTAGATCCACAATATGCTCAAAAGCTTGGCGTTAATATTGATGAATTATTATTATCACAGCCAGATACTGGGGAACAAGGTTTAGAAATTGCTGATGCTTTAGTTGCCAGTGGTGCCATTGATATCGTGGTAATCGACTCAGTAGCCGCTTTAGTTCCACGTGCCGAAATTGATGGTGAAATGGGTGACTCTCACGTTGGGCTACAAGCCCGATTGATGTCACAAGCTTTACGTAAATTATCAGGCTCTATTAATAAAACGAAAACCATTGCAGTCTTTATTAACCAAATTCGTGAAAAAGTTGGTGTTATGTTTGGTAACCCAGAAATCACTCCTGGGGGCCGGGCGTTGAAATTCTACGCAACCATTCGTTTAGAAGTCCGTCGGGCTGAACAATTGAAACAAGGAACCGACATTATTGGTAACCGCACTAAAATTAAAGTGGTAAAAAATAAAGTTGCTCCGCCATTCAAAGTTGCTGAAGTTGATGTGATGTATGGCTTAGGGATTTCTCAAGAGGGCGAACTGCTTGATATGGCTGCTGAAAAAGACATTATCAAGAAGAGCGGTGCTTGGTATGGTTATAAAGAAGATCGGATTGGTCAAGGCCGTGAAAATGCCAAGAAATACTTGAAAGACAACCCTGAAATGATGGCTGAAGTAGATAAATTAGTTCGGGCAGCCTACGGAATTGGTGATGAAGTACCTGAAGAAGAAATTGTTGGGCAAGAAGAATTGCCTTTAGATGAAGAATAGCAATTAATCAAATGCAGGAAAAGCACCTTTAAGTGCAGTTCCTGCATTTTTGCACTATATTATGATAGAAAAATAAATAAAAAGCGTCCTTTTGGGGCGTTTTTTTATTTATGTAGTTGCTTACTAAAGGCCTGTGATATCAACGTTTTTCGATAATTATATATTGAAAAGCGGATACTAAAATATATAAAACGACAACTTTTTGTTGTTTTTCGATAAAAAGTTGTTGGCTTTCGTTTTTTGATAAGTTATAGTTAATTCAGAAAGTAATTACTGGAAAAAATAAAAACAAAAAAATACGGAAAAAACGACCACTTCTGCTTTATTCTTTTGGCCAAGAAGATAAGTAAAAAGAAGGGTACGAAAAAAATAATATTGAAAATTGAGGGAGCATGAAAAAAATGATGAAAACAGAAAAGAATTTATATAAAGGTTTGAAATGGGTATTTGGTTTTATGACAGCGGTAATGGGAACTGTATCAGTAGCGGCGCTTTTAGTTTGGCTGTTGACGAAATTGCCAGTCTTTACAGAAGCGATTGCCAGTGCCGATATTAGTGAGTTACCTTTTGGAGCGAACACTTTGAAAATAATTAGTTCACCGGTGTTGGTCTTATCTTTAGTAGCTAACTTTGCATTGTATGGCGCGGTTTGTTACTTCGCCCGTAAGTTTTTCAAAAACTTAGAAAACGAAGAAATCTTTGTAGCAGAAAATGTTAAAACAGCGAAAAAAATCGCAGCGTTAATGTTAGTTTTAGCTGTTGCTTCAACTTTACCAGATACAGTCGCTCACGCTAGCCAATTAATCGGTGACAGCTCATTTCTAGATGTGACTTATGTTGTGGTAGCCGCAATCGTATGGGCATTATCAAAAATTTTAGAAAAAGCTAACCAAATTGCTGAAGAAAATGAAATGACAATTTAAGTAAAAGACGAGAGAATGAGGAGAGAAAAACTTATGATTCAAGTAAATTTAGATGTAATGTTAGCTAAGAGAAAAATGCAATCAGGAGAATTAGCCAAGCAAGTCGGTTTAACTAGCGCCAATATCTCGATTTTGAAAACAGGTCGAGCCAAAGCGGTCCGCTTTTCCACCTTAAATGAAATTTGTAAAGTGCTGGAGTGTCAACCGGGTGATATTTTAGAGTATTTGGAAGATGAATAATTAAAATGATTAAGCAATCGATAAGTGGCTGTTTTAGCACTTATCGATTTTTTTGAATTTTGCTTTTTCCATATCAAATTACTGCTAAATTTTCATATTAAACGCATATTTTTCAAAATGATGTTGCTTAGATAACTTTTTCGAAAAAAATGTAACAATTGTGTTACAAAAGTAGTAATTTAAAGTTGACACTTACGGATACAAACATTAGAATAAGATTGTATGTGTGTGTTATACATATGAATTGCTAACTTGATATTTTTTATAAAAAATCAAGAAGCTATAGAGAGTTATCTATTCAATAATCAAAAATTTAGCAGATTTTGCTAATTCACTTGATATTGGTTGATGTATAACTTAAATAATGGAGCAGTTTTGCTGCTTTGTGTGCAAAATAGGTGTTGAAGCAAGCCTATGGGGGTTGTGTAAAAGTAACTATTTTCTTGCCCTTAGAAGTCTGAAACTTTCTTATGGCAATTATTTATAAAATGATCCTATCAGTTAATTATCTTTACTGAATTTGATAATAATCACTTTCAAGAAAAAAGCCTGAAAATATGCTTACTTTTCGTAAGGATAATGGGCTGATTGTGGTGTTTTATAAGAAATTTTAATTGTTAGTATAGGAAAGCAGCAGGCGTTATCAGCTTCAAAGATAGTATGGAGGTGGATTCAATGGGAATCGTTGAAGTTATCCTCGCTATCATTAGTTTAGTTGTCGGTCTTGTTATAGGTGGTTTGGTTATTCGATCACGCTATGAAAAATCGATTGATGGTGCAAAGAACTCTGCTACTGGAATTATTGAACAAGCAAATAAAGAAGCAGAAACTTTAAAAAAAGAAGCTTTGCTAGAAGCAAAGGAAGAAAACCAGAAGTATCGGTCAGAAATTGAAAGTGAGTTGAAGGAAAGTAAGGTAGAGCTTAAGTCTCAAGAAAATCGTTTGCTTCAAAGAGAACAGTCTTTAGATCGTAAAGACGACTCTTTAGAAAAACGTGAAAACTCACTTGAAGAGAAAGAACGGAAACTGGGCACTAGACAACAATTAATTGACGAGCGAGAAGAAGAAGTAGAAAAACTGATTGTTGAACAACAAAATCGGTTGGAACAAGTGGCTGCATTAAGTAAAGATGACGCCAGAGATTTGATTTTGAAATCAACAGAAGAAGAATTAAGTCACGAATTAACCGTGATGATTAAAGACTCTGAATTACGAGCAAAAGAAGAAGCTGATCGCAAAGCTAAGAATTTGTTATCATTAGCGATTCAACGTTGTGCGGCTGACCAAGTGTCAGAAGCTACCGTATCAGTAGTATCTTTACCAAATGATGAAATGAAGGGCCGGATTATCGGTCGTGAAGGTCGGAATATTCGTACCTTAGAAACTTTAACGGGGATTGACTTAATTATTGATGATACGCCAGAAGCGGTAGTATTATCTGGTTTTGACCCAATTCGTCGTGAAGTGGCGCGAATGACTTTGGAAAAATTAATTCAAGATGGTCGGATTCATCCAGCAAGAATTGAAGAGATGGTTGAAAAATCTCGCAAAGAAATGGATGAACGGATTCGTGAATACGGGGAGCAAGCTGCTTTTGAAGTGGGCGCTCACAATTTACATCCTGACTTAATTAAAATTCTAGGACGTTTACGTTTTAGAACAAGTTATGGTCAAAATGTGTTAAATCACTCTATTGAAGTGGCAAAATTAACAGGTGTTTTAGCTGCTGAATTAGGTGAAGATGTTCAATTAGCAAAACGGGCTGGTTTACTCCACGATATCGGGAAAGCTTTAGATCATGAAATCGAAGGCTCTCACGTAGAAATCGGGGCGGAATTAGCCGCTAAGTATAAAGAAAACGCAACAGTAATCAACACGATTGCTTCTCACCACGGGGACGTGGAAGCAACTTCTGTGATTGCGGTCTTAGTAGCAGCAGCCGATGCTTTATCAGCAGCTCGTCCAGGAGCAAGAAGCGAATCTTTAGAAAACTACATTCGCCGCCTAGAAAACTTAGAAAATATTTCTAACAGCTTTGAAGGTGTGGATTCAAGTTTTGCGGTTCAAGCCGGTCGGGAAGTTCGTGTAATGGTTAAACCAGAACAAATTTCCGATATGGACACTGTGCGTCTGGTTCGTGATATTCGTAAGAAAATTGAAGATGAACTGGATTATCCAGGACATATCAAAGTTACGGTTATTCGAGAAACTCGCGCAACTGATTATGCTAAATAGTTAAAAATGAATTTTCGACAACCAGGCTAGTGATAGCTTGGTTGTTTTTTGCTATTTAACAGAGAATTTTGCCTTTGCTTTTTCACCATTTTATAAGTATTTCCAGCTTTTCTGATAAATGAAAGCATTGACAAATCACGCTTGTTATATTAAAATGTAGGAAAGATAAATTTTTGGATAGTTATTGTTTAAAAACAAGCTAAACCTAAGTAATCGCAAAGGACTAAGTGTCGTTGCAGTTATTTAGGTTTTTTTCTGTTAAGAAATCATTTTAAATAATATTTGTTATTTTATTTGACAGACAGGCTGTTTGAGAACGCTTAATTATCGAGAAAAATTAGCTTTGAGGAGGCGACTTTGTTTTAGGTACAGTTTGGCGACAAACTGTTTTAAGATAGCTGTTTTAGCTATCAACGAAGACAAAAATCAACAAGGGGGAAATTATTTTGATGAAGAAGACAGCTTTAAGTTTATTAATCTCATCTTCGCTTTTATGCATCGGTTCATGGCAAACAAAAGGCGAATACACAACAGAAGAGTACACAGACGGTGTAACAACTTTTGTTAAGGTAACCAATCCAAATGGCGGGGAAACATTAAGTTATGCAAAAGATAGTGGCTTGAAATTAATCAATCGCAAAGTCGATGGTTATCGCTATGCTTTTAAAGATGCTAACAGCAATGGTAAATTAGACACTTGGGAAGATTGGCGTAAAGAAGATTCTGAGCGGGCAACAGCTTTAGCTAAAGAATTATCTAAAGAAGAAATCGCTGGTTTAATGTTATTTAGTAGCCATGAAAGAAATCCTGAAAATGGTTTAACTGAAGACCAAATGAAATATTTAAAAGATGACAACTTACGGAACGTTTTAAATGCCGGCGGTAATAATGCCGAAGATACTGTTAAATGGAACAATGAAATGCAAGCTTACGTGGAAGCTTTGTCAACAGAAGGTCATACTTTAATTCCGGTAAACTTCAGTTCTGACCCACGAAGCACAGCCGGTTCTGATGCTCAATACAACTCTGATGGTGCTGATATTTCTCGTTGGCCATCTAACTTAGGGATTGCAGCAACTTTTGATCCAGATATTATGTCTGATTTTGCACAAATTTCTTCTACTGAATATCGTGCTTTAGGGATTGCAACAGCCTTAGGCCCACAAATCGACTTAGCAACTGAACCAAGATGGTTGCGAGTTGAAGGAACTTATGGTGAAGATCGTCAATTAGCAACAGATATGGCGGAAGCTTATGTTTCTGGTATTCAATCTAGCTATGCCGCTGATGGCACTGATCTTGGTTGGGGTAGCAATTCTGTTAATGCGATGATTAAGCATTTCCCTGGAGATGGCGCTGGTGAAGGTGGCCGTGAAGCCCATACTAACGCTGGTAAATATGCCGTTTATCCTGGTGATAACGCTGCTGAACACGTAGAAGTTTTCGTTGATGGTGGTTTAAACTTAACTAGTAAAACTGGCCAAGCTGCTTCTGTTATGAGTTCTTACTCTATTGGGGTAGATAAAAACGGTGAAGCTTACTTTGGCGAATTAGCTGGTTCCGCTTATGATTCTGAAAAAATGGATCTTTTACGTGTGGACAATGACTACGAAGGCATTATTTGTACTGACTGGGGGGTAACGACAGCTACTTCTGATCCAAGTAATCCAGCTTTTGGTATGGCTTGGGGTAAAGAAGACTTAAGCGTTGAAGAACGTCATTACCAAATTTTATTAACTGGTACCGATATGTTTGGTGGTAATAATGATGCGAAACCAGTTTTAGCCGCTTATGATATGTGGCAAAAAGACTACGAAGCAGGCAAATTACCAATTTCAGCTGATGAACGTTTCCAACAATCAGGTAAACGTTTAGTTCAAATGATTATGCAAGCTAATTTGTTTGAAGATCCATATTTAATCACTGAAGAATCAGTAGCGACTTTAAGAAACAAAGATTACAGTGCGGCTGGTTACGAAGCACAATTGAACTCAGTTGTTATGTTGAAAAATGCTGACGAAACCATTCACGCTAGCGATTTAGCTGAATACAAAGAACAAACAGTTTACATTCCAAGTTCATTACGTTATGGCTTCCCTTCAATCTTTAGCCCAGCTGTAAACACAGCTAATCCAACAATGGATGTTGAAGTTGCTAAACAATATTTCAAAGAAGTTTTAACTGATACACCTGTTTATGCTGAAGATGGCGAAACAGTTGTTGAACTTGTACAACCAGATTTAACAAATGTTGATATGGTGATTGTCGGCATGTTAAGCCCTGATAACGGTAGTAACTTTAGTTCTGCTGGTTTAAATGAAGAGGGCTTCTATCCGTTAAGCTTACAATACAGCCCATATACTGCTGACGGCGACAATGTCCGTTTAACATCATTAGGTGGCGACATTTTAGCTGATGGTACGAAAGAAAACCGGACTTACTACGGAAAAACTTCAAAAATCAGTAATGAATATGATTTAACAGCTGTTTTAAACGCTCAAGCAGCGGTAGCGAAAGTTGAAGAAGAAACTGGCAAAGAAATTCCCGTTGTTGTTGCATTAAAAGCGACTAACCCAGTAATTGTTGGCGAATTTGAAGATGCGGTTGATGCAATCGTAACTGGTTTCTCTGTAAGCGACCAAGCTTTATTTGAAATCATCTTAGGTAAACATGAACCTAAAGGCTTATTGCCTGTTCAATTCCCAGCTGACATGGATACAGTTGAAGCGCAATTTGAAGATACTGCCCATGACATGGTAGCTTACAATGACGGCGAATACACTTACGACTTCGGTTTTGGTTTAAATTACGATGGCCAAATCGCTGACGAAAGAGTTGCACAATACGTAAATAAATAAGCGTTAATATTGAAAACAGGCTACCCTGATTTAGGGGAGCCTGTTTTTTTGAAAGAAATTGCGAATCGCTGATTTAAGAACCTTTGTCAAACAGTTAGCAACTCAAAACTATACATTCCTAGCAACCTATGATAAAATAATTTGCGATTATGTTGGTTAGTGGAGGAGCGCTTCATGGCTGACTAAACAAGGAGATCTTTATGGAAATTATCGAAAAAGCGCCAGCGAAAATTAATCTAGGTTTGGATGTGATTGGTAAGCGTCCGGATAACTATCATGAGTTAGCGATGGTGATGACTAGTGTTGATTTAGCTGATCGCATTCAATTGATAGAAATTCCTGAAAATAAAATTATTATCGAAACTAATAAAGCTTTTTTGCCAACTGATAGCCGTAATAATGTTTATCAAGCAATTGATTTAGTCAAGCAACGCTATCAGATTCAGCGAGGAGTTAAAGTTTATATTCAAAAAGAAATTCCGGTAGCGGCTGGTCTGGGCGGTGGCAGTAGCGATTGTGCAGCAGCTTTGCGAGGAATTAATCGCATGTGGGATTTAGGTTTATCTTTGGAAGAATTAGCAGCGATTGGCTTAGAAATTGGCACCGATGTTCCTTTTTGCATTTATGGGGGGACGGCGTTAGCAGAGGGCGTAGGCGAAAAAATCACCCCCTTAGCTAACATCCCGACTTGCTGGGTAGTGTTGGTGAAACCCCCTTTTAGTGTTTCAACGCCGACGGTTTTTCAAAATTTACAAGTTGCTGATTTGCATCATCCTGATATTCAGGGGTTGATTTCAGCGGTGGAAGCCAATGATTATCAGCAAATGCTTGCGAAAATGGGGAATTCTTTAGAGGCGGTAACGATTCGCCGTCATCCTGTGATTCAAAAATATAAAAATCGCATGTTAAAATACGGCGCAGATGCGGTTTTAATGACTGGCAGCGGGCCAACCGTTTTTGGTTTATGTAATAAACTTTCCCGAGCACAACGGGTCTTTAATGGCTTAAAAGGTTTTTGCGATGAAGTTTATCTAGTCCGAGTTTTGAAAAATTAAAGTTTGATTCCGATTTACTTAGGAAATTTCTAGGTAAATCGGAATTTTTTCGTTTTAAGTTGACGAATGAACTTTCTTTTGGTAAATTGTTCTTTGTGGTAAATCGGATTATTTTCGATTTACAATTGAATTGATTTTCTTGAAAAATTAATGATAAAGAAAGCTGAGAAGAAGATGCATTATATAGAAGTGAAAGATTTAACCTTTTATTATGATGAAGAACCTGTGTTAGAGAAGGTTTCTTATACCGTTGATGCAGGGGAATTTGTGATTTTAACAGGAGAAAACGGGGCGGCGAAGTCCACCTTAATTAAAGCTACCTTAGGCTTATTGCAACCAACTAGTGGCACCGTAACGCTAGCGAAAAAAAATAATAACGGGGAAAAAATGCGTATGGGCTACATTCCCCAACAAGTCGCAGCCTTTAATGCCGGTTTTCCTAGTACCGTTCACGAGTTAGTTTGTTCCGGTCGTTATCCTCGCGGACGTTGGTTTAAAAAGCTAACGGAAAAAGATTATCAACATGTGGAAAAAGCGCTGAAAGCTGTTAATATGTGGGAGATGCGCGATAAACGGATTGGCGAACTTTCTGGCGGGCAAAAACAACGGATTAGTTTGGCACGGATTTTTGCGACTGATCCGGATTTGTTTATTTTAGATGAACCAACCACTGGGATGGACGTACAAAGTCGCAAAGAATTTTATAAATTATTGCGCCACAACGCCCATGCCCATGATAAAGGGATTTTAATGATTACCCATGATCATGAGGATATTAAAGATTTTGTTGACCGACAAATTCGGTTAGTGCGAAAGGAGGACTCTCAATGGCGATGCTTTCATATGAATTCATGAGAAGAGCGTTTTTAGCGGCGATTTTTATTGCCGGGATTGCGCCGAGGCTAGGGGTCTTTCTGGTGATTCGCCGACAATCTTTAATGGCGGATACCTTATCTCATGTCTCTTTAGCTGGAGTGGCGTTAGGTTTCTTCTTCAATTTAAATCCGACAATAACCACTTTAATTGTTGTGGTGGCAGCGGCAATTATTTTAGAGTATTTGCGGGGGATTTATCGCACGTATTCGGAAATTTCGATTGCGATTTTAATGGCTGGCGGCTTGGCGTTGGCCTTAGTTTTAATGAGTAAGAACGGCGGTAGCAATACCATGAGTATTCAGTCCTATCTTTTTGGCTCGATTGTTACGATTACCAATCAGCAAGTGATTTTTCTGGGGAGTTTATTTGTGGTGATTACTTTGCTGTTTGTTTTGTTTAAGCGTCCGATGTATGTGTTAACCTTCGATGAAGACAGCGCTCATGTGGATGGCTTGCCTACCCGCTTAATGTCCATGGCCTTTAATGTCGTTACTGGCGTTGCGATTGCAGTGATGATTCCGATTGCTGGAGCGTTATTGATTTCGGCGATTATGGTTTTACCGGCTTCCGTGGGAATGCGCTTAGGGAAAAGCTTTAACGCGGTGATTGTAATTAGCATCATCGTGGGCTTTATCGGTATGCTGGGGGGGTTAGCCACTTCCTTTAATTATGATACACCACCAGGGGCGACAATTACGTTGGTGTTTATCGGGATTTTCCTACTAGTTAATTTAGTCTTAAAATTATTGGTGCGTCTGCGCCGTAAAGAACGTTTAAAACACTAATCTATTGAAAAAGAACGACTAGCCGATTGAAATTAGCTAGTCGTTCTTTTTTTAATCATGGGGAAAAGCTTGTTATTAAAAAGTTTTTCTTACGTTTTTTTTCGTTTTTAGAGAAAAGCTGTGTTATAATTTGAATGATGATTAAAAAATGAATTTAATTTAATTTAACTTAACAATAGATAGTTTAACTTGGAGGGAATTAGGGGAATGAAAAAAACATTCGCTGGCTTTATGGTGGCAGGCTTATTTTTAAGCTGTATTGCACCTGTTGTAGCTGTTGCTGAAGATTTTGATACACAAATTCAAGAAAAAGATCAAAAAATTTCAGATATTCAAAATCAACGCTCAGAAATCGAAACGCAAATTGCCAATTTAGAAGCTGAAATTACTGGTATCAACCAACAAGCCGAAGAATTATTAGGTCAACAACAACAATTAGGCGAAGCTTCACAACAATTAATTGGTGAAATTACGGCTTTAGCTGAACGAATTACCAAAAGAGAAGCCACCATTCAAGAGCAAGCCCGAGAAATGCAAGTCAGTGAGCAAAGTGCTAACTTAGTAGATGCGGTTTTAGCGGCCGATTCTTTATCAGATATGATTTCCCGTGTATACGCGATGAACCGAATTTTAACGGCTAACAATGAATTAATTGTGCAACAAAAAGTCGATAAAGAAACCGTTGAAGTGAAAAAAGCAGAAAATGAAGTGCAACAACAACAATTAGCTGAAAACCAAGCTGTTTTAGAAACGCAAAAAAGTGAAATGTTAGGCAAGCAAGCTGATTTAGATGTACTAACGGCGACTTTAGCGGTTGAACAAGCAACAGCTGAAGGAGAAAAAGCTGGCTTAGAACAACAAAAAGCCGAAGCGGAAAGAGCAGCTGCCGCTTTAGAAGCGGAAAGAGCAGCCGCAGCTTTAGCACAAGCTAATGCCGCTGTAGCAGCCAATAATGGCGTAACTGCTAATTATGGATCGCCAACCGGAACAGCGCCAGTTGCACCACCAGCACCAAATGCTTCTGGTAATGATATTATCAATTATGCAATGCAATTTATCGGCGTTCCTTATGTGTGGGGCGGACGGACACCAAGCGGTTTTGACTGCTCAGGTTTCTGTTATTACGTGTATTTAAATGCCACTGGCAAAAATATCGGTAGCTGGACAGTACCGCAAGAAAGCTGTGGTACCATTATTTCTGTCTCTCAAGCCGAAGCCGGCGATTTATTATTCTGGGGTTCAAGAGGTAGCACCTACCATGTTGCTTTAGCTATGGGTGGCGGCCAATTTATCGAAGCACCAACCTTTGGTCAAACTGTTTCAATTTCCAATATCAGCTTTAACCCACCAAGCTTCGCAGTGCGAGTAAGCTAATTGAAAAGCAGATTGGCTTGTTCTGTTCCCGAGCAAAGTGCAGAATCAAATTATAGCGGTGATTTATACCGCGAATTTTATTCTCACTTTGTCGAAAGGAGCTAGCGCCCGCAGCTGGATTACAAAAAGCGAATGAATCTAAATAATACAATCCCTAACCTTGCATCTTTTGATGTGAGGTTTTTTGATAAAAGGAATAAGAATCTTACCATTTTTCAAGAGAATCTTTTTTCTTTTTGGTTAACTAGTGGTATGATAAAAAGCGAGAATAATTAGCAGAAAGAATGACTTTGAAGAAATTCTTTTGGCTAGAGAAGGAGAGAAAGACGAATGACAATTGATTGGACAAAAGAAGTTGAACTTCGCAAAGAGGCTTTATTAGCTGATTTACAAGAATTATTAAGAATTAACAGTGAGCGTGACGATAGTCAAGCCACCACTGATGCACCTTTTGGACCAGGACCGCGGGATGCTTTACTGAAATTTTTAGATTTTGCTAAACGGGACGGTTTTGCTGTAAAAAACGTGGATAACTACGTGGGGCATATGGATTATGGCCAAGGTGATGAAACTTTAGGGATTTTTGGTCATATGGATGTGGTGCCAGCTGGTGATGGTTGGGATACAAATCCTTATGAACCAGTTATCAAAGATGGCAAAATTTATGCTCGTGGCTCAAGCGATGATAAAGGCCCTACAATGGCGGCTTATTATGCAGTCAAAATGATTAAAGAACTAGGTTTACCAGTCAATAAAAAAATCCGCTTAGTCGTAGGAACGGATGAAGAAAGCGGCTGGGCTGATATGGATTACTACTTCCAAAAAGAAGAAAAACCTGATTTTGGTTTTTCACCTGACGCGGAATTTCCAATTATTAATGGTGAAAAAGGCAATGTTTCTATGCGAGCGCATTTCGCTGGCACCAACGGCGGTACTTTCACTTTGAAATCTTTCACCGGTGGCTTAAGAGAAAATATGGTAGTTGGTAAGGCGACAGCCGTCGTTACAGCACCTGCCGAAGCGGTAGCGGCGATACAAACAGCTTTCACTAACTATTTAGCCAATGTACCAGTAACTGGTGAAGTAGCGACAACTGCTACAGAATTAACTTTTAACGTAACTGGTAAAGGCGCCCATGGAGCGCATCCTGAAAGTGGCATTAATGCGGCAACTTTCTTAGCAGCTTTCTTAAAAGACTATGACTTTGCAGGTGCTGGGAAAACTTTCCTAACTATCGCTGGCGATACTTTACATGAAGAGTTCTTTGGTGAAAAATTAGCGGTGGCAATTACTGACGAAAAAATGGGTCGCTTGTCAATGAATGCTGGTTTATTCAGCTTTGTAGACGGGGTTAGCGATAATTATCTTAATATGAATTTCCGTTATCCAAAAGGAACAACAGCTGCAGAAATCAAAGCTGGTTTAGAAAAAACTTTTGCTGGCTTAGGCGTGGAAATTAGCCAAGCCGATCGCAATCAAGAACCTCATTACGTACCGTTAGAAGATCCATTGGTAGCAACTTTGTTGCAAGTTTACGAAGATCACATAGGTGAAAAAGGTTATGAACAAATTATTGGTGGCGGAACTTACGGCCGCTTGTTGAAACGTGGCGTTGCTTATGGCGCAATGTTCCCAGGTTACACCGACACGATGCACCAAGCCAATGAATTTATGAGTTTAGACGATTTATTCAGAGCCACAGCGCTATACGCTGATGCGATTTATAGATTGGTGAAATAAAAAGAAAATCCCTCACAAGTCTGAATTGACCTGCGAGGGATTTGTTTACATGTTGAAGAAGGTTCGTAGCTTTTTTTGATGTCTGGCTGCACAAGCTAGCTTCACTCGATAAAGTGAGAATGAAATCCGCGGTAGAGAACACCGCTATATTTAATTCTGCACTTTACTCGGGTGCAGGACAAGTTTCTCCGCTTTTCAAGGTTTCTAGCTGCGTGGGCTAGCTATCTTCAACAAAATGAGCCCACTCAGCTTTTCTTGCTTAAGAGCGTTTAATATCTAAAACGGTTCCGGTGTAAGCGTCGGCTAAAAATTCATAAGTGATTAATTCGCCATCTTCAATACGCGTGATACCACCAGAGTAACTTTTAGAGCGAATCGCAAATTTTCGTAAAGGTTGTTTTTCAAAAGAAATCCATGAACCTTCGACCGGCCCTTCTGCTAAAAAAGCTTCTTTAATATTTTTTAATACGTTATCAGCCGATAGCGTTTTATGCTTGCGATACCACAAAGCTGATGCTGCACCGCCAACTAAACCAAAGCCAAGGCCAAGAGTTAAGCCGCTTTTAAACCAGC
Source organism: Enterococcus sp. PF1-24 (assembly GCF_029893325.1). Lineage (GTDB taxonomy): Bacteria > Bacillota > Bacilli > Lactobacillales > Enterococcaceae > HY326. The sequence continues at coordinate 72,535 of NZ_JARXWL010000010.1, forward strand.
TTACTTGATTGTCTTCATTCACAGGAATCCCACCTAATCTATTAAATGATTTATCTTCAATGTCAAATAAATGCAATATTGATTTGTTTACATTCTAACACAGTTTTTTTCAGAAAAAAACCGCCTCACCTAAAAGCCTGCGAAATAATCAAGCAAAGCGATTGTAAAGTCCGCTCAAAATCGGTAAAATTGTAGAGTGATATAAAAAGCAAACGAAAATAATTTTTACCCAAAAGAATATAATTAGAAATAAGAGGGATAGCTTAATGGAAGAAAAGACTTTTCAACGCATTAAAGAATTAACGGAATTACAAGGAACGAGTGGTTTTGAAGGCGACGTGCAGGCTTATATGGAAAATGCTCTAACGCCCTTAGTTGACGAAGTACAAAAAGATGGTTTAGGTGGGATTTTTGGCTTGCGTCATCACGAAGCGGCTGATGCACCACGAGTGATGGTAGCGGCTCACATGGACGAAGTGGGTTTTATGTTAACGCAAATTCAAGATAATGGTTTATTTAAAGTAACACCTTTGGGAGGCTGGAATCCTTACGTGGTTTCTTCCCAACGTTTCACTTTAAAAACTAAAAAAGGCAACTACCCATGTATCTCATCTTCAGTTTCACCCCATTTATTACGAGGTGTCGGCACGCAGGCGGCTTTACAAGTAACCGATATTTTATTCGATGCTGGTTTTGAATCAAAAGAAGAAGCTGAAAGCTACGGTGTTTTGCCTGGCGATTCAATTGTGCCACTGTCAGAAACAGTTAAAACTGCTAATGGCAAAAATATCATCAGTAAAGCTTGGGATAATCGCTACGGCTGTACGGTGGTGTTGGAAGCTTTAGAAGCTTTGCAAAATGAAAAATTAGGTCATACTTTAATCGCCGGCGCTAATGTTCAAGAAGAAGTTGGTTTACGAGGCTCAAAACCAGCTGTGACTAAATTTCACCCCGATTTATTTTTCGCGGTAGACTGTTCAGCTGCTGACGATTTAGTGACGAAAAAAGGCACTTTTGGTCATTTAGGGGAAGGAACTTTAATGCGGATTTATGATCCAGGTTTAATTACTTTGCCACGTTTGAGAGAATATTTATTGGATATCGCTGCAACCCATAAAATCCCTTATCAATATTTCGTTTCAAAAGGTGGCACCGACGCGGGTGCAGCCCATACTAGCAACGAAGGTATCCCAAGTACCGTTATCGGCGTAGCGGGCCGCTATATTCACACCCACCAAACAATGTTCAGTATCGCTGACTTTGAAGCAGCACGGGAAATGTTGATTCAAACGCTTAGAGGATTAGATCAAACAACAGTTAATACTATTGTTTATGGGAAATAAGAGAAAAAAATGGAGTAAAGCAGTGAGAAAGTGCTTTGCTCTGTTTTTTTATTGACTTTTTCCTAAAAAAATCAGTTGGGATTTATAACTTAATAAGTGAGAGCAGGCAGTTTCTTAGCGTTTAGCTACTATTTTTAACGTCTTCCACATTAATGTGGAAGTGAGAAGTTATTTACTATTAATCTAAATTCAACTAAACTCAAATGTAAGGAAGCGCTTTCGGAGATGAGAATATGAATTTGAAAAATCGCGAAAAAAAACTGTTACAACTTTTGCTTGAGCAAGAAGATTATCGACCAGCTAATTTTTTTACTCAAGAACTGCAGGTCTCAGCAAAAACAATTTATACAGATTTGGCAAATTTGGATGGGATAATTAAAACATTAGAGCTTTTATTGGATAAGGTTCCTCGAAAAGGAATTTACTTGATTGGAGATTATGAAAAGCGACAAAAAGCAAAAATTTTGTTAAATGAAGATATAACTATAGCCTCGTCTTATAGTCCTTCTTTTAGACGCTTAGCTATTTTTTCTCAGATTTTATTTTCAAAGGAAAAGAAAAGTTATGCACAATTAGCAAATGATTTTTTTGTCAGCGTTACTTCAATTCAAAAAGATATCTTAACGCTAATAACATTTTGCCAAAAACAAGGAATATTTTTACAAGAGCTAAGTCAATTCCAAAAATCTCAAAATAATGAAAGTTTATTGCAACGCACCTATTTAATGTATTTTGAGAGATACAGTGAAAAGCAAGCAGTAACAGCGGAACAAGAACAACTACTATTTGGTCAAGAAATTGTTAACGTGGTAGAGACTTTTATTAAAGGACTTTATAGCTATGAAACGGGTTTACCTAACGAGTATTTGCTTACGTCATTAAAGAGGTCTTTGCTAGTTTTAGTTAACCGGGTAAAAAATGCTTTTCATACAGAAGACACACCAGAGCTATTGTTTAAAGAATTAGAAAAAATGCAATTATATATGGTGGCAATTCAATTTTCTGATGTTCTCTATCAAAAATTAGGAATTGAATTTCGAGACAGTGATATTTACTATGTATGTTCTTTGCTGTTAGCACATGGAATTCGACCAGTAATTCAAGATGAAGCTGTTACGATAGAAGTTGTTAAACATATCCATGATTTAATAAAAAATATGTCGAAGCTAATTGATAGTGACTTAAGTCAAGACCAGCATTTATTTGATTCGTTGTTAGCTCATATCGTTCCGATGATTTATCGATTGCAAATAGGGATTCAAATTAGAAATCCGTTAAAAGAAGAAATCATTAGCCAATACTCTACTATGTATACGTTAGCTAGTTATAGTGTGGCAGATTTAGAACGAGTTTATCAGATTCAGCTACCAGAAGATGAACTCACTTTTTTAACAATTCATTTTCAATTAGCTTTTGAAAAAGTTAAGAACGTGAAACATGTCTTGATTGTTTGCCCGTCAGGCTTAGGAACCTCTCAACTTATCTATCAACGAATTAAGCAAACTTTACCTGTGGATATTGTATTAGGGATTAGTAATTTTCAACAAGTTTTTACTAATGATTTAACAGATGTAGATTTGGTAATATCAACAGCTTATATCCAAGAGATTGATATTCCAGTTGTTTATGTTTCGCCATTACCTACAACGGCAGAGATTGCAGAAATAAATCAACAACTAGTAAATTTTCAAATTAATGATAAAAAATTTTTACGTGAATCTACGATTAACTCTTTGAAGCAATTAGTGGATCCTAATTTTATTATCTTAAATTTGAATGTTGATTCACAAAAAGAAGCAATTGAGTACATGGGGCAACTTTATCAAGAAGCAGATTTAGTTTATGAAAACTTTGTAGAAGCAATCATAGAGCGGGAAGCATTAGGTACTACAGGCTTAATTAGCGGAGTGGCTATTCCACATGCGGATCCTGAATCAGTTAAAGAAACAAAACTGGCCATTGTTACATTAGCTAAACCAATTTTATGGGGGAAAAGTCAAGTCTCTCTAATCATTTTTTTAACGATTGCTGAAAAGGATATTCAACAGGCAAAAGCAATTGTGGCATCTATCTATGATTTGTTGAATTCAGCTCAACGAGTACAAGAAATCACGGCGAGCCAAACAAAATTGGAATTGATCCAAAAATTTACTCGAGAGGAGAGACGATAAGTGACCGCTTATTTTAATCAAGGGATCAGCTTTTTTCAACAAGAGAAAGATTCGCAAATGGAAATTTTTACTCAGTTAGCTGAAGCACTCTTACAACAAGATTTAGTGAATGAGCATTTTTTAGAAAATGTGATAAAAAGAGAAGAAATTTTTCCGACTGGCTTAAACATTAATGGTATTGGAGTAGCTATTCCCCACACAGATAGTGAATATGTAAAAACTTCGCAAATTGCTTTTATGTCAGTAAGGAAACCAATTATCTTTTATGAAATGGGAACAACTGATAAAGCGGTTCCAGTACAGTTGATTTTTATGTTGGCGTTGAAAGAAGCACACGAACAATTAGGTATGTTACAAAAGTTAATAGAAATGTTCCAGCAGCCAAAAGTTTTGGCTGAATTATTAGCAGTCAAAGAACAGCAGGATTTTCAAAAAATTATTGCTCGATACGATTTAATTTAAATTAAGGAGGATTATTATGTTAGAAGCATTACAATGGTTTGTTAATTTAGGTTCTATAGTTGTGTTGCCCATCTTCATTTTTATTTTCGGTATAATTTTAGGTACTAAACCAGGTAAGTCATTTACATCAGCATTAACAGTTGGTATTGGATTTGTAGGCCTAAATTTGGTGATTGACTTACTTTCTAATAGCTTAGGACCAGCAGCGCAAGCTATGGTAGAACGATTTGGGTTATCGTTAACTACTATTGATGTTGGTTGGCCAGCAGCAGCGGCAATTTCTTATGGGACTATTTTAGGTAGTTTATCTATTCCGATTGCGATTGCTGTAAATATTGTGTTAATTATTTTTGGATTAACAAAGACTTTAAATGTAGATATTTGGAATATTTGGCATGCCGCTTTTATAGCTTCGTTAGTGTATGCTTTAACAGACAATTTTGCAATGGGTATCTTTGCTACTGTTGTTTATACAATGATGATTCTATTGTTTAGTGACGTAATCGCCCCGTTTGTCAATAAATTTTACGGATTTCCTAATATTACTTTCCCGCATGGAACATCGGCGCCAGGATTTTTCTTTTCTTTGCCAATGAACTGGTTATTTGACCGTATCCCAGGAATCAAAAATTGGAAAGCAGATCCTGAAACAATTCAAAAACGTTTTGGAATTTTTGGGGATTCCACAGTAATGGGCTTTTTAATTGGGTTAGTTATTGGAATTTTAGCTGGTTATGATATTGCTGGTGTTGGTCAATTGGCAGTTAAAACAGGTGCAGTTATGGTAATAATGCCAAGAATGGTTTCTTTATTAATGGAAGGGTTAACGCCTATTTCTGAATCAGCAAATAAATTTGTTCAAAAACGTTTCCCAGGGAGGGAATTATATATCGGAATGGATTCTGCTTTGTCAGTAGGGCATCCTGCGGTACTTTCTTCATCACTACTTTTAGTACCAATTACAATTTTCTTGGCGGTAGTATTGCCTGGAAATACGACTTTACCATTTGGTGATTTAGCAACGATACCTTTTGTTGTATGTTTGATGGCAGCTGTATTCGGTGGAAATATTATTCGAACAGTTTTAGCAGGAACTATATATATGGGTTCAGTTTTATATATTACTTCTTGGGTGGCTCCGTTATTAACAAAAGCTGCACAAGCTGCCGATTTTAATATGGAAGGTCGTGCTTCAATTACTGCTTTAGCTGAAGGTGGTTTATGGACTACTTGGGTATATATTGGATTGACAAAATTATTGAGCTGGGGTGGACTAATTGCGATTGGAGTAATCGTATTAGCGTTAATGATTTATGTAAATCGCATGACAAAAAATAAAGCAACTACAGTAAATATAAAGGATGGCGAATAACATGAAAAAACTATTAATTATGTGTGGCACAGGTGTTGCAACTTCAACAGTTGTTACTGGAAAAATGAAAGAATGGCTAAAGGAAAAAGGCTATGATGGACAAGTGAAATTATACCAATCAAAAGTAGCAGCTGAAATGAATAAAATTGATGATTACGATATTGTTGTTAGCACTACGGTAGTGCCAGATAATATTAAAGACAAAGTAATCATGGGTTTGCCTTTACTGACCGGAATGGGTACAGAGGCTTTATTTGATGAAATTGAAGCAAAAATTAAAGAGGAGTCGAACTAAATATGTTAGTGACCACTAAAGAAATGTTTGAAAAAGCTCAAAAAGGAAACTATGCAATTCCTGCAGCTAACTTTTTTGATTTTAATAGCGCAAGAACTTATGTTGAAACGGCTGAAAAATTAAATAAACCATTGATTTTAGCATTTGCTCAAGCACACATGGAAGAAATTTCATTGGAAGAAGCTGCGTTAGTAGGAAAATATTTAGCAGAAAAAGCAACTGTTCCAGTGGCTCTGCACCTAGATCATGGACAAGACGAAAATATTATTAAACAAGCGATTGATTTAGGTTTTTCTTCAGTTATGATTGATGCTTCTCAAGATCCTATTGTGAAAAATATTAAACGATCAAAAGATATTGCTGAATATGCACATCAGCATGGTGTAGTAGTCGAAGCTGAAATTGGCCATGTGGGAACAGGGAACAGCTATGAATTTAAAGAAACGACAGATACTATTTATACGGAAGTAGAGGAAACCGCTCGTTTTGCCGTTGAAACTGGAGTAGATTCTTTAGCTGTTTCGATTGGAACCGCTCATGGTGAATATAAGGGCATACCTAAAATTAGTTTTGAACGCTTGAAAGAAATTTCGAATGTTGTAGCGATTCCGTTAGTTTTACATGGTGGATCATCTTCAGGAGATGAAAACTTAAGTAAATGTGCACAAGGTGGGATTAGTAAAATTAATATTTTCACTGATTTCATTGTGGCGGGAATGAAATCAATTGAAAAACATGCACCAACAGATTTATTCTCGTTACGCAAATACGTAAATGAAGCGATGGCAGAGACTTTGACGCATTACTACGAAGTTTTTGGCACGAAATGAGGACAAAAAATGACAAGAAAACCTAGAGCACCGTTTTTTGTAGTGAACCCTAAAGCCTATCTTTATGGCAAGCAATCACTAGACTTAGCTTTGTATGCTGATAAATTAGCAGCAGAATATGATATAGATATTATTTTTACAGTGCAACATGCTGATGCGTATCGTGTCAGTCAAGCAACAAATAATCTCTTCGTTTGTGCACAACATATGGATGGAATTGTATCAGGTCGAGGGATGGGGCATATTTTACCAGAATCTTTGGTCGAAGCAGGAATTGCTGCAACTTTCTTAAATCATGCAGAGCATCCACAGACGTTAGAGGAATTGGTAAAGGCAATTAAGCGAGCTAGAGAAGTTGGGATTTTAACTATTGCTTGTGCCAACTCTATTGCTGAAGCACAGTCAATTGCATTATTAGGTCCAGATATTATGGTTTGTGAACCAACTGAATTAATTGGAACTGGTAAAGTAAGTGATGTTTCTTATATGAAGTCAACTAATCAGGCAGTAAAAGACATAAATTCAGATGTGATGGTTTTACAAGCTGCTGGTATTTCAACAGTAGCAGATGTTTTACAGGCTTTAAATTCAGGTGCAGAAGCTACAGGTGGCACTAGTGGAATTGTAGCAGCTGATAATCCGAAAAAAATATTAACAGAGATGATTCAAGCAGTAGCTCAATGGAAAAAGGAGAATAAATCATGAAATTTTGTCATGAAACGTTGATTTTACAATCAAATGGGACTAGGGTGACCTACCATAATATAATTAAAGATGTAAAAAAATTAGTAGCTGAAAGTGGCATTCAAAATGGTACGATTGTTGTACAATCTCCACATACAACTTGTTCAGTCATCTTTGAAGAATTTATGCATGATCTTGATTTTAATGGGGATGAATTTTTGCAAGTAGATTTAAATCGAATTTTAGATAAAATTATTCCTAGAGAATTAACTGAAAATACAGATTATCGTTATCCAGGACCTAAACATCTAGAGTTTTTACTCTCTTTAGCTGATAATCCTGATTACACAGGGGGGCCGGAAACTATCTTAAATGGCGATGCTCATATTAGAGCTTCCTTCTTAGGTGCGAGCGAAACTTTTATTATTCGAGATGGTGAGCTATTAACTGGTGAAGTGGGATCGATTTACTTTATTGATTTTGATCAAAATCGTGTTCGAAACCGTAAATGTCACTTGTTTATTTCAGGTGAATAAATGGGAAGTCTACAACCGATTAATGGTTGTAGACTTCTTTTTAAACAAAATAATATGATATTTTTTTTGAGAGGAGAATAATATGGAGCCAAAAGCAATTGTCTTTTTTGATCTAGATGGCACATTACTAAATCAACAGGCACAAATTGAACCAGAAATAATAGTTGCTATTGAAAAATTGAAGGAACAAAATATACTACCTGTTATTGCTACTGGTCGTACTCAATTTGATGTAGAAGAGAGCCTTCAACATTCGGGAATCAACACATTAATTACATTAAATGGACAATATGTTGAACATGAAGGGCAAGAAATCTATAGCGATACAATTTCTAAAAAGGTTATTCATCGATTGTTAAGTTTTTCTGAACAGCGTGGGAATCCGCTAGCATACTATTCTTATAATGAAATTACTATTTCTAAGATTACACCTTTGGTTGAAAAAGCTTATAAATTACTGCATTCCCCGCTACCAACGCTTCAAACGATTCCGAAAGAAACCGCGAATATGCTTTTAATAATTAGTGAAGATGGTGATGAGCTTTTTCGAGAAAAGTTTCCAGAGTTACAATTTATTCGAAATTGGCCTTTTGCAATAGATGTCATTAATCGGGGAAGCTCAAAAGCTAAAGGAATTCAAAAATTTCTTTGCAAGTTGAACTTGGAAGATATTCCTACTTATGCTTTTGGAGATGGACCAAATGATCATGAAATGTTTAACTGTGTAACTTATAAAATTGCTATGGGAAATGCGATTGATTCACTGAAACAACAGGCTGATTATGTGACTGGTAGTAATATTGAAGGTGGGATTGTTCAAGGTTTGAAATATTTTAATTTGCTTTAAAAAAACAACTTTCTATTAAAAATTGGTAAATACTATTATTTTTGGTGTTATTTTAATAGATGAAATCAATCTTAATATTGAGAATTATAGGCTTTATTGGTTGTCATAAAAATACCTCGGCTAAATAAGCTTTAATAAATATAAATCATTTTTAACAATGAAAATGATTGTTTTACAAACTTATTTTAGTGCAAAAGGGTTTGTGCTTTTTTTATTTCCCCATTTCAGTGTATAATTAACTTATAGAAATAGTAGCGAGAAAGTTGGCGAAAAAATGATTATTCCTAAAAGTTTAGAAGAATTTGCAAGCTATGTAGAGAAAGGCAACCACATTTTCTTTTTCACAGCCGATTGGTGTGGCGATTGTCGCTTTATCAAACCCGTTTTACCTGAATTAGAAGCAGAATTTCCCCAGTGGCAATTTGTGGAAATTGATCGTGATGAATTTATTGATGTGGCGTCCCGTTGGAATATTTTCGGGATTCCTAGTTTGGTAGCGGTCAAAGATGGCGCAGAAGTCGGTCGTTTAGTCAATAAAAATCGTAAAACCAAAGCAGAGTTAGCGGATTTTTTAACAAGCTTAACAGTTTAGATAAGTAACTATTTATGAAAGGTGGAGGTTCTGATGGAACAAACGTATCAACGAATTTTAGTCGGCATTGATGGTAGTCCGCAGTCAGATAAAGCATTTCGTAATGCAGTCGAAGTTGCCCGCCGGAATAAAGGAATTGTCTATGTGGCGGTGGTGATTGATCAGCAACTTTACAATTTTATGGGTTATTCTCCTTTGAATCAGCAAATTATTGTTCAAGAAACTCAGACCGCTAAAGAGCTGATTCACAAGTGTAAAAAACACGCGCAAGCGGTTAACTATCAGTATGTTGAAGGAATTATCGCGCACGGTTCGGCTAAAGAAGCTTTGGCTCACCAACTGCCTAAAAAATATCAGATTGATTTAATCATGGTAGGGCAATCTGGTTTAAATGCGGTGGAGCGAGTGATGTTAGGCAGCGTTTCTAGCTATATCATTAGAGAAGCACCTTGTGATGTCTTAGTTGTGCGTTAAAAAATACATGACTTCTCTTGCGTTTTTTGGTAAGATAAGTGCGTTGTGTAATTTCAATTAAAAATTACGGACTGATTTTCTTGAGAAAACAACAGAAATCAGCCCGTTTTCTATGGAGGAAAAATTGTGATTTTTGCATATAATAAGGAAAATGTTGGGGATACTTTACTGGTAGTAGTGGCAGATGACCACGGCGCAGAAAATCAAGTGCTGCGGAAAAAAGATGTTGCTCAAGTAACGACTTTAGAGGGTGAAATTGTTGCATGGAATTTTTTCAATATTTCTCAAACTTTAAAAATCACCGGCAATGGTCAAGTAACACTAAGTGCAGCCGATGTTGAGCAATTAAATGAATTGCTAGCGGCCGCTGGTTTTTCAGAAACTTTAACTTTTGATAATGAAGCGAAAATTGTCGTTGGTTTCGTTAAAAGTTGTAAAAAGCATCCTGATTCCGACCATTTATCTATCACCCAAACAGAAGTCGCTGAAGGCATGACTTTACAAATTGTTTGTGGGGCACCAAATATTAAAGCCGGGCAAAAAGTAGTGGTTGCGAAACCAGGTGCGATGATGCCTGATGGTTTATTGATTTGGCCAGGTGTTTTACGGGGAGTAGAAAGCCATGGCATGATTTGTTCAGCTAGAGAATTACATTTAGCCGATGCACCAGCTAAAAAAGGTATTTTGGAATTGTCTTTTGATGCAGTAGTAGGGGAAGCTTTTCCTGTAGGAGAATAATAATTTCATAAAGAAAAAGCGCTGCTAGGCAAGTTATTCCTGCCTAACAGCGCTTTTTGAATTTTATTCGTTATTGCGGCTACGTCTAGAGTTGCTGCTTTCTTCTTCTTGTGCTTGTTCCTGTTCAGTTTCTTGAATTTGGCTTAAAGCTGAAGCTTCCATTGTTAAGTTAACTGTGGTGCTTTCTTTTTTACCGTCGCGATAGTAAGTAATTTCTAGTTTATCACCCACTTGTTTTTCATACAAAGCACTTTTAACTTCGCTTGAAGTCGCTACTTCTTTGCCGTCAACTTCGGTAATCACATCGAATTTTTGTAAACCAGCTTCGTCAGCCGGAGTACCTTTGCTAACTGAGTTTAAAGCTACGCCAGCGGTCACTTCTTCCGGTAAAGTATCAAAGTAACGTTCCAACTGTTGCGTGCTTAAGTTAGCTAAATCAACCATCGTAACGCCAAGCGCGGGGCGGACAACTTCGCCTTTTTCAACTAATTGATTAATGATGCTAATCACTTGATTACTTGGAATGGCAAAGCCCATACCTTCTACGCTAGCGGTACCTGTACCAGTATAGGTAGAAATAATCTTACTAGAGTTAATGCCGATGATTTGGCCATTGATATTAATTAATGGACCACCAGAGTTCCCTGGATTGATGGCGGCATCGGTTTGAATCGCATAGCTGGTTGCGGTGCTATTATCTTCTAATTGTAAAGTTACTTCACGATTTAAAGAAGAAATAATCCCTGAAGTCACTGAGTTTGCATAAGCCGTTCCTAATGGGGAGCCAATTGCGATAGCCGGTTCACCAACGGTTAAAGCATCAGAATCGCCAAATTCAGCGTGAGTGCTAATCCCTTCAGAACTAATTTCAACGACTGCTAAATCCGTATATTCATCGGTACCCACTAAAGTTGCTGGAACACTAGTGCCGTCTTTTAATAAAACTTTCAACTCTTTGTGGTCAGCAATCACGTGATTATTAGTCACGATGTAAGCTTTATCCCCTTCAATCGCATAAATTACGCCGCTACCTTCACCAGCTTCAACTAAAGTATCGTCGTCAGTTTCTTCTTCTTCGCCAAATAAATCACCGCCAAAGATTTCAGAATAAGTATCGCTACTACTATTTGATTGATAATTAATGATAGAAACCACGGCATCTTGAACTTTATTCACAGCTTCGGTGATGTCAGATTGCGTGTTGACCTTGACATTGCTGACTTGAGTAGTGCCTTCTGTCGTAGGCGCGTTGTTGTTTGTAGCAGGCGTAACGGTATCATTATTATTGTTAATCAGTGTTGAACCGCCGAAAACTAACAGCCCACCTAAAATCCCGCCGGCTAAACCAACGCCGAATCTTGAGAGTAAAGAACCAGATTTTTTTTGATTGTTGTTAACTTCTTTCATGATGAAAGACCTCCTTGAATTAGAGTCATTGTTATTATTTACCAAAAATTGTCCTATTCAAAAAATGACAATTGATAATTTTTTAAATTAACTGCTATAAGTTGAGTATACACTGGGTATCTACTCTTAGTCTACTGAAGTGATTTGATTTTTTTATGAAGAAGTTAAGTAAAAAATGTAGAAATTTCCAGCAAAAAGTAAAAATTTCTTTAAGAAAAAAGAAATCCACAAAGGCATGGCATTTATCCACAAAAAATGTGGATAAAACAGTGGAGAAAGTCCTGAATAAAAACTAAAAGTTATCCACAGGTTTGTGAATAAGTGGATAACTTTTGGGAATAACTATCAAATAAGCAAAAATAAACTAGAGTTACTCACAGTTACTGGCAGGCTTATCCACAGAATCTGTGTATAACTTGGGGATAAATAAGAATTGTTGATTATTTAGCAGGTTTTTAAGGAAAATCATGCTAAAATAAGAAGAAGCTAAAAAAAGAAGTATTAGCAAAATCCCTAGTTTAGAAAAGGAAAAAGTATGCAAATTAAAATTATTACTGTCGGCAAATTAAAAGAAAAATATTTAGTTCAAGGCATCGCCGAATACTTAAAGCGTCTAAGTAAATACGCTAAGATGACAATGATTGAAGTTGCTGACGAAAAAGCCCCAGAAGCGCTAAGCCCAGCTGAGATGCAACAAGTTAAAAACAAAGAAGGCCAACGAATTTTAGCCAAAATTAAAGACCAAGAACACGTCATTGCCTTAGCGATTAACGGCAAAAATCCTTCTAGCGAAGCTTTCGCAGAAGAAATTAACCAACTAGGTATCCGTGGTAAAAGCCAGATTACGTTTATTATCGGTGGCTCTTTGGGTTTAAGCGATGAAGTGTTGCAACGGAGTAATCAACAGATTTCTTTTGGCAAAATGACTTATCCCCATCAGCTGATGCGGCTGATTTTGGTGGAACAGATTTATCGAGCCTTTCGGATTAATCTGGGGGAGCCTTATCATAAGTAGGGATGTTTTTGAAAAGGAAAAGATGCTTTTCCTGCAAAAGAGTATGAAGATTTTATTGCTATAGGGGGTATTCCCTATCGAGAAAAGTAATAGAGTAGAGAGATTTTATATAAAAAACGGAGGTATTAGATGAATAATAATGATCGCTTACTACGCTTACGCTATGCTATTGATATCAAGGATACAGATCTGGTTAAGGCCTTTGAATTAGGTGGCTACGGGGTTACTAAAGATGATGTGCGAGAAATGTTAACTAAGGCTCAGGAGACAAAGCTAGAGGAAGATAATATTTATTTACAACCAATCAATAATCAAGTGTTAGATGTCTTTTTGAATGGTTTTATTATTTTAAAGCGGGGACCTAAAAAAGACGAACCAGCTGGATCGAAACCAGCTAAAAGCATTGAAGTTAAGCATATCAATAATGTGTTACTGAAAAAAATAAAAATTGCTTTATCCCTAACTAGTGAAGATATGCTGGATATTTTTGCTGAGGCAGGTCTTTATCCTTCAAAAGGCGAGCTAGGCGCTATTTTAAGAAAAGAAGGTCATCGTAATTTCAAACCTTGTGGCGATAAATATATGCGTAACTTTTTAAAAGGGCTAGGTTTATGTTATCGACGGGAAGCGTATTAAGTTGGTAGGTAAGGTAACTAAGCGAGCGATACTAAATAATGCTTGTAAATTATCTTGGTATCCCAAATAAATAGCAGAAAAAATCCTAAAAAGCTGGAAGTTAATTCCTCACTTTTTAGGATTTTTTTAATTATTTGATAAACGGTGTAATAATCTTAGCGCAAGTAGCTGGCTGATCAATCCAAGGCATATGGCCCGCTTCTTTAATTAATTGGAAAGCACAATTAGGAATTGCTGCTGCGATTTCGCGTTCTTTTTCCACCGTAGCAAAAGTGGCGTTTTCGCCCCCAAATCATTTGAATTGGGAAAGGCAACGTGGCTAACTCAGCAGCTTTGCTTTCATTTTCTTCACTGGCGTTAAAAGTCCGCAATAAAGTTAGCGTTGAGTCTTGATAGTTAGGGAGATTTTGAAAATTGTAATAATATTCACGAAATTCATTAGACATTTCAGCTAGTTTTTGTTCGTTGGTGCCATCATTTTTAAACCGGTTGAGGCATTCCCGCTTTCTTTAATATACTCTTATCCTAAAGGACAATGGGATAAAAACGGAGATACAGGATTTTAAATTCTGTTTCATTTTATGGAAAAGCTATCAGACCATGTTGACATTATTAAAATAAATGAATATACTTTACTTGGTATACAAAAAAAGCATTACCTAGGGGGAACCATTATGTTAAAAAAAATAAGGACTACTTTACTTTCCATAGCGCTACTCAGTACATTTTCTTTAGCAACTGTTACTGCAGAAGCCGAAGATGCTGTTGAAACAGGCTTACCTACAGCAAGAGCTACAGAACCTATTGACAACTGGATGCCAGATAAAAATTTACAACAACTAGTCGCTGACAAATTAGCAATTCCTGTTACAGAAGTAACACCTGAAAAACTAGCTGCGGCAGATTCTGATTGCTTCACCTGGGTTATTCTTGAAAATGAAAATCCACTTGCTAACGTGACAAACTTTACTGGTTTAGAGCATGCAACTAAAATAAATATCAACTGTTTCGAAGGTGCTTTTTTAGACTTGAACTTAAAAAATTATCCATCTGTTCAGTCAAAAACAACTGTAACTTTCGCTGGAAGATTAAATCGTACTTTTCCAGACGGAATTGATTTCAATCAGTTTAATAATTATCAAGAGATTTTCTTCAGATCATTCTCTTATAATGAAACCTATACAACTGAACCATTTATGTCTTATGATACGACTGCTTATTTAAACGAGTCTACTTATAGTGACTTTCGTTTAAGCCATGAAGATTTCGGGTTACATAATTTCTCCAATGATTGGGTTAGACTTTATGGTGCTAGCGATCAAATTACTTCATGGTATCTACCAGTAAGTACTCAGCAGATGCATTATATTATCTCCGTAGATTCTGACAGTGGTTTCCGTTTCGCTGACGAGGACTTTTCAATACTTTATGATCAGTATGTTTCTTATCTTATGGGTAACACCTTTCAATGTACACCAGACTCGACGGGAATTTATGGATTAGTCCCTTCTTTTCCAGTAGAATTTGTATACAATGCTAACGGAAATATAAATGGGCAAATTATACTAGGTTATACATTGGATTACACTAATGTAACAGCTGGCAAACCAGTTACTGTTGAGCATTGGGAATATGATTTAGCAGGAAATCCTATCAAAAAAATTGGCGAAAACACATATTTAAACGGTAATGTTGGTGAACGTTATCAAGCAGAAGCAATTAATGTGCCAGGCTACATCTTCAATAGTGCTATCGTTGATGAGGGGCTAAGTCCATTTAGCGGGCTTTTTACAAACCAAAATCAATTAGTAAAATTAGGTTATTATAAAGTTTCTACTGGTACTACCCAAGGATTAGTCCTTGCTCAGTACCAAGATACGAATGGCAAACCAATCTCTGCAGATGTTTTAACTAAGGGAACTGTTGGCGAAAGTTATTCAACAGAACAAAAAACAATTTCTGGTTATACTTTTAAAGAAGTGATTGGAAA
>NZ_JARXWL010000011.1 GCF_029893325.1 Enterococcus sp. PF1-24
TTCCTTTACTGCCTTTTCTAACTTATCAGAAGTAGATAATTCTCTTTCTGATGGACGTCCTGAAGAAAAATTTAGCCTCTCAACCTCGCCACTTAAGTACCACTTTTTCCATTTGTAAATAGTTCCTCTGCTAGAAATTTGAAATTCTTCACGAAGTGAAGCTGCACTTTCACCGTTTAAAAACCTTTTAATAATTTGAATTTTGAGTTCAGCTGGGTAAAAATTATGTTTTGACATCAGAAAACACCTCCAAATTTATTTTACCAAATTTGAGGTGCTCCTTTTTAGTTGTATCTAATTATAGTGGCAGTTCCCCCTCCCGATAATTTCTTTTTTTAGACCTTGCATTTTAAATAGAATACTATTACAATTAATAAATCGAACATTTGTTCATGTTTATCCGATTGGTGTAACCGAATCCTTATGAATGAATCTTCACTCTTACTATAGAAGGAGGTGCGGGTGATTGAATTTAAAAAATGATCTCCTGGATTATTTGTTCAATAACCACCAAGAACTGATTTCCCTAACCTTACGCCACATTTTTATCAGCCTCGTCGCGATTTTATGCGCCATTCTGATTGCTGTCCCTCTAGGTTATCTCTGCACGAAAATCCCTGCCCTAAGAAAAAGTACCGTCAATTTATTTCAAATCATACGTTTAATTCCCAGTTTGGCTATTTTGATTTTACTAATTCCGATTATGGGAACCGGTACGCTACCAGCGATTACCGCCCTAATTATTTTGGGGATTCCGCCGATTTTAATGAATACGATTGTCGGCTTTAATAGTGTTCCCAGCGTCATGATTGAAAGCGGCGTTGCGATTGGCATGAATGACCGGCAAGTTTTCAGAAAAGTCATTTTCCCTCTAGCTATGCCCTTGATTTTAAGCGGCATTAAAACTAGCTTGATTGAAATTATCGCCAGTGCAACTTTAGCTTCAAAAATTGGCGGCGGCGGTTTAGGAGATTTAATTTTTACTGGTCTAGGCTTAAATCGTTTAGATCTGACTTTAATAGGTGGTGTCGTGGTGGCACTCCTATCAATTTTCGCCAATTTTACCATGAATTTTTTAGAAAAACGCATCGTTAGATACGCATAGAAAGGATTTTACAAATGAAAAGAAAATTATTCGCGTTGGTTTCAGCCTTATTTTTATTCGCTGGCTGTAATAGTAATGAAAATGCTGAGGGGCCAGAAATTAAAATCGGCTCTAAAGATTTCACCGAAAACGCCATTGTCAGTGAAATTTACGCTTTAGCTTTAGAAGAAGAAGGTTATCAAGTGGAGCGGGTGCAAAATATCTCGGGCTCTTTGGTCCATACCGCTATCGTCAATGGTGAAATTGATCTATATCCCGAATACACTGGCACTGGGCTGTTAACGATTTTACAAATGGAATTAGAAACCGATCCTGAAAAAACTTATCAGCTGGTAAAAGAAAACTACGATCAAGAATTTGAAATTACTTGGTTGGACTACGCCGAAGCCAATGACGGTCAAGGCTTGGTGATTCGCGCTGATTTAGCGAAAGAATTAGGGATTACTACGATTTCTGATTTGCAAAAAAATGCTACTAAATTAAATTTTGCTTCCCAAGGGGAATTTGATAAACGGGATGACGGTCTGCCTTTACTTGAAAAAGTTTATGGTGATTTTGACTGGCAATCTTCAAAAATTTACGATAATGGCCTGAAATATGAAATTTTAGCCAACGAAGAAGCCGACGTTACGCCAGTTTATACGACAGAAGGTCAATTGACCAATACCGATCAATATTTACTGTTAGTGGACGATCAAAAAGTTTGGCCACCCTATAATTTAGCGCCAATTGTCCGCAACGAAACACTAACTGAAAATCCTGAAATCGCCACAATTTTAAATGACATTTCAGCAAAATTAGATACGGAAACACTACAAAATTTAAACGCCAAAGTTGACCTTGATAAATTAGAAGTTGAAGAAGTCGCTGAAGAATTTTTTCAAACACTTAAATAGCAAACACAGCAAGGAGGGAATTGTATGAAAGCAACTGCAATCGAATTTCAAAATGTTAGCAAATGCTTTGATAACGCTAATAAAAACGCGGTTAACAACCTTAATTTAACGATTCAAGAAGGCGAATTTATTACGATTCTCGGATCATCTGGTTGTGGCAAAACCACTTTATTAAAAATGATTAACAAATTATACGAACCAGACACTGGTGAAATTTTAATTTTCGGAAAAAATAGCCAACAATTAGATGCCGTTGAATTACGGCGGGGCATCGGCTATGTGATTCAGCAAGTCGGCTTATTTCCCCACATGACGATTCAACAAAATATCGCCCTACTTCCGAAAATTCTCAAATGGGAACCCGCCCGCATCGAAAAATTAGTGGACGATTTATTAACCATGGTGGAATTAGCCCCGGCTGAATATAAAAATCGCTTCCCTAGTCAATTATCTGGTGGCCAGCAACAACGGGTGGGGTTAGCGCGAGCTTTGGCTGCTGACCCGGCAATTATGTTGTTTGATGAACCTTTTGGGGCGATTGATGCGATCACCCGCACGATGTTGCAAGACGAAATTTTGCGGATTCATTATGAATTGCAAAAGACTTTTGTCTTTGTTACCCATGATATTAATGAAGCATTCAAACTAGGCAACCGCGTAATCGTTATGAATGGCGGGCAAGTTTTACAATTTGATACCCCTGAAAAAATTATTCAACAACCCGCTGATCCTTTTGTGGAAAAATTAATTCAATCGGCGATTACCCAACAAGAATTTTGGGGGCGTTACAAATGATTGCTTTCGCTTTAAAATATAAAGATAAATTATTGCAAGCTTTAGTGGAGCATCTGGAATTAGTTTTTTTCGCATTGCTGATTTCGGTAGTTATCGCTAGCTTATTGACTATTCTTTCGTTATATTCAAAAAAACTCACGACTTTTTTAATTAATTTGGCAGCCACTCTTTATTCGATTCCCAGTTTAGCTTTATTAGGAATTTTGGTGCCTTTTACCGGTTTAGGAAAAACCACGGCTTTGATTGCTTTAGTTTTGTATAATCAGTATATTTTATTGCAAAACTTTACTTCTGGCATTCAAAATGTCGACAAAAGCTTAATTGAGTCGGCACAAGGCTTAGGGCTCACCACTTTGCAAATCTTCACGAAAATTCAACTGCCTTTAGCGAAAAAATCCTTAATTGTCGGAATTCGCTTAGGGATTATTTCCACCGTCAGTATTGCCACGATTGCCGCGACCATTAACGCTGGCGGCTTAGGGGTAATTTTATTTGACGGCTTGCGGGCCATGAACATTTACAAAATTTTGTGGGGCAGCATTTTAACCGCCGCTTTGTCTTTAACTTTAAATTTCTTGCTGACGCAGGTGGAGGAGCGGCTGAGTTAATTTAAAACGCAAAAAAACGGATTTCTTAATTGAAATCCGCTTTTTTTATTCATTTTTTTATTGCATTGAAAATGCTCCGACAATGCCATATTTTTTCTTCAAGTAATGGCGAATGGCAAAGGCCGCGCCGCCAATCACGATTAACAGGATTGGGTCTAAAATTAAATTAATCGCTGGTGGTAACATAACTGTTGCCGTCATAGCAAACAGACAAAACAACATCGCTGGTAAGATTTTCAAAGTCTTTTTAATAAAGCCTGGTCGTTCGCTTTTCGGTACGCTTGCCCGGTCATAGCGGAAGCTGTATTTATACATCATATTAAATAGCCAGCCACCCGTTGTCGCCATGACAAGAATCGTTAACAAGCCATAAGGTGCCATGTTTTTAGAGAACATCCGCACAAGGCCTGACATTAACGCTAACACTCCTAAAAGTAATAAAGCATTATCTAGCCACATTAGTAACGGTGTCGCTTCTTTAGCGGCTTGTGGTTTGTTAATGATATTGTCCGCACAAGCTGATACGGTGCCAAAAATTTTGCGGGCAGTAATCCCTTTTTTCTGACCATCAACTAAGACTGGCAAAACTTCATGTAAAGCTTGAATTAACTCTTCTTCACCGAAATTTGCTGCCTTTAAAGATTTTTTCAAATCGAATATATACTGTTGGTTACGTTTGGTTAAAGTTGCTTCTAACTGACGATTTTCATCATCGATTTGCCGTAACAATTCTGGTTCCATTTTACTGGGTCCCCCTTCAAAAGCTGTCCAATTAAAATGTTTAACAAAAAGTATTTTAACATACTTTCCCCTCGGTTAGAAACCGTTTTTTTATAAATTCATTGGCTGACGTCAGCCTAACGATTCTCAAAGGTTTAAACATTAAATCTAAACAACATTACATCTCCATCTTGTACCAGATACTCTTTCCCCTCAGAACGGACTTTGCCAGCTTCTTTGGCTGCTTGCATATTGCCGTAATGACTTAAATCTTCATAAGAAACTGTTTCAGCCCGGATAAAGCCACGCTCAAAGTCAGAGTGAATGATGCCGGCTGTTTGTGGTGCTTTCATGCCTTTGCGGAAAGTCCACGCCCGCACTTCTTGTTCGCCTGCGGTAAAGTAAGTCGCTAAGCCTAATAAATCATAAGCCGCCCGAATTAATTGGTCTAAACCAGACTCTTCAATCCCTAAAGCTTCTAAAAATTCCGCTTTATCCTCTTCTTCCAACTCAGCAATTTCTTCTTCTGCTCGCGCACAAACTACGATAACTTCGGCGTTTTCAGAAGCCGCAAAATTGCGAACTTGTTGCACATAAGGATTGGCTTCCGCATCAGAAACTTCATCTTCAGAAACATTGGCAACATATAAAACAGGTTTAGTTGTTAATAAGAATAAACTTTTAACAATTTTGTCCTCTTCTTCGGTAAATTCAATGCTGCGGGCAGATTGGCCTTCTTCTAAAACCGGTTTGATTTTATCTAAAACAGCTAATTCAGCCACCGCATCTTTATCTTTCGTTTTAGCGATTTTTGCCACCCGCGTATGACGCTTCGTTACTGACTCTAAATCCGCTAAAACTAACTCTAAATTAATCGTATCAATATCGGCTAAAGGATCCACCCGACCTTCAACGTGGGTAATATTTTCATCATCAAAACAACGTACCACATGACAAATCGCATCTACTTGGCGAATATGGCTTAAAAATTGATTTCCTAGCCCTTCCCCTTTGCTGGCGCCTTTGACAATTCCTGCAATATCGGTAAATTCAAAAGTTGTCGGTACTGTTTTTTTCGGTTTCACTAATTCAGTTAGTCGTTGCAAACGACTATCAGGTACTTCTACCATCCCCACATTCGGATCGATAGTTGCAAAAGGATAATTCGCTGCTTCTGCTCCAGCTTTGGTAATTGCATTAAATAGAGTTGATTTACCAACATTTGGTAAGCCAACGATTCCGGCTGTTAACGCCATGGTTACACTCACTCTTTCTACTTTTTCTTTTTAGTTTAGCTTAATTTCTTTTTCAGCTTTTTTTCAAAATCGCGTCTTGTTAACATCACGATATGACCGCAATGTTCACACTTAATTTTGATATCAGCACCCATCCGGATAATTTCCCAACGATTGGTTTGGCAGGCATGGGGCTTTTTCATTTCGACGCTATCTCCCAAATCATACATTTGATTGCCTCGTTTCTATCCAAAAAGGAATTGTTTAGACTTCTTCATCAAATTGAATATTCAAAATATCTAAAATACGGGTTAAATCAGCGGGGGAAAGATACTCAATTTCGATTTTTCCTTTGCCTTCTTTTTCTTGAATTTCAACATTCGTGCCAAATTTATCCATTAAGCGATCTTCGCTTTCCCGCAAATAATAAGGTTTTTCCTTAACTAAGCGGGGGATTTTAGCTTTTTTATCTTTTTCATCATTTAAATTAGCAACAATTTGCTCTAATTGACGAACGGTTAGTCCTTCTTTAACACAGCGATTGGCTAATTTTAAAATCAAGGTTTTATTTTTCAAACCTAACAAAGTGCGGGCTTGCCCCATTGATAAACGTTGATCTTGTACCATTTCTTTGACCAATTCAGGTAAAGTCAATAAGCGCAAATAGTTAGCAATGTACGGGCGACTTTTCCCTAAACGTTCAGAAACTTCCACTTGCGTTAAGTTAAGATTTTTCATTAACATATCATAAGCTTCGGCTTCTTCCATTGGGTTTAAATCTTCCCGTTGCAAGTTTTCCAAAACCGCAATTTGCATCATGGCTTCTTCGTCAAATTCTCTGACAATCGCCGGAATAGTTTCTTGGTTAGCTAATTTTGACGCGCGGAAACGACGTTCCCCAGCGATAATTTCATAACCTTTAACCGCTGATTGACGCACAATAATCGGTTGAAAAACGCCAGATTGTGCGATTGAATTGGCTAATTCTTGTAAAGAGTTTTCATCAAAAGTTTTTCGTGGCTGGTAAGGATTCGGCCGCAATTCACTTAATGATAAATTTAGGACCTCTTCATTTTTCACATCGACTTCTTCTAAGCTGGCAAAATCTTGAAATAACGCATCAATCCCTCTGCCTAAGCCTTTTCCTTTACTCATGAGCCATCACTTCCTCTGCTAAGGATAAGTAAACTTCTGCCCCACGGGAGCGAATGTCATAATCAATAATTGATAAGCCATGACTTGGTGCCTCAGATAATCGGACATTTCTCGGAATAATCGTATCATAAACATTTTCCCGGAAATATTTCCGCACTTCTTCCACCACTTCGGCCCCTAAATTCGTGCGGGCATCATACATGGTTAATAAAACTCCTTCAATCTTCAAATCAGGATTGAAGTGTTTTTGCACCAAACGAACGGTATTTAACAACTGACTTAAACCTTCTAAAGCGTAATATTCGCACTGCACCGGAATTAAAATTGAATCGCTGGCAGTAAAGGCATTAATCGTCATATGTCCTAACGACGGCGGACAATCAATAAAAACATAATCATAGTCATCGCTAATTTCAGCAATCGCCATTTTCAAACGTGACTCCCGTGCCATCATTGAAGTTAACTCAATTTCAGCACCAGCTAATTGAATCGTTGCCGGAACAATATCCAAATTTTCGCGGCTAGATGGCAAAATCGTTTCTCTGATGGGCACTTCATTCACTAACACATCATAAATACTTTTTTCAACATCAGGTTTTCTAACACCTAAGCCACTGGTAGCATTGCCTTGGGCATCAATGTCAACAAGCAAGACTTTTTTACCATTGTAAGCCAGGCAGGCCCCCAAATTAACGGTGGTTGTCGTTTTACCAACACCACCTTTTTGGTTGGCAACTGATATAATCCGAGCCATATTTTATTTCCTCCTAGTTCGTTTTACGGTATTAATTTTTCAAAGAAAAATTAGTTTGATTCTCACCACGTATATCATTCCACTAGCTTGATTCTTGAGTAAGTGGAACTGACATCCTAGTTCGTTTTGTGGCATTAATTTTTCAAAGAAAAATTAGTTTAATTCTCACTACGTATACCATTCAACTACTTGATTCTTGGTAAGTTGAACTGGCATCCTATTATTAATTACAGCTGTTAAATCCAGCTATCTTTTAACTATTTTAGTGGTTGTTTATTGGGTGTACCAGCTTTGCGGGGATATTTTTTTGGGGTTTCTTTTTTCTTTTGAACCACAATAATGTGCCGCTGATCGCCGGTAACCGGTAGGGTCATCGCTACTTCTTGAATGAATTTGCCACCTAAAATAGCGATTGCCGGTTTAGCTTCCACTAATTCTTCATCGCTTTTCGCAGCTTTCAAGGCAAAAAAGTAACCTTGTTTTTTAACAAGTGGTAAACACAACTCAGCAAGAACATTCAAACGTGCCACAGCTCGTGCCGTTACAAAGTCAAAAGCTTCACGAAATTGTGGTTGTTGCCCGAAAGTTTCCGCCCGATCATGATAAAGCTGAACTTTTTGCAAACCTAAGCTTTCCACGACGGTATTTAAAAAATTAATCCGCTTATTTAAAGAATCAACAATCGTCACTTCTAATTCGGGAAAAGCAATTTTTAAAGGTAAACTAGGAAAACCCGCGCCAGCTCCTACATCGCATAAATAGCCGCTAGCTGAAAATTCTTCTGAAAAAGCCAACATCATTGAATCATAAAAATGTTTCAAATACACATCGCTCTCTTCAGTGATGGCGGTTAAATTAATTTTTTGATTCCACTCAACTAGCAAAGTAAAATATTGTTGAAATTGCGCCATTTGTTCCGGCGACAAGTCAATTCCTTGCTGCGCTAACTGGGCTTGAAATTCTTCTGGTGTCATCTTTTTTCCTCTCTAAAAAGCTTACCTTTTTGTGAAACAGAAAAATGTTTCACAACCTTTCTCTACTTTACATTAAAATACGCAATTTCGCAATCATTTCTTCGCTTTTTATCAAGCAAAACCAAAGAAGTTTATCAAAAAATAAAGGTCATTTCGCTTGTCTGCAAATATTTTACGCCAAAACAAAAAAGAGCTAGGTTTCCCTAACTCTCACGGCTGACTATTTCGCGGTTTTCTTAAAGCTTAATAGCTCACTAATTAACTCAATATGTTCAGCTTCTTGGATTGGTAAAATAAGCGCCACTAGCTTGCTGTTTTCTTGAATCGTAATTTCAGGATAGGCTTCCACCCTTGCAAACAAAGGCGATTCCATTAATTTAGGCCAAATTTTCCAACCAAAATAAATCGACACTTTCACGCCCGTTCCCCAAATAGAAATCCAGCCTAAATTTTTCTTCTTCGCTAAAATTTTCGCCAACCAAGCTTTGCCATCCTTATAATAGTGCCATTCTTCACAAAAATCTAGTTGCTGAATCGCCGCTATTAATTGCTGATAAAGCAAATAATTAGCGGGCGAAAGTTGCTGTTGCAAGTTTTCAGCACTAGGAAATACTGTGGCATCATTTAAAATCGGTTTTTCCATAACTATTCCTCCATCTTAGCAACCGTCACCCGCAAAATCGTTTTCCGATTTGCCGGTTGCGTTTTTCGGGTATCACTTAAATAAATTTCGCGATGCTCATAGGCAGTTCGTTGCAATTGATTGGCGGCAAGAAATTCCGCCATTTTAGCAAAAGAAGCCGGCTCATCGTCAAAAGAACCTTTGTGTAGCATTTGCACACACAAGCCTTCTGTCATGCTCTCAAAAAAGACCTCTTCCAATAATGGTAAGTCTTTTTTCTTTTTAACTTCCTGTAAGACGGTTAAAAACATTTCTTTTGTAATCCAATCAGGTTGTTTTAACATAATTGTATAAGCAAAGGCAGCTTTATCTTTTATCCGGATTTAATGTGCTCCAAACACCCTCTAACGGATAAACCGTGTAATCATCAAAACCGCTGGCTACCGCTAACTCAGGATTACTTTGACAATTTTTCTTAAAAGCCATCTTTAGCGGATAGGCCAACGCATATAAAGCCGTGATTCGCTGGGAAAAATCTTCCTGATTGGGATTGCCCACCCCTTTAATCATTAAAAAATTTTGCTTAGGAACCGTCAAAATCTGGGGGTTAACCTTTGCCCCATATGCATTTTTTTCTTGCTTGCGCCATTCATATTTCATAAAATCCTCCTTCCTGACATCATTATAGCGAAGCAAACTTGCCGCCTTATGTCAGGTTTGATATAAATGGTATAATTTTTCTATTTCCATTTGCATTTGCTTACGAAATTCAGCTGGCGCTAAAACTTCAACACGCGCCCCAAAAGATAGCAAAAATTGATAGCTGGATTCATTATCCGGCAACGTCACCTGCACTTCAAAAGAACCATCGGCTTTTTCTGTAATTTTTTCAAAATTTTCATAAACCCGATAAGCCAACTCTGCGGGGAAAGCCAATGTTAAATCCACCATTGCCATTGGCGCACTGGTGACTTGCGGTAAAACTTTTTCAGGCGCTGTTCGTTGGAAATATTCTGAAGTCACTTGTAACTCTTTCATGCGAGCTAATTTAAACAAACGATAATCTGCCCGCAAATGACAAAAAGCGTAGAGATACCAGCTTTTTCCTTTAAAAACCAATTTCAAAGGCTCGACTTCTCGCTGAAAAAACTGACCTTTATAACTAAGATAAGTAAACTTTACTTGCTGTTTTTCCACGATAGCTTGCTGTAGAGTACTATACAACAACTCACGATTGATGCCCCAATCAGAAAAATCAACTTCCAACCAATTAGCTGCCGATTTTTGAAAAATCCCTTTTAACTTGCCTAAAAGCGCTAAGGTGTTCTCTTGCTCAACGAAATTCAAATTTTGCAACGCCAATAAAATCTGATTTTGCTCCGCTTCTGAAATCAATAACTTATTCAAAACATATTCCTCTTGGATAAAAATCCCGCCACCTTGCCCTTGAATCGTATAAACCGGCACTCCGGCAGCACTTAAAGCGTCAATATCCCGATAAATCGTCCTAACCGAAACTTCAAACTTTTCTGCTAACGCCGGCGCCGTCGTATTTCCTTTTTCCAAAAGCAACAACAACATCTGCAACAAACGACTTTCCGTCAATATTCTTCACCTCACTATCATTCTATGATTATTTTTTCAGAAAAAAGCCAAAATGTTTCATGTGAAACAAACGTTCCCTCTGCGTCTAAGTAAAGCGCAGAATTAAATATAGTAGCTAGACATCTCGAAAAGCGAAATAAAAAACTAGCAGAGAAGTCCTCATTTTAGCGATTTCTTCTCTGCTAGTGTTGCTTTTAGCGATAACAAGCTTCAATAATCCGACTTAATCTAACCGCAGCATCAATGCCATATTCAGCAGGCACCGGGCGATTATTCATCACCGCATCTTGAAAGACTTCAATCGGATAAGGTTCGTTCGTAAAGTTGCTAAAACAAGCTTCTTTGCCAGCAAAAGTTGTGGAATGCAGTTTTAATTGTTGATTATCTTCGGCGCCAGAAACTTGCAAATAACCTTTACTGCCGAGAATTTCTAAAAAATTAGCAGGCGCATCAGCAACAAAAGAAGTGTGAGCAGTTCCGATTGCTCCATTAGCAAAAGTCATGACGGTGGTTGAATTATCATCAATGCCTTTATTAGCCATTTGCGTTTTACTACAATGAATGCTTTCAGGCTCACCCAGAAAATATGGCAAAATATTTAACCCATGACAGCCTAAATCCAACGTAACCCCACCACCCGTTTGATTTTGATCGTACCAATAAGCTGGCAACCAATCAGCTAAAGCCCCAGTGTGGGTACGGCGGAAATAAATGCTGCTGACTTCGCCTAATACACCGTCATCAATCATTTTTTTCGCTTGACGATAACCACCCCAAACCAACGTTTCTAAAGAAATCACAAATTTCACGCCCGCTTTAGCAATCACCGCTTTTAATTCTAAGGCCGCTTTTTCATCGATAGTAAAAGGTTTATCAATGAATATATGCTTCCCGGCTTCGGCTGCTGCCACCACTAAATCATAATGACTCATGGTCGCCGCTTCAATCACTACCGCTTCGACCTTTTCATCGGCTAAAATCGTTGTTAAATCCGGCTGAAATTGACTGGCGTACTGATCCGCTAAATTTTTCCCGCGCGTGTGATCCGTATCCCAAACGTATAGACAATTGGCTTCGGGAACCCGATTTAAAAAGCCTTGCGTGTGAACGTGCCAACCACTAATTAGTGCATAATTCATTGAACATTTCCTCCTACTCTCTTTGACTATCTTATTTTTCTGCGGAAAAATTAATTATATTTCCGTAAAATTCTTTGTAGTTCTTCTTGAGCTGCAGTGTCGGCGGAACGTTGAAAAACAATTTCTTCATTTGGTAAATAATAAGCATTAACATCGCCGTTATCATCAGCTTCACAAAAACCACTGCTAAATGAAGCTTGCGTTTGCGCTTCATAAACAACGCCGTTATCACCTAAAAGGTATTTAGTGAAAGGTTGATTGGTATCAGCAAATTCCATAAATCCATGAGCTAGAACATAAGTATTAGGTGCTTCGCTAATTTCATTAGTTTCACCGAATGATAAAAAACAACACCACCTAAACAATGAATTGGAACCCCATCAGCGCCTGGCCTACCAGGATCCATCGGTTGCTGAACCTGGATTAAACCATCATCTGTTACGGCATACCAATCACCAAAACCTGCTGCACCATGATTAAAATACTCACTATTTACTGCTAAGCCACCTTTTTCACCTTGTTTTCCTGCCCAAGTAACAAATTCATTATTAATTTGAATTTTTTCTTCCTTAGAGTACATTCGCTGTGGTACATTTTCTACCGTTTCACTCGTGCTGGTTTCTACCGTAGTGCTGCTGGTACTTGAACTCGTTGTTTGCGTACTACTTGTAGCGGTTGCTTCACTAGTTGAAGAGCTACTAGTTGTATCTTTTTTATTACTGCAAGCCACTAATAATAAGCTCCCACTTAGCACTTAATAGTAAAAAAATATTCTTTTTCATATTTTTTTCTCCTACCTCAAATTGTCTTTGCTTCTATTATACCCGATTGATGAGATGTTAGGGAATAGTAAAATCTTCTGTGGTAATTTGTGTTTTTATTAACAGTTATTTCGCCAAATCCCCCACAAATTCAGATTTATCGCCATTTATGTGCTATAGTGGAGATATGAGAAAGAAGGCAAATAATGAAAACTAAATATCATGTGATGCGGGCTTACTCCGTTGCACCACGCTTATATGCTCGCGAAGGCACCGCCAGAAACGCTAACCAATCTCAGGCAAAGGTAACTGTCACCTATCTTGTATTGAACCCCCGCCAATTTAACAAAATCCACAACGCCCCTTACATTTACGATACCGACCTCGTAAAATTTTCTACCTTTAAAGAAGCCATTCATGAAGGCGAAAAACGCTTAAACGTTAACTAATTTTCGCCACTATTTCTTAAACTCCCTTAGGCTTTCAGCGTTTTTTCTGAAAGTATGTTATAATTGTTTCATACAAAAAATATTTTTATACGAAATTTTATTCCATTTTGCTGAAGTTTATTCACAAGTTGGCGTAACTATAGAGTTACAAGGATGTATTAGAGGTTAGGGAATACATTGTTTAAATGAAAAATTGAGTAATTTTTAGTAATAAGTCTCTCGCAACTTTTAAAATAATAAATATTGATTAGTTAGGTAGCCTGCTCAGTGATGAGCAGGCTATTGTTCATTTTTCGGGGGAAATCATTCCCTTTTTTAACTAAAATAAAACACAAAAAAGAAATTTTATTTCGTTTTTATATTAAAACTATTGAAATTTTTAATCATTTAGTTTATATTCTAGTTGTAACTATCAAAAGAAGGAGGATATAGTGTGTTAGAAAAGTTAGCAACAGAAAAACGAAATAGCAAAACGGAAAATCTTGATCACTCATCTGTACGAGAAATCATCGAAATTATGAATGAAGAAGACAAAACTGTTGCTACTGCTATTTCGAATGAGTTAGATAGCATCGAAAGCTTGATTAACGCGGTTATAAACTGTATGCAAAATGGCGGAAGTCTCTTTTACATCGGTGCAGGAACAAGTGGACGACTTGGTGTTCTTGATGCTGCAGAGTGTATTCCAACATTTAATACAGACCCCAAGTTATTTCAAGCCTTGATTGCTGGTGGAATGGCTGCTATGACAGTAGCTGTTGAAGGTGCCGAAGATTCTATGTCACTAGCTAAAAAAGATTTGCAAGAACGGCACTTAACAAAAAATGATTTTGTTTTAGGGATTGCTGCTAGTGGTCGTACCCCTTATGTGATTGGTGGCTTAAACTACGCTCGTGAAGTTGGTGCTCAAACTGGCGCGTTATCTTGTAATAAAAATGCGGAGATATCAGCCCATGCTACCTACCCAATCGAAGTGGAAGTTGGACCCGAAGTATTGACTGGCTCAACAAGATTAAAAGCCGGTACAGCTCAAAAATTGGTTTTGAATATGATTTCAACAGCCAGTATGATTCGCCAAGGTAAAGCTTATAAAAACTTGATGGTTGATGTGCAACCGACTAATGAAAAATTAGTTGAACGGGCTAAACGAATTATTATTGATGCGACAGATTGCTCTAATGAGGAAGCGGCTTTTTATTTAGAAGATTCTGACCAAAACCCTAAATTAGCAATCGTACGAATTCTATCTGGTAAAAACAAAGAAGATGCCAAAGCCTTACTTAAAGCAAACAACAATCATGTCCGGGAAGCAATTGAAGACAATGAGGTAAATAATTAAAGGAGATGAAAAAACAATGCAAAAAATGTTAAATTGGATTGAGTTAAAATTAATGCCACCAATGGCAAGATTTGCTGAACAAAGACACATGAAGGCCATTCGCAACGGAGTTATTTCTACGTTGTCACTAATTATGATTGGTACACTATTTTTAACAATTTCTAACTTACCAATCCCAGGTTTTGAAGAATGGATTATTCCTTACAAAGCTGATTTAGTTATACCTTTCCGCATTACAATGGGATTATTAGGAATTTATGGCTCATTTAGTATCGGCTATAATTTGACAAAATCATATAAATTAGATGGTATCACTGGTGGGATTTTATCCCTAGCAACCTTCTTGATGCTGACTATCCCTAAAAATGTAGATGCTTTATTACCAGAAGGAAAAGGCATTGGTTTAGGCTGGGTTATGCCAATGGATTACTTAGGTGGTTCAGGTATGTTCTCTGCCATTCTTGCTGCTATTTTTGCCAGCGAAATGTATCGTCTTTTTACAAAAAGAAATATTACCATTCGTATGCCAGAACAAGTTCCACCTGCTGTAGCACGTAGTTTCGAAGCACTAATTCCAGGATTTTTCATTATTACATTTGTATGGGTTATTCGTGTGCTACTTGGTTTTGATATTAATAAAATGTTAATGGACTTATTTGCACCATTAGTAGATATTATGGGGAATAATTTATTAGGTGTGTTACTACCTATGTTCTTTATTCACTTGCTATGGGCTGCTGGGGTTCATGGTATGAGTATTATCGGTTCCTTAGTACGACCAATGTGGTTAGTTATGTTAGATGCCAATGCTGACGCTTTTGCTTCAGGAACAGCAATTACAGACCTTCCATATATTGCACCAGAGCAATTTTATCAATGGACCGTAACAATTGGCGGTGCTGGGGTTTCTATCTCAATTTGTATTTTATTATTATTCTGTCGTTCAAAATTTTTAAAACAAGTAGGTCGTTTCTCTTTATTACCAGGTATTTTCAATATCAATGAAATGTTAATCTTTGGTGTACCAATTATCATGAATCCAATTTTAGCATTACCATTTATTATTGCACCGTTAGTAACAAGTACTATTAGCTATTTCGCTGTAAGTATGGGGCTGGTTAATGGTTTTATCAGTAATCAAGCTTGGACGCTACCTGCACCAATCGGCGCCTACCTATCGTCAGGAAACGACTGGCGAATGATTGTTTTAGTTGTGATTAATATCTTAGTTGCAATGGCGATTTATTTCCCATTTGTTAGAATGTATGACAAACAAATGCTTGCTGAAGAAAAAGCCAATGAAGCAGCTGAAAAAGAAAATACTGTACAAACAGCTTAAAAAGATTTATATATTCAGAGTGAGCGTTATGACTGAGCAATCAGTCAGCCTCACTCTTTATAATTATTCCCAATTCGGAGGCAAAAGATATGATTCAACTATTATTGATTATCGCAATTATTGGTTTTATCCTGTTAGGTGTGACATTAACCCATTTTTTAGAAAAAAAACACTGGTTGCCCAATCGTTTAATTACAGGATTTATGGTATTTTTAATTATTATAATTCCTAGTATCCTATTTACAGAACTTCCTTTAATCGTGAAATGGGTACTTTATGGTATTAGTGGTTTGTTGGCAATTATCTTTTTTGAAACTTCTCGCTTAATGTTAGAGCGAGGTGAATACAAAGGAATCGTTAAAACAGAAACAAAGAGAAAGTAGCGAAAAAAATGAAATATATCATTGGTATCGACAGTGGCGGAACAAAAACTGAAGCGATTGTTTACGATTTAGCAGGAAATGAACAACAACGGCTAAATACAGGGTTCGGCAATCTATTAGTTGATAAGAAACAAGGATTAGCAAATATCAAAGCAGCTATCACAGGTGTTTTAGCGAACCGAAATCTTTCTGAATGTCAATTATTAGTTCTTGGTTTAGCTGGTATTGACAGTGGTGGTTTAAAAAAATTTTTAGCTGCGGAACTCGCTGAATTTCAAATTCCTTTTGTCTTGTTAAATGATGCTCAGTTAGCTCATTATGCGCAGTTTAAAGGTGAATCAGGGATTTTAGTAATTGCGGGAACTGGTTCGGTTTGTTTAGGGATGAAAGCCAATACTTGGTATCGTGTTGGTGGCTGGGGACATTTATTTGGTGATGAAGGCAGTGGTTATTACATAGGAAAATGCGCAGTACAACAGGCCCTTGCTGAATATGATGCCGGTTTAGCTCCTAGCTTACTCACCAATCAGCTATTTACTCATTTTAATATCACTAACACTTTAGCGTTAGTAAAAGTAGCTTATCAACTTACTAAAAACCAAGTAGCTGAACTTGCAAAAATTATAGCTGAAGTCGCTCCTTGCGAGCCCCTTGCCGCAAATATTCTTACTGAAGCCGGACATGCCCTTGGAGAAGAAGTTCAGAAAACCGTTAACAAAATGCAAGTAAATAATCAAGTCATCTCCATTGGTTTAAACGGCAGTGTTATCGAGCATAATCCTTATGTACGCCAAGCTTTTTTTACTTATTTGGAGCAAGCTTCATTTATTCCAAATTTTATTGAAAAAGAAACTTCTAGTACTAAAGGTGCTTATTATTATTTTAAAAAGAATGGAGCAATAAATAAATGAGACGATTAGGAATTTCTGTTTACCCTAACCATAGTGGTGTAGAAGAAATAAAACAATATATGACAACCGCTGCAAAATATAATTTTAAGCGCGTGTTTACGTGCTTACTATCTGTAGAAGCTGGCAAAGAACAAATTGTAAAAGATTTCACTGAAACAATTACCCATGCAAAAGCTTTAGGAATGGAAGTTATCGCCGATGTTAGCCCTAAAGTATTTGGAGAGCTAGATATCAGTTACGATGATTTATCTTTTTTTAAAGAAATTGGTGCTGACGGGATTCGTTTAGACCTTGGTTTTACTGGTAATGAGGAGTCAATCATGACCTTTAACCCACAGGATTTAGCGATTGAATTGAATATCAGCGCTGGAACGCGTTATTTGGAAAATATTTTAAGCTATCAAGCAAATCCAGATAAATTGTTAGGGTGTCATAATTTTTATCCCCATCGCTACACAGGTTTAAGTTATGAGCATTTTATAGCAACTACCAAAATCTATAAAGAAAAAGGGATTCATACAGCTGCTTTTGTAAATTCGACTTCTGCTTCAATTGGTCCGTGGCCAGTCGAAGAAGGTCTTTGTACTTTAGAAATGCATCGGGAGTGGCCGATTACAACACAAGCTAAACATTTATGGGCAACTGATTTAATCGATGATGTCATCATCGCCAATGCTTTCGCTTCAGAAGAAGAATTAAAAGCATTAAGTCAAATCAATCCTTATAAATTAACTTTTGATTGTACAATTAAAAAAACAACACCTGAACTAGAACGTAAAATCATTTTAGATGAGTTTCATTTTAATCGTGGTGATGTTTCTGCCTATGTTGTTCGCTCAACACAAAGTCGCGTAAAATATAAGGGGCACTCATTTGAACCTTTCAACACCGTTGATATGACCACTGGTGATATTATCGTAGAAACTTCTTTATACGCTCATTATGCTGGTGAACTACAAATTGCTTTACTCCCAATGGAAAATTCTGGAAAATCAAATGTTGTCGGCAAAATCACAGAAGCCGATCAAGTTTTATTACCTTATTTACGTCCATGGCAAAAATTCGCCTTTAATCAAGTAGGTTAAAAAATGGCGATTATTCATGGAAGTTTTTATTCGGAAACACTTTTTCAACTGACCAATTATACTGCTATTCTACCTGACCAGCCTTATACAGAAGTGGCTATTATGTATTTGCTTCATGGCCGTTCAGGTAATTGTCAATCTTGGTTAAATCAAACTGGAATTAGTCGCTATGTCGCCGGAATGCCGCTTGTCATTTTTTGCCCTGAAGTTGCTTTAAGTTACTATAGTAATATGGCTATTGGTAGCAAATATTGGGATTTTTTAACAAAAGAATTCCCACAAAAAATGCAACTCTTTCATTCTTATACAGCAAGTAAAAATTTTGTTGTAGGAAATTCAATGGGTGGTTACGGCGCACTAAAATGGGGCTTATCAGAACCAGAGAAATTTGATTTTATCGGTTTGCTTTCTCCGTTAGTAGACGTCCGTAGTTTACTAACCATTTTTCCTGAAACAGCTATTGAATTTCAAGCTGCTTTTCAAACGAAAGAAGACTATGAGAGCTCTGAAAATAATTTGTTTAATACAATGAAAACTACTACGCCAAACAATCTACCACCAATTTATCACAGCTGTGGGAAGCAAGATTTTTTGTATCAAGATAGTCGACACTTACAAAAAACACTACTTACGCTTAGTAAAAACTATAGCAGTACCTTTGAAGAAGGCCATCACGATTGGCAAGAATGGGACAAACGAATTCAGGAAGTTATCATTTATTTAACACAAAAGGAGACATAAATAATGGTTTATGCAGTCGGTTTAATGTCAGGAACTTCTTTAGATGGAATTGATGCCGCCTTAGTGGAAATCTCTGGGGAAAATCAACAGACATCAGTAAAATTACTAGAATTCCTTACAATGCCTTTACCAGCAGATACACTAAAACGAATTAGAGCGGCTCTCTCAATTGAAGAATCCAACGTTGAAAAAATTTGCTCTCTTAATTTTGAATTAGGTGAAAAATTTGCAGAAGCTGCTATTGCTGTTTGTCAAAAAGCAGCGATTGCTCCAGAAGAATTAGCTTTTATAGGCAGTCACGGTCAAACGCTGTTTCATATTCCCGAAGCAAGAGCTGCCTACTACGCGTCAACCCTTCAAATTGGCGATCCAGCAATCATTTCTGAACGAACCAAAACTACTGTAGTTTCTAATTTCAGAGAGCGAGATATGGCGGTTAGCGGTCAAGGTGCGCCAATCGTTCCCTACTCTGAATATGTACTTTTTAAAAGCGAAACTTGTACCCGTTTACTGCAAAATATCGGCGGAATCGGCAATGTAACTGTGCTACCTAAAAATGGCCAACTGGAAGATACAGTTGCTTTTGATACCGGGCCAGGAAATGTCATTATCAACGAACTTTGCCTGCATTTTTATCAAAAAGAATACGATAAAGACGGTCTTTATGCCCAACAAGGCACCGTTAATGAAAAATTGCTGACTACATTAATGAATCATCCTTACATTAAACAAACTTATCCGAAAACAACCGGTCGCGAAACCTTCGGCAAACAATTCACTCACGGATTATTAGCGAAATGGCAACTATCTGCTGCGGATTGGTTAGCAACAGCTACCATGTTTACCGCTCGTTCAATCGCGCAAGCAGTTACACCTTTTATCGATGAACAAACAGAATTAATTGTTGGCGGTGGGGGTAGTTATAACCATACTTTAATGACGATGCTACAAAGTGAATTGCCAACCATTCAAGTTAAAACACAAGAAGATTTAGGTGAATCTTCTGAAGCCAAAGAAGCAATTGCTATGGCAATTTTAGCGAATCAAACCTTACATCACCAACCAAGTAATGTTCCTTCAGCAACTGGTGCTTACAAATCAGTTCCTTTAGGAAGAATTACTTTTTATCAGTGAACAAAAAGAAACAATCATTCAAAAAAAGATGATTGTTTCTTTATTTCGTGCGATAATAATTAAAATAATAGATATTAGTTCGACTAGAAGGGGTTGGAAAAAATGAGTGGAGAGAATATTCAAGGTAGGATTCGCAGTGTTATTGACATACTACCCACTTCTGAAAGAAAAATTGGTTTGACTATTTTAGATGACCCATCTGCAGTTATTAGTATGACTGCTGCTGAGCTTTCAAAAGTTGCAGGAACCAGTCCCGCTACGGTCATTCGCTTTTGTAAAAAAATAGATATCCCTAGTTTCACTCAACTAAAAATTAAGTTGTCCGCTGAAATCGAAACACCTATTCAAGAAGGATACTCTGATATTACTGAAAATGAATCAATTCCAGATTTGAAAAGTAAATTATTAGCTAATGCCTATCAATCAATGCAAGAAACCGTTGCTTTGCTAAATGATCAACGAATTGAGCAAGTTGTTGATTTGCTAATTGCTGCCCCCATTATTTATGTTTATGGTGTAGGCGCTTCTTATTTAGTAGCAGAAAACATTGCCCAAAAATGGAATCGCGGTGGTAAAACAGTCATTTGTATTCGTGATCCCCACATTTTAATTACAATTATCATTTCAGCACCTAAAGATGCTGTTTTCTTCGGAATATCTAATTCTGGAGAAACTAAAGAAGTCTTGCGTTTAGTAGACATCGCTAAAAAATATCAGCTTCACACAATTGGCCTCTCTCAGTTTGGATCCAATTCTCTTGCTACTAAAGTGGATTTGCCTATTCAAACAGTCCGTTCAAATGAAGCGATTGTAAGAAGTGCTGCGACAACTTCTTTGCATGATCAATTTATTGTCATCGATATTCTTTTTTATGCTTATGCTTCAAGAAATTTCAATAAAATGATTGATCGCATTCAAAAATCCAAAGAAGAAGTCCATCGCTTTGATAATCGCGGGAAATAGCTAAGAAGAAAAAGCCAAAGAAAAAGACGATCTTTTTCTTTGGCTTTTCATTTAATTCTTTTTTCTAAATTCTATTCTCCTTTAAATTTAGCGTCAAGATTTTTCTGAATAGCAAGTAAAAATGGCGCCTGCTGGACTTACAGCGGGCCCCAAAACGAACAATTGTTTCACATGAAACAAAGAAAATAACTTATCATGATTTATTTAAATATCATACTTTTACCTAAGATTCTCTCTGCTTTTTTTATAAGCAACAAAGATATCTGCCACTAACATTGAGCCAAAAATGTAAATCAAATAAGCGATTCGCAATCCTAGTAAATATTTCGTTTCTTTGGCAGCTAAGCCAAATAGGAAAAAGAAGGCAATACTACCAACGAATAATGTCAGGCCAAAAATTCTGTTGGAATATTTGTAAATATAGCCACGCTCTTTTTCAATGGATTTCCAAAAGAGAAGCCCTTTATACCCCAACTGCCCATTGCCATTGTAATAATACGATGAAAAAAAGCATAAAATAGCGACGACGATTAAAATACCTGCAACTTTCGTTTCCAATAAAATACTACCTCCTTTACCTTCCTTATGAAGAATGAAACTTCTAATAGATAATTGTATTATACTCCCTTAATTCAAAAAAGATACAAAAAAAGTGGTCAGGCACAATCTCTGCCTGACCACTTAACGCTTTATTTATTGACTTATTTATTAATAAGCTCCAACAATTAACCAGTTGCTTGTATTTGCCGTTAAATCATAAGAAGTTCCTGTAATTGAATCATTTCCTTGAACGTGGAAATTAGGTGCTCCTTGACTAGTCACATCTCTGCCATTTTTCTTAACTTTTACATTTGCTAATTTCAAAGTAGCATTTTTGCCTTTCCAGTCTTCGATTTGAGCATGTAAAATATAGCGGCCATGAGCAAGGGTAGTTAATTTTGTTTTGTATGCTCCAACGACTTGGTCGTTTAAGCGCGTAATTACATATTCACCCTCAGCAACTTTATAATATTGAACGGTTACTTTAGCCTTTTGTTCCATTTGAGCAGCGGTATTAATAGAGTAAAATTGTTCTCCGTTAGTACCTGCGCCTGCTGGGAAGTTGACAGTTTTAACAGCAATTCGATTTTGGGCAAATTCTGCTGAAGTACCGGCTTGGAAACCGATATCTAAACCAACTTGACCTGAACCAGGGCCGTCACCAGCAATGACAAATTGCATACCGAAGAAATCGTTAGCGCCTCTTGAACCGTTCATTGTGATGTCTGCTGAAAACTCAAACATTGGTTCTTGCGTAAAATTCGGAATCGCATCGTAAGGTTTGTTAGAGTATAACAAACGGTAAGAACCTGGAACGCTGCCTTCGCCACCGCCAACAGTGGTGATATTTTCATCCACTTTTCTTGGTGGAACAGTGCTTACAGGTGGTTTTGGAATTGGTTTTGGCGCTGGCACATAGCCTGGTGGGAAATCGGCTTTCGGATTGCCTTCTGCTTCCGCATACCACGCGATACCTTCATCTTTCCAGCCCATGCTAACTAATGCATCTTTTTCTTTTACATCAGGTGTGTAATGGTGCTCGCCACCATTTTTATTGTATAGACGATAAACAGGTTCACCCGTATTTGAGTCCGGTGCCACCCAGCCTGTTCCTTCGTATTTCCAACCAATGTTAATTAAATTGTTGGCTTCCGGTGCTTTCGCTGTATAAAAATGCTCCCCGCTATTGGCATTATACAGACGATACATATCCGCCGCTTCCGCTTCGGCGCTAAACCCCAATAACGCCGCTGATGCACAGAGCATCCCTACCCCATAAACTATTTTGCTTTTCATTCTTAATTCCTCCTATGATTTGATTATTTAAACTGAGTTTCCCCAGTTTTTCCCCGTTTTTTTACCAATTTCACCCAAAGTTTATCATAGCTAATTTACTTTTTCACTTTTTTTTGCTCAAAATATCAAAAAAAGTTTTTATTACTTAAAAAATCGATAGCTATGCGGTTAAAAATTGGTGTAAAATCCTAATGAATCCTAAAAAAATCAGCACTGAAATCACACACACATTAACACACTTATTTTACATCTTTTTCAAAAAATCCTAGTTTTTCTTTTTAAATACTGACTTTTAGGTATTCATTAGGAGTAATACCAAGTTAAATTTTGATAAAATATCTTTACTCATTTTTTTGCTAATAATGAATATCCATCGTAAATTGAGCCAAAGTATTATAATCTGCATCTTTTATTTCGCCAGCCCAAGTTAACTTATCACCTGACTTCATTTGATGTTTAAAAAGCTTATTTCCACCAAGTGTTTCCCCATCTTCAACATCACCAGGTTCCCCTATATCTTCTATTCTAATCTGACTTATATTTTCTGTTAATACTCCATTAGGAACCAACTCACCAATATAGCCAAATGAATACATATTAACGACTATACTATCATTCAAATTTGCATTCCCATCAATTGTTAATTCATTTTCTGTTAAATTCTTAAATGTTATAATTCCACCAGATTTAGTAACTTTAATATACTGATCAGAATACAGTTCTCCATCGTTTTTTTCAGCTGGTTTTGTTTCTTGACTCGGTTCTGTTACCGATTCTTTCTTTATTTCAGAACTAGAATCTGATACTGTTTCTTTATATTTTGCATAATCATCTTCTGTGAAGAGCGTAACTTCCCAATTGGGATAATAATGACCACTGAATTCAAGATCAGAACCTTTTTTCACATCTACCTTTATAGCATGCCCACTCCTGACCTCTTCAGTATGTCCACAGCCATTAACAAAAATAGAACCATGTTTGTATTTGTCATCAGAAGCATATTCTAGTTTAGTTAATACTATATAATAAACTCCAGCATTAATGTGTTTACCTTCTTCATACTTTCCATCCACATCAAACTTAACAGTTTTAGTTAACTCTATATTTTCAATTGATGTACTAGTCGAAGTATCAACATTACTTGAATTAGTTGTAGAAAAGTCCATTGCAAGATCACTACTTATATTCTGCTCAGTTTGTTTATCCCTACTTGAAAATCTCCCTACTATAAAAGCACCACTAATTAAAATGACTACACCAACAATCGTAAGTATATTTTTATTGGATTCTAACCATTTTATTATTTTTTCTTTATTCAATTTAACAACTCCTATTTAACAGTTTCTATTTAGCCATAAACTACTTAAATATTTTGTGATAATAAAAAGTAATAATTATGAATCAATACATTAATCAAGATGTAACTCATCAAGATAAACAGATAAATATAGCTTTTTTTCGTAGGCTGAATGAAAAAATTGATAATCTTTTCAAAGCCGAAAGTGATCATTATGATAAACGGTGCTACGATCGCCATGATATATCTTCCTTGTGGTTGATAATCAATCTTCAAGCAATAATACCAATGAAGCCCAAAGGTAATTAAACAACCTAACATAATCAATATAAAAGCGATGCGTTTACGTTGAATAACCAAATTTGGTGTCTCTTGTTGAAAATGTTTTTGAATGCTTTGCACCACAAAAGCTAAAATTCCTGTGCCAAAAAGACAATAGTAAATCTGATAATACTTTATATCTAAACGAATACTCATATAACCAAAGAAACCAATAAATGATTGAAGCGTGAAAGATTTAAAATGCGGATCCGTTAACATCGCTAAAAGATTTCCTAACTCATAAGGCTTTTGTAATGTCGTGCCATTTTCAGCCACCCATTTCATATACTCTTCGTGAAAGACTTGCATCCCAAAGAAATCTTTATATAACAGATAATTTCTTATTAAAAACGGAAAAATTGCCAAAGCTGATAAACAGAAAATCAGGGCAAAATTTTTATAAAAAACTTTTTTATCCGTTACTTGATGTTTGATATTAAAGAAATTGATTAGTAAGAAGAAGATTCCCCCCACTAAAATAAAACTATAAGAATTTAAATATCCTAAAGCGCAGATAATAAAACCTAGCGATAAATAAATACTATGGCGATAGCGCCATGGTTCAAAGCAGGTCGCAATCATTGTATAAACAATCATACTAGCTCCGGCCGCCGCAATTACATCATTATTTACATAACAAGATAAAAACGTAAACTGTGGTAAGAAACCTAATAAGCCCATTCCTAGTAAACTTAAACCTAAGTTATTTGAGAGTTTATAAATACTCTTGCCCGTGAAAAAGACGGTAATTCCACCAAAAAGAACACTGGTTAAGCGTGCCGCCCACAACAAAGCTTCTGGCGTAGAGCGGAAGAGATTCATCACCTGCATGAAAAAGGCACTAATAATCGCCCCAAGCATTTGTGGATAAAAAGCATAGGACCAATTTCCTAAAATATAAATGGCTTCCTGATCATAACCTGTAGGCAAAGAGGAATGATTAAAAATATAAGTAGGAATTTGATAGCGCATCATTTCATCAGGCGCTTGGTTATAAGGCAATTCCCATGCCCAAATAGCAAAACAGCTACAAATCATTAATACAAAAATAATTTGAATGGTTAAAACTAGCTGTTTTTGCTTGAGCTCGTTTGTTAAATTTTTTTCTTGCATAGGCTAATCCTAACTTTCTATTTATAAAGTCTACTTATTATTTCCAACGGTATACTCAATTGTTAACGTTTCTAATTTCTGACCATTTTTCCCTTCATCATCAAATGTCCACACCTGTATTTCTGAAACAAAAGTATGAGATTGAGAATAGTCAATGTTAAGCTTGTTATTATCCCAGTCTTCAAAATCATCAAGTAAAAAACTCGTTGGTATAGGATTTCCCTTTTTTTGATTTGGAGCTAAATCATACGCTAAGTTCCAATCAGTAGGATTGATACTAATACCGTCAATGGTTAAAAAACCATGATCTAGCCACGCAACTCCTGATCCTACCGATATTTTTTTATCTGTCTTATTTGTGATATAAATAATTCTATTATCGTTATCTAATTCAATCGTTATCATTGAACTATCTGAAATCATTTGAAGTTCTGTACTAGTTTTCGACTCACTCAGTTCTTTTTTGCTTGTTTTTGCGGATGACAAATCTTTTTCAGTTGAAGTTTCAGTCTTTTCTTTTGTAGATGCAACTTCAGGTTTTTCTCTCTTAAAAGTAAATGTATCTCCGTCCTGTTTAGGTTCAAGAACAAATTTATCTCCTATTAATTTGTAAAAATAAATACATTCTTTATCTTCCTCATTTAAAATAATCTCTTGCTTTTCTTTATCAATTACACCACTATAACTATAAAAAACACTGTTAAAAATTACATCGCTACTTCCAATAGTTAACTCACTCTTCAATACCGATGTATCATACCAAACACCTTCAATTTCATCACCTTTATCTTTTTCATTAAAGTTGCTTAAAATCAACGCTATTATTGCTATGAATAAAATTATATTCACAAGGAGAGATGCTAAAATTCGTTTGTTATTTTTCAATTTTGCCATTATTGTATTTTCTTTCCCCACTACCAAAATCCCCCTTTATCTATTCAAATCTATAAAATGACTTCTAATCTATATTGCGTCAAAACTAGTAATCTCACTGATTTTTAATCATTAAACATCTCTATTATTTTTTGTTTTTAATATCTTTCAAAAGAATCTACAACGACTCCAGGAATGGTAATCTCTCCACCCATTGTTGAAGTATAAGTTATCTCTCCAAAAGAAGTACCTCTAACCGTGATATGATCATTTTCCAATAAACGATTATTAGTTAGCTGATCTTCCGAAATCTCAATAAGAATGATTTGATCATAGTTATCATCGACAGCAAATCTAAATTGAGAATACCCACTTCCTTTAATAACTTGTATAATAAGCCCATTAAACTTAACTTTTTGATCTAAATAGGTCTCTGGATTACGGGCTAAGTTTTCAAAAGTAGTCCCAGTATCATAACTCGCTCTTGCTGCTTCAGCGGCTGCGGCTGCCTCTTGAGCTCTTTTTTCCTCTGCTTGACGTTCTTCTTCTGCTTTTCGTGCTGCATCTTCTTGAGCTTTTTTTTCTGCTGTAGCTTTTTCAGCAGCCTGTTTCTCTTCTTCTTCTTTTGCTTTTTTATCTGCGTCTGCTTTTAACTTTTCTAAATGTTTTTTAGAAAAAACTTTAATTTCTTTTTTTGTTTCACCATCTGTAACAATTAGTTCAACTTCTTTTTCTTCTGATTCAAGTAATTCCATAGAAATTTCAAATTTTTCGTTTTTAACTTTTTCGCTAGCAACCTTTTTATCCTCTTGTTTAACAATGATTTCTGCGCCTTCATTAGCGATACCTGATATAATTAATTCATTCTTTTCAAGTGACAAAATGGGTCTATTTACTTTAAGTTCAATATTAACCTCTTCACTTGATGATGTTATTGTTGTATTTGTTGTTGTTTTACTATCTTCTTTTTGACAACCTGTTGTAAATAATGTTACTAATAATAACCCTAAAATACGTTTTTTCATTCAAAGAACCCCTTTTCAATTTATAAATTC
The DNA here is from genome assembly GCF_029893325.1 of Enterococcus sp. PF1-24. GTDB lineage: Bacteria > Bacillota > Bacilli > Lactobacillales > Enterococcaceae > HY326. The sequence continues at coordinate 27,209 of NZ_JARXWL010000011.1, forward strand.
TAATTATTATACACATAAATATTTTTATTAATTTTCACACTTTGTATATTGAAGATTAGCTGGATAATCATTTTCAAGTATGTAACCTTGAATTAATTTATAGCCTTTAAGTTCATTAACATCATTTCCAATAGAGAATAGATCGATGTCTTCACCAGCCTCTTTATCCTGTTCATTTTTATAAACATAAACATTGGTCATATTCCCATCAACAATTTTTATATCATATCTGCCAGCAGGAATATCTTCCCCCACTTTTACTACGCCAGTTAAAGTTATGGATTCTCCTGGTTCAAACGGCTCCATTTCTGGAAGTGCTGTTGCTAATTCAAGCTCCATTTCTAAAGACAAAATAGTTTGATTCTGTTCTTCAATAGCCACAGTTTGCCTATCTATAATTTTCTTTTGTTCTTCATTTTTTTCAGATAATTCATTTACTTTATTTGAAGAACAGCCAGATAACAAACTACATAAAAATAAAACACAAATTACTTTTTTCATAAAACTCCTCCAAATATTACAACTATTAGCGATTGAATATATAAATAGTTTATTCGTCACTTTTTTCATTTTGAAATTCTTTCTTTATTAATCTTCTTCAAAATTAAACTCAAACTCTGATTTTGCACCTTCACTAGATAAGGTGACAATATCTCCTTTTTTCAAAACAAGTCTTTGATCTTCTGAATAACCATGGTCTGATGTAACAAATTGATATTCTCTTGTACCAGCATCACTTGTCACTACTATTTTCCCTGTTCCTTTTTCCGCTGAATAGCCTTCATTTCTATAAGTTAGGCTAACCATATATTTACCTGGTTTTAAATCTGTTCCTATTTCATAATCTCCTAAATCCAAATAATTGTAGTCACCATCGAAGTTGTATACACGATTTTCATCGGAATCATCCAAAACAGTTGCTTCATCTTGCAATTCATCTTGTACTTTTACTTTAAATTTAGCATTTTTTTCAAAAATGAATGTTTTCTTTTTCTCTTCACCTTCATCTGTATAATGAAGTGTTACAATTAGCTGCCCTTTTACTAAATCATAAGAAGCATTTTTTTCATCTTCTTGTGGCTCAGTCCAAATTATTTCTTTACGTTCCTTATCTATCGTAAAATTCTGGGTTACTTGACTTGTTTTAGAACCATCAATCCAACTATATAATTGCCACACTGCCACTCCATGTTTGTCTGTATCAATAGTAATAACATGATGATTTTGACTATCTACCCATCTCCCATTTAAATTATCTTTTTGATATTCAATAGTTAAAACAGCTAAGATTAGAATTACAAATATTCCGCCTACGAAATACCAACCTTTTTTAGTGAAGTTAGAGTTTTTCATTTTAATTCTTCTTTCATTTATTTTTAGATACATTTATTTAATATATATCTATTCAAATTTTGAAAATTGTACTCAGACCTATTAAAAGTCAGCCCAATCTTCTTTTTCACCAATATCTGTTTTATTTTTAACTTCTTTTGTTATTAAAAGTTCTTTTCGTCTTTGTTCTTCTTCTTTCGCTTTTTGTGTCAATGACTGTTTATCTAATTTTCTAAGATACATACCTATCATGAAAGTAGTATATTCTTTCGGAGTTTCAGCTTCTGGCTTATCCTTATTATCATTTGTATCAGAATAAAAAAATATGAAAGTTATCACAGGTATCCAGAGGCTAATAAATCCATAAACAGATGTACCAATAATTAATAACAGTACCAGCAGGCACTCAGCTATCATTATTTTCAATTTAAAAGCATTTATGCGATACAACATATTTGCATCAAAGCTAGCAATAACTTCTTTTTTATTATTTTTGTTCATTTAAAAATCACTCCTTTAGCTACTTGCTTGTAATAAATCCTTAATCTCGTGTTATCTTCTTATCTCCTCCTAATGAATCCTAAGAAATCAGCGCTGAAATCACACACATTAACACACTTATTTTAAATCTTTTTCAAAAAATCCTAGTTTTTTTAATGCTGATTTTTAGGTAGTCATTAGGAAATGACTACATTTAACAACTGTTTAATGTAGTTACTTTAAAACAAAAAAAAATGCTTGTGAAAATCAGCAAATCTTTCTTCACAGGCACTTTTATTTATGTTATTCTTATTTATAAGATGACTACATTAAACAGTTGTTTTTTAAACAATTTATATAGAGTTGACAAAGAATCGCAATTGGGAATTTCGTTATTTTTCACTCACTTCTATCCTACCTCATTTTCTTCTTTTAATATCTACACTTCTCAAAATATTGTAAACACTACTTACGGAAATCCCAAACTGTTGAGCAATTTCAGAAACGGTTAAATTATAACATTGGTATGATTCGACTACTTGTTGTTTTATGGTGGCCTCAATTTGTGGTCTGCCTAAAACTTTGCCATTCTCTTTGGCTTTTTTCAGTCCTAATTTTACTCTTTCGCGGGTGTTACTTACCTCATATTCATTAAAACTGCTTAAAATTTGAAAAAAAAGTTTGCCACCAATGGAATTTGTATCAATATTATCCATTAATGAAATATAGTTAACGCCTATTTCTAATAAGTCTTCTACTGTGGTAATCAAAGTTCGGAACTTTCGACTTAAACGATCATTTTTTAAAACAATTAACTGAACTTCTTTTGCTTGATCCGCAGCTAACTGATGCAAATGTTTTAACATTTTTTGAAATTCTGGTCGATTATCTTTTCTACCACTGCCATGTTCACTATAAATATAAGCACAATCAATCTCCCGCATCATTTCTATTTGATTTTCCAGCGAAACTTCTTGCTTATCCTCTGTGCTTACGCGACAATAACCAATCTTTACAACCTCTTTTTCTTGAATTTCCTTTTTTCCCATAAAATAAATGCCTCCTAACAATTAATAGTCTATATTCTACCTATCAGTGATGAGTTTGTAAGTAGTTTTTTGCTATTGAAAAGCGGCAAAAAAAATTGTTAATCCTGATATTTATTTGATATGATTAATTGAAAAATAACTATTGGATTGGCTTTATTATAAAGGAGATATAATGAATCAGTTACTGCTCTACTTTTTGTTTCCACTTTTATTTATGTTTCATGAACTTGAAGAAATTGATTTTTTGCCAAAATGGTCCCAAAAACAGGCTCAGAATTCAAAAATACCTTAAAAATTTAAAGAGATGCTCAATACTGATTCACAAGCATTTACCTTAATGGTTCTTGAAGAGTATTTTCTATTAATTGCTATTTCTATAATCTGCTATTTTTTGAAGACTCCTGAATTCTATCTGGCTTTGATAATGGCTTACAACATTCATATTATTGGCCATATCTTTCAAGCAATCTATCTGAAAAGCTATGTACCTGGTATCGTTTTAGGCACTGCTTCTTTTATTATTTTGGCAATTCAACTAATTGAATCTTTACCATTAGTTGATGTAACAATGGTTATTATGTTTGTACCTATATGCCTGTTCATTTTAGTTGCGAATCTTTGGATTATTCATAAATTTTTTTAACTTTAGTATAGTAATGACACTTCATTCTTAGAGACGGTATCTCTGAAAAAAACTGACCTATTAAACAAAAAAAGACCCGTTGCCAGGTCTTTTTTTCGATTATGCTATTCTTCCACTTTCACTAGCTTCCCCTGCTCCAAATACACCATTAAAATACTGATATCAGCGGGGTTCACACCGCTGATACGGCTGGCTTGAGCGATAGTTTCGGGTTGGATTTTTTGCAATTTTTGGCGGGCTTCGGTAGCTAGGCCGTTGATTGATTGATAATTTAAGTTGCTAGGAATGCGTTTGGCTTCCATTCGTTTTAGTTTTTCAACTTTTTCCAACGCTTTTTTGATATAGCCAGCATATTTGATTTGAATTTCAACTTGTTCGATTTCTTTTGCTTGCAAGTTTTCATCTGTAGGAATAAATTGCAACAAGTCTTGATAAGTGATTTCCGGACGTTTTAAAAAGTCACTAGCTAACACGCCGTCTTTTAATTCAGCAGAGTTGTGAGCTTTTAAGAAAGCTTGTACTTCGGCGGTTGGTTTGATGCGGGTGCTCTCTAAACGAGCAATTTCGGCTTCAACGGCTTGTTTTTTCTGCAAATAATTTTGATATTGTTCTTCTTTAACTAAACCGGCTTGGTAACCCAGTTCGGTTAAGCGTAAATCGGCATTATCGTGGCGCAAAAGCAAACGATATTCTGCTCGCGAAGTCAATAAACGGTAAGGTTCATTGGTGCCTTTAGTTACTAAATCATCAATCATCACGCCAATATAGCCATCGCTGCGTTTTAAAACAAGGGGGTCTTTCCCTTGGATTTTTAGCGCCGCGTTGATGCCGGCGATTAAACCTTGACCGCCAGCTTCTTCATAGCCACTAGTACCGTTAGTTTGACCGGCAGTGTATAAATTAGTGATTTTTTTTGTTTCCAAAGTTGGCCGTAATTGATGGGGAACTACCACATCATACTCAATCGCATAACCGGTGCGCATCATTTCCACGTTTTCTAAACCAGCAATGCTCCGCATCATTTCCACTTGCACATCTTCTGGCAAAGAAGTCGATAACCCTTGCACGTAATATTCTTCCGTGTTAACCCCTTCTGGCTCTAAAAACAATTGATGACGTGGTTTGTCAGAAAAACGCACGATTTTATCTTCAATTGATGGGCAGTAGCGTGCTCCCACCCCTTCAACAATCCCGGTAAACATCGGTGCTCTGTGGAGATTATTGCGAATAATTTCATGGGTGCCTTCATTAGTATAAGTTAACCAACAAGGAATTTGTTCTTGGTTGTAATCTTCGTCAGGAGTCGCAAAGCTAAAATGATTTGGCGCTTCATCCCCTGGCTGAATTTCCGTTACGCTGTAATCAATCGAGCTGCCTTTTACCCGTGGCGGTGTTCCCGTTTTAAAACGATCAATTTCTAAGCCTAAACTTTTTAAATTGTCCGCTAATTTTACAGCTGGTTGGGAATTATTGGGCCCAGAAGAATATTTTAGCTCGCCGATAATAATTTCTCCCCGCAAAGCGGTTCCGGCGGTAATAATCACAGCTTTGGCTGCATATTTAGCTCCGGCTGCCGTAATCACGCCTTGACAGACGCCATCTTCCACGATGATTTCTTCCACCACAGCTTGACGTAGGGTCAAATTGGCTTCCTTTTCAATCGTGTGCTTCATTCTGCTAGAATAGGCGTGTTTGTCAGCCTGTGCTCTTAAAGCCCGCACAGCCGGTCCCTTGCCGGTATTTAGCATACGCATTTGAATATAAGTTTGATCTATATTATGGCCCATTTCGCCACCTAGTGCATCAATTTCCCGCACCACGACGCCTTTCGCCGGCCCACCTAAGGAAGGATTACAAGGCATAAAGGCCACCATATCTAAATTGATTGTCAGCAGTAAAGTTTTGCAACCTATCCGTGTGGCTGCCAAAGCAGCTTCACAGCCGGCATGGCCAGCACCTACAACAATGACATCATAACTATCTCCTTGATATTGCATCTCAGTTAACGCTCCTTTTGATTGATGAAAATATACTGGTAATTTTGAAAAAAATATTTCAGATGATTTCTGTTTTTTATTTAATCTAAATGAGAATAAAATTCGTGGCAAAAAACGCCACTATAATTTGATTCTGCATTTTGCTCGAGAGTTGAACGAGCTTGTTCCGCTTTTTATTTGCCCAAGCAGAATTGGCTGAATAGTTGGGTGATTAGTTCGTCTTGGACGCTGTCGCCGATGATTTCGCCTAGGTAATCCCAGCAGCGAGTCATGTCCATTTGCACTAAATCAACTGGTAAGCCAGCTTCGATGCCGTTGACAACTTCCCCTAAAGCTTGTTGGGCTTTTTCTAATAAGGCAATATGGCGGGAATTTGAAACGTAAGTTGCATCTTTTTCGCCGATTTGCCCGCCGAAGAAAAGTTCCGCAATGGCGGTTTCCAACTGCTCCAAGCCTTGATTTTGTAAAACGGAAACTGGTAATAATAATTTTTCCCCGACTTCAGTTTTTAAAGACTCTACATCTAACACACAAGGTAAGTCGGTTTTGTTTAATAAAACTATTCGTTTGAAGTCTTCGGTAGCCTTTAATAACTCGTGGTCTTCCGTCGTTAAAGCTTCATTTTGATTCAAGACTAATAAAATTAATTCTGATTCCGCTAAAGCTTTGCGGCTGCGCTCCACGCCGATTTTTTCCACCACATCTTCGGTTTCACGAATGCCGGCGGTATCAATTAATTTCAAAGGTACACCACGAACATTCACGTACTCTTCAATCACATCCCGGGTGGTTCCGGCAATTTCCGTGACGATTGCTTTATCTTCTTGCAGTAAATGATTCAAAAGACTTGATTTACCAACGTTTGGTCGGCCGATAATGGCAGTGCTTAAGCCTTCTCGCAAAATTTTCCCCTGTTGGGCAGTTGCTAATAATTGCTGAATTTGCCCTGCTACCATTTGAGCTTTTTCTAATAAAAGTTGGCTAGTCATTTCTTCCACATCATCATATTCGGGATAATCAATGTTGACTTCCACTTGCGCTAACGTTTCTAAAATCGTTTGCCGCAACTGGCGAATTAATTTGGTTAAATTCCCATCTAACTGTTTTACCGCCACATCCATCGCTTTGTCCGTTTTCGCCCGAATTAAATCCATCACGGCTTCGGCTTGCGATAAATCCATGCGCCCGTTTAAAAAGGCGCGTTTTGTAAATTCTCCCGGTTCCGCTAAGCGAGCACCACAACGCAACGCCAGCTGCAAAACTTTATTGGTCACTAAAATTCCGCCATGACAATTAATTTCCACAATATCTTCCCGAGTAAAAGTTTTCGGCGCCCGCATGACTGAAATCATCACTTCATCAATCACTTCTTGGCTTTGCTCATCATAAATATGCCCATAATGAATCGTGTGGCTGGCCACTTTCAGTAAAGATTTCTGCCCCGCTTGATAAATGCGATCCGCAATCGCCACTGCTTGATCGCCACTTAAGCGCACGATACTAATCGCCCCTTCACCAGCTGGCGTGGAAATCGCCGCAATCGTATCAAACTCTAAGGTAATTTCGTTCATGATAACCTCCATTTTTTTCTCTTCAAACCAATAAATATGTACAAAAAAGCGCCTACTCCACCCCTTGTTTTTGCAAAAGGTGAATTAAGCACTTTGACTGCTTGATTCAATTATAATCTTTCTTCACAGGCACTAGCCTAGCATATTTTACGAAAATTTTCAAGTTAAAAAGCGCAGTGAGCTTGGTCAACTCCCGAGTAAAGTACAAAAATAAATTATAGCGGTGTTTTATACCGCGAATTTCTTTTTCACTTTATCGAGTGGAGTTAGCTCACGCAGCTAGATTAGTTAAAAAGCGGAGAGACTTGGTCTGCACCCGAGCAATATCCTTTGCTACTAGCAGCATAAAAAGGTAAAATTAAACTATCAAAATATCTAAAAAAGGGGTGCTGTTGTTATGAATGAAACACAAATTAAAGAAGTCGTGCTGTCTACCGGAAATGTTAATCGTAAATACCTTGTCAGAGATTTAATTTTTGCTACTGACCAAATTAATGTCGATCTTTTTGCTGAAGAAAACCAGCTTAATGACCTTTTGGCGCCAATTAAACATCAGCTTAAAATGAAAGCTCTGGAATATGGCGGTGATGCCGTGATTAATTGCCACTTCGATTACCAGCAACACGGCACAATTACTAACATTTTCGCCTATGGCACCGTTGTTCAATTTACCCAAACAACAATTGGTTAATTTTACTTTTTCAATAAAACGAAATCTAATTGACATTGGCGATAAAACCAAGTATATTTTACTAGAAATCATTCTTATCAGAGTAAGTATACGACAAGTAGCGATGCTTTGATGCAAAAAAATTCGAGATTACTCTCGAATTTTTTTGTTTATTAGAAAAGGAAAAGAGCGACTTAAAAAATCCCTTTCTAAGCACTTTATATTTAATGATGAACAGCATCAATTTTCCGGTACTCACTAGGAGTGAGACCGGTTTTCTTCTTAAATAGGCGACTAAAATAGGCAAAATTTTCAATTCCTATTTCTAGTGCTACCTCTTTAATCGACATTTTCGTATACCGTAATAAATCCTTCGCAAAAGAAATTTTTTGATTAATTTGATACTCGATTGGCGGAATCCCCATATATTTTGAAAAATCTTTAACAATTTGGTATTTATTTAAATGAAACTGACTTGTCAGAGCTTCCAAGGTTACACCTTTACGAAATTCATCATCTAAGATCGCTTTTACTACTAAAATATAATCAGGGATTTCACTATCTTGAAAATCCATTTGATATTTTTGTAACAGCAACTCATTTAATAGCTCATGAATCAAAAGTGAGGTTTGAAATTCTGTTTTAGCATTAGGCAGCCCTTGCAATTGTAGCAATTTATTCATAATCAAATGAATCTGATTCGTATAAATTTTTTCTGAATCTGTATGAAAAACAGGGTTACCATTTTTGTTAATTTCCTGATAAAATGCTTCCGCCTGCCCCCCGTTAAAATGAATCCAATCCATCTCCCAAGGCTCAGCACTCACTGTTTTATAGTGCTGATAATTTTGACAATCAATAAAGAAAACGTCCCCTGCAGTTATCACATGCCTTTTTTCCTCATAAATTAACTGACCTTTACCTGATAAAGTAAATTTCATCAAATAAGAAGGAAGATTTGCTCGCTCTGTAAAATATGGTTGATTTGCTTTAAAATGGCCAATCTCTTGACTATAGTAAAATAAATCCCGACTTTTTTGCGTAGGTGTAGAAATGAATCGCGTCGAATCTGGCGACCATGAATGATTTGCATTTTCCCAATATTCCATAGGTACTCCTTTTTATCAAGATAGTGCAATTATACACCAAAAACGTGTGATGAAAAAGTTAAAAATACTCTGTAAAATAAAATTAACTTTAAGAATAATTTAAAATGAAACCGATTTATTTCATATCAAAAAAGTGAAAGGAATAATTAAAATGCAAACTTATATCGCCGTGGATATCGGTGCTTCTAGTGGCCGTTTGATAAAAAGCCAACTAATCAACGGACAATTGACCTTAGAAGAAATTCATCGCTTCAAAAACGGCTTCCGTCAAGAACAAGGTTGTGATCGTTGGGAAATTGATTATTTAATTAAAGAGATTTTAGTCGGTCTAGAAAAGCTTAAAAAGAGTGGCATCACTGAATGTTTCGTAGGGATTGACACTTGGGCAGTGGATTATTGTTTGCTTGACAAACAAGGAAGACGCTTAGCTGATCCTGTTGCTTATCGTGACGCCCGTACGCAAAATGCCGTTAGCGATTTTGCCAAAAAAATACCCTTACAAACCTTATATGAAAAAACAGGGATTCAAATTCAGCCCTTCAACACGCTGTTTCAATTATTTGTGGAAGACCCTCGCTTGCTTCAACAAGCCGACAAATTATTGTTAATTCCTGATTACTTAGGCTATGTTTTCACCGGTAAAATGGCAATGGAAAAAACCAACGCCTCAACTATGCAATTGTTAAACGCAAATAGCCAAACTTGGGATACTGATTTATTAGAATTACTCAATATCAATAGCCAGTTATTCCCACCGTTAACAGAAGCAGGAACATTACTAGGTGAATTACAAACTGAAAAATTCGCTAACTATCAATTACCTAAAACCACTTTTATTACTGTAGCTAGTCATGATACGGCTTCCGCAATTATCGGTACACCAGGAGATAGTAGTGTTGATTGGGGTTACATCAGCAGTGGAACTTGGTCTTTATTAGGAGTTGAAACAACTGTCGCCAATGTTTCCTCAGCAGCTTTTTCAGGAAATTATACAAATGAATGGGGCGCCCATAATACCATTCGCTTTTTAAAAAACATCATGGGGATGTGGCTCATTCAAGAAGTTGCACGTATGCAAGATTATCAATACAGTTATCCAGAGTTAGCGGAACAGGCAGAAAAAATACCAGCTTTTCAGCAATTTATCGCTGTCAATGATTCGACTTTCTTGAACCCTAAAAATATGATTACTGCCATACAAAATTATTGCCGCAAAACTAACCAGATTATCCCTGAAACACCAGCTGAATTAGCCCGCTGTATCTATGATAATTTAGCATTATGCTACGCTTTGGAATTAGAAAAGTTAGAAAAATTAACCGGTACAACAGATCAAATTAAAACTTTGCATATTGTGGGTGGTGGTGCAAACAACCATTTATTAAATCAACTAACTGCGGACATTGCAAACATCACAGTTGAAGCTGGTCCAAGTGAAGCAACAGCAATCGGTAATATTATTCTTCAAATGGTTACTACAGGCGCTATCGCCTCTATCGCTGCTGGTCGCAAATTAATTAAAGCTTCTTTTGAGTGTCAGACTTTCAAACCACAATCAATTCAACCTGATTTATTATCACGTTATAAAAAATTTTTAGGAGGTACTATGTAAAATGACAACCATTAAACAAAAATATTTAACTGCCAAAGAAAAATATGCTGCAATTAATGTGGATACTGATGCTATTTTAAAGAAATTAGATAGCGTTAAAATTTCCATGCATGTTTGGCAAGGGGATGATGTAAAAGGTTTTTTAAGTGACGATGAACTTTCTGGCGGAATATCAGTAACAGGTAATTATCCTGGAGCAGCAACAACCCCACAAGAATTACGGCAAGATTTAGAAAAAGCTTACGCAATGATCCCTGGTAAACACAAATTAAACTTACACGCTATTTATTTAGATACTGAAGAAAAAGTTGATTTAAATGAACTCGAACCTAAGCATTTTGAAAACTGGGTTCATTGGGCAAAAAAGCAAGGCTTAGGTTTAGATTTTAATCCTACCTTCTTCTCTCACCCGATGTATAAAGACGGCTTCACCTTAGCTTCTGCGGATCCAGAAATTCGTGATTTTTGGATTGAACACGGAAAACGTGCCAGAAAAATCGCTGCTTATTTCGGTAAAGAAACCGGCCAAGTTTGTGTAAATAATTTTTGGGTACCAGATGGTTATAAAGATAATCCGATTGATCGTTTAGCTCCTCGCCAACGTTTAATGGAAGCTTTAGATGAAATTTTCGCTGAAGAACTACCAAAAGAATACACTTTAGATGCAGTTGAAAGTAAATTGTTTGGCATTGGTGCTGAAGCTTATACGGTTGGCTCACATGAATTTTATATGGGTTACGGCTTAACTAGAAACAAACTGATTTGTATGGACGCTGGTCACTTCCACCCAACGGAAGTTATTTCAAATAAATTATCCTCTCTATCACTATTTTGTGAAGGCATGCTACTACATGTGAGTCGACCTGTTCGGTGGGATAGTGACCACGTTGTTATTATGGATGATGAATTACAAGAAATTGGTCGTGAATTAGTTCGTAATAACTTATTAGGCAAAACACATATTGGTTTGGATTTCTTTGATGCCACAATCAATCGTGTCGCTGCTTGGGTCATCGGTACTCGCAATACCCAAAAAGCAATTTTAAAAGCGATGTTAGAACCTACCGAAGAGTTAAAAACGCTCGAATTAGCTGGTGATTTAACAACGCGTTTAGCTATGACAGAAGAACTAAAAGACTTTCCATTTGCTGATGTTTGGAATTACTACTGTGAAAGTAAAAACGTGCCAGTCGGTTTAGATTGGTTGAAGGAAGTAAAAGAATATGAAAAAAATATTTTAGCTAGCAGAAATGCGTAATCAGCTACTATCGTCGCTATTTTAGTTAAAAGTGCCGAAACAAAATATTCCATTAAAGTTGAAAAGGAGCTTTCTTATGAAAAAAATTAATGTTTTACAAGCCGAATTTGTTCAAGAATTAATTGAAACAACGAGTAATTTATATCGTCTTGGTTGGGATGAACGCAATGGTGGAAATATCACGTATTTATTAACAGAAGAAGAAATTTTATCATTTCTAGATCCAACTAAAGTCATTAGAGAAATTTCAATGATTTTTGATGCAAGTAAATTAGTTGGTAAATACTTTTTAGTGACTGGCTCTGGTAAATATTTCAAAAATGTTGAAAAATCTCCCGCTGAAAATATCGGCATTGTCCGGATTAAAGAAGATGGCAAAACTTTACAATTGCTTTGGGGTTTAGAAAATAACGCAACACCGACTAGTGAATTGCCAAGTCATTTTATGAGTCATATTGCTCGTTTAGAAGTCGATCCTAAAAACCGCATTATTATGCACAATCACGCCACTCATTTATTAGCAATGAGTTTTACCCATGATTTAGATGAAAAAGCCTTCACCCGAACTTTATGGCAAATGTGTACAGAATGTTTGGTTGTTTTTCCCGAAGGTGTTTCTGTTATCCCATGGTTAGTTCCTGGTACTAATGAAATCGGTGAAGCCACTGCTACAAAAATGAAAGAAACTCGTTTAGTTTTATGGCCACAACACGGTATTTATGGTGCCGGTAAAGATATGGATGAAGTTTTCGGATTAATTGAAACCGCTGAAAAAGCTGCGGAAGTCTATACTTACGTTTGCGCACAAGGTGGAGTTCGTCAAACAATTACTGATGAATCATTATGGGAGTTAGCGACTGCTTTTGGTGTAGAACCAAGAACCGGCTATTTAAGTTAGTAAATGTAACAAATCATCATTAGTAGAAAAGGAGCAATTCTCGCCTTTTCTAACTAATGATTTGTGAAAAGCAACACAAATACTATTTGGAGGCAATAAAAATGGCAAACAGAATGATCTTAAACGAAACATCTTACTTTGGTAAAGGAGCAATTGAAAACATTCCCGCTGAGTTTAAAAGTCGTGGTTTCAAAAAAGCAATGGTCATTACTGACAAAGATTTAATTAAGTTTGAAGTCGCTACAAAAGTAACAGCATTGTTAGATGAAGCAGGGATTGCTTACGGTATTTATGATGGTATTGTTCCTAATCCAACTATTCAAAACGTTAAAGATGGCGTGGCTGTTGTGAAAGCTGCCGCTGTTGATTGTATTATCGCTATTGGTGGTGGTTCACCCATTGATACCGCCAAAGCCATTGGGATTATCGCTACTAACCCAGAATTTTCAGATGTCCTTAGTTTAGAAGGGGTAGCTGCTACTAAAAATCCTTGTTTACCGATTTTAGCGGTACCAACAACTTCTGGAACAGCCGCTGAAGTAACGATTAACTATGTAATTACTGATGAAGAAAATCATCGGAAGTTTGTTTGTGTCGATCCTCACGATATTCCGATTGTAGCTTTTGTGGACAGCGATATGATGATGGGGATGCCGAAAGCTTTGTGCGCTGCGACAGGTATGGATGCTATGACTCATGCGATTGAAGGTTTTATCACGAAAGGTGCTTGGGAATTAACAGATATGTTGCATATTAAAGCAATTGAGATTATCGGTCGTTCCTTAAGAGATTCTGTGAATGGTGAGCAAGAAGGGCGCGAAGCGATGGCTTTAGCACAATATATTGCGGGTATGGGCTTTTCAAATGTCGGATTAGGTTTAGTTCATGGCATGGCGCATCCTTTAAGTGCTTGGTATAACATTCCTCATGGTGTGGCTTGTGCTTCATTATTGCCAACTGTCATGAAATACAACAAAGATTTTACTGGAGAAAAATATCGGGAAATTGCTATCGTATTAGGTATTGAAAATGCGGAAACGATGAGCTTAGCAGACGTCCGGGAAGCAGCTTGTCAAGCAATTGATGAGTTAAGTAAAGATGTCGGCATCCCAGCAACCATTTCTGAGTTAGGTGTAAAAGCTGAAGACCTACCACAAATTGCGGAAGATGCGCTACGTGATGTGTGTACGCCAGGTAATCCAAGAGATACTACTTTAGCAGAGATTATTGCGTTGTATCAATCGTTAATGTAATTTTTTTATAATAGAAAAGGGGAGTGAAAGCTATAACTGGCTTTCACTCCCCTTTTATTATTTCAAACTTATAATTCAAACACTTGCGATAATTCAATACTAACAGGCGAGTTATCAGGATTTGTTTCCATAATATCCGCCATATAGTCCCACCATTTTTTATTAACTTCAGTTTCTGCCGTTTGCGTCCACAAAGCTTCATCTTCAATTTCTAAATATGCAAAAAGTTGACTAGTCTTAGGTTCTAAAAAAATAGAATAGCTAATTGCTCCATGTTTTTTCAGTAAACTCCGCATTTCAGGCCACAACTCATCATGGCGTTTTTTATACTCCTCATGTCTATCAGGATAAATTTTCATACGAAAAGCTTTCTTAATCATTTTTCCCTCCTACTGAGTTAGTCCTCAAAATGTTGAAAATGAATGCTACGATTCTCATTTTCTTTTCGCAAAAATTCTTTAGGGGTCATACTAAATTCTTTTTTAAAAGCTTTTAAAAAATGTGAATAAGTCTGAAACCCACATTTGCTATAAACCATACTGGAACTGCGGTACTCTTTAAGGAGCTGTTTTGCATACAACAACTTCTTTTTCATAACAAATTGATGAAAAGTAATTCCAGTATGTTTTTTAAACTCACGCGTAATATAGTATTTGCTAACAAAAAAGACTTTTTCCATCTCTTCCAAGGTTAAAGGATTAGCTAAATGCGCAGAAATATATTGAATCATTTGCTCAATTCGTTCATTTTGAACAACAACTTTCGGCTGTTTTTCATTTTCTTCTGATAAGACTAAATCATTTAAAAAAAGCATATAATTAATAATATCTTGACGATATTTTATATCTGATCCATAAACTTCTGGATTAGGCTGCGAATCTACAAAAGCTAGCTTTTCCTTCAATAATTTAGGATTAGCTCTTAATACTTTACTCTTACCTATGCCTTGACTTTGAAAGCAGTCAGCTAAAATTGTCCACTTGGTAGAAAAACTCTCCAAAAAGTTAGGTGTAATAAAGATATAGACTCTTTCAAAATAATCAGTACTTTGCTTAATAATGCGGTGTAAGTCATTGTAATGAATCAAGAGAATCGTTCCTGCTTCAATATCAAATTGCTTATCATCCAAATAAAACGTTGCTACGCCTTCCAAGGTAGCATGAACTTCATAAAAATCATGATAGTGGTATAATGTTTTTTCTTGACTAACAACATCTTTGACATGATAAACTTCATATTGATCGGAAACCATCGTATTAACATGTGATACATTCTTTACTTGAATATCGGTCATTTTTCTTCCCCACTTATTAGAAATAAACATCGGACAATCGTATTTTTATTTAAACATAACATAAACAGTCGAAAATTCCCAAAAAGTTTATCTTTGCTAACCTTTGAGAAATTCCGACTATCTTCGTTGTGAGAGCGGGTCTGCTATTTCACAATACTGTTGTAATTTGTAATCTTTAAATTATTTTTCAAGACAGATAAATTTTGGGGTGATATCTGCCACTTAAGCAGACCTCCTTTTTAACACAAAGTTTATATGACTAACTAAAAGAAATTTTTAGTAGTTATTTTATTGAAGTAGCTCTAATGCTCGCTTGATACCGTCATCTTTGGTTTCTTCTAAAACAACAAACGCACCTGGTTTATAAGTTTTAACGATGTCAGTAATGGCTTGGTAATTAATTAACCCTTCGCCAATGTTCACGGGCTCAATTTTATCATCAACAAAGCGATAATCTTTTAAATGAACTGCAACAATTTTTTCACCAAATAATTCAAAGGCTTGTTGAACCATCGCCACTTGCTCTTGATAATTTTGACTAGTTATCAAATTACTAGGATCTAAAATAATTCCTAAAAATGGTGATTGAATTGCTTCCAACAGTTGCTGAACGCGCTCAATTGAATATAAAGGATGGTTCAATCCAGGTTCGATTCCCACCATCATTCCGACCTTTTCACCCGTTGCGACTAAGCGTTGAACCACTTGAACTAACTCAGCAAAAGCTGCATCACTAAAATTATCTTCTGTATACTGAATTTCTGGTAAAACACAACCGGTTTCACTAGCTACCATTGTCGCTCCAAAATGACGGGCATTTTCAAGATAACTTTCAAATTTACATAATAATTTTTCACGAATTGCTAAATCAGGATGAATCATATTAATATAGCAACTTAAAATACCAACACTAACCTCATTTTTAGCTAAGGTTCTTTTAACAAGTTCTCCCATCCCACAATTCAAATGTTCTGCTTCTGATGGTAATTGAGGAAAAGATAATCCTAAAGCTAATTGAATGGTATGGATTCCTTGCTCAGCTGTTTTTTCTGCTAAAGAATTGAAATCTGTTACCGTTGATAAATCGTGTCCGCGAATCATAAAATTTAACATACTAGCTCCTATCCAGCCAAATTAGGCAACCACATAACCAATTGTGGGAAATATGTTATTAAAAATAGTACGACTAAGATTGTGCAATAGAAAGGAATCAAAGGCTTCAACATCTGCTCGGCTTTAACCTTGCCGACACTGGCACCTACATATAAACCGGTTCCGACTGGCGGTGTAATTGAACCAACACATAAATTCATAATAGCAAACAATCCAAAGTGAACAGGGTCAACACCAACACTGGTTACCACTGGTAAGAAAATTGGTGTGAAAATTAAAATTGCAGGCCCTACATCCATAAACATACCTACAACTAACAGCACTAAGTTTACTAATAGTAAAATCAAATATTTATTAGTCGTTAAGCCTAAAATTGCTGTACTAATTGCTTGCGGAATTCCTGTAAAGGCCATTGCAAAACTCATCATAGAAGAAGTCGCCAATAAAAAGGCAATCGTCCCAGTTGTTAAAACTGCATCTCTTAACATTTTTGGAATATCTTTAATCGTTATCGTTTTATAAAAGAATAACGCAATAATTAATGAGTATGCAACAGCAATGGCAGAAGCTTCTATTGCTGTAAATAAACCAGATAAAATACCACCAATAATAATCACGATTAACATTACACTAGGCAATGCTTCTTTGATAATTTTTAATGCTGTTCCTTTTTCCGTTACTTTAATTGTTCGATAATTATTTCGCTTAGCATGAATAAAAGCTACAATCATAATTCCCACACACCATAATATGCCTACTAAATAACCACCTAAAAATAAAGAAGAAATTGAGGCACCACTAGCAACTAATGAATACATAATAAATGCTGTACTAGGGGGAATCACCATTCCCGTAGGAGCTGACGCAATATTTACAGCTGTTGCAAATTTACGATCATAACCTGCTTTAACTTGTTGTGGAATTAGTACACCACCAATTGCTGTAGAAGCAGCAATTGCTGAACTAGACATTGAGCCAAACAGCGCATTACCTAAAACATTGGTATGAGCTAAACCACCAGGGACACGTCCTACAAAGAGCATCGCAAAATTTACTAGCTTCTCAGCAATACCACCACTATTCATGATAATCCCCGATAAAACGAAGAAAGGAATTGCCACTAAAGAGAAACTATTTAAACTAGAAACCATCTTTTGCGCAGATGTAAAAACTGCAATATCAAAAGGAACCACTAATAGTAACGTTGCAATTGAAGAAACTGCGATACTAATTGCAATCGGCATACCTAAAATCAGCAGAATGGCAAAAACCATAAATAATATTAAACCTGCTTGTAAAGCCATAAATTACACTTCCTTTTCTTCTTCAAATTCTATATTCATTTCTTTCATTTCAACAACTTCTTCTTCTTCCTGAACTGCTTCATTTGGTCCTTCAATCAAATTGATTAAACTATAAATGAACATAATAACCCCTGATACTGGTACTGCTAAATAGATATATCCCATAGGAATTGATAGTGACGGGGAAATTTGACCCATAGTAACAGTAACTGCTTTCCAACCACCGAAAATCATGATTACCCCTGCAAAAAGCAAGAATAAAATTTGAATAATAATTTCTAAAAGTCTTTTATTAGATCCACTTAAATGATCACTTAATAAAGTAACTGCCAAATGACTTCGTTTACCAACAACATAAGCTGAAGCTAACATGGATAACCAAACTAAACCAAAACGGACAAGTTCTTCAGTAATCGTATTAGGATTATTCAAAACTGTTCTTGAAAAAACTTGATATAAAACTGTCAAAATCATAACCGTTAAAATCACTGAGCCAATGATTTCTAAAAGTTTATCTAGCGTATTTCTTACTACTTTCATAAAGATCCTCCTTTTTCATAACTTAAAATTCTTACTTAATTTAAGAATCTGTAATCAACTTTTTATCTTTTTGTACTTATTCAGCAATTGTTCGGATTTGCTGATACAGCTCGCCGTATTTTTCACTTTCTTTAAACTGTTCATGTAATGGTTGAACTGCTTCTTGGAATGGTGTGCTATCGACATCGTTGTATACCACATCATATTTTTCAGTGGCAATTTTCTTCTCTTCTTCTACTGCAGCTTTAAATACTTGTTTTTCGTATTCTGTTGATTCTTGTGCTGCTTCTAAAAAGGCTTCAAATTGCTCGTCTGTTAAGCGTTCTTTTACACTATCATTCATGATTACAATATCTGGTACCCGAGTATGTTCATCATAAGAATAGTATTTAGTAACTGCCCCATGACCAGCTGTATATAAAACAAATTCATTATTTTCAGCCCCATTAATTAAATTGGATTGTAAAGAAGTAAAAACTTCCCCACTTCCCATTGGTACAGGGGACCCACCTAAAAGTTCAACCATTTTAATAGCTGTTTCACTTTGCATTACTCGAATTTTTTTCCCTTTTAAATCCGCTAACGTTTCAACTGGTCCACTTGTCATGTAAAAACTACGTTGCCCAGAATCATAGTAAGTCAGACCGACAAAGCCTAATTCTTCAGTAGAGTTATAAATAACATTAGTGATTTCTGAGTTTTCCATCACTTCAAAATAGTGCTCTTCACTATCAAATATATAAGGAACACCAAACATAGAATAATAGCCAGAAAAACTTTCTAAAGCTGAACCACTGACTTTAGCTAAATCAATTCCTCCTGTTTGCGTCAGCTCAATCAACTCGGTTTCTCCACCTAGTTGAGCATCAGGAAAGTATTCAATTGTTACAGCTCCATCTGTTTTTTCTTCTACTAGCCTGCCAAATTCATTCATCGAATCAATAACCGGCTGACTCGTACTTGCATAAGCGAAACGTAAAACAACACTATCTTCAGTCTTCGCTTCACTGCCACCACAAGCCGTGAAAAGACTGGTACTTAATATTGACATCGCAGCAATTGAGATAAGATGTCTTTTTTTCATGATTTTTCCTCCTCTATATTTATTCGTTTTATCTTATAGCTATCAACCAAATAGCTAATTATTTATTTTGTTAGCAGAAATCAACTAGTAATTCTGTTAAACATAGAACAGTTAATGATTGTCCATAAGGCATTGCTGTTGTTCCGATGTTACGATAAAAATCCAAATTGTCTCCCATTCCCGTGCCGATAGAAACGTTTTGTACCTCACCTTTTTCATCAATTTGTTGCAATAAACCAGCCACTGCTTTATGGGCAATTTCTTTATATTCTTTTGGTAAATAGCGTTTATGAACTGCTTTTAGTAATCCATAAGCAAAACCTGCTGCTGCTGAAGATTCTAAATAAGAATCTGGATGATTAATTAATGTATGCCATAGTCCACTTTCATCTTGATACTGAGCTAAAGCTTTTGCTTGCGCTTTCAATGTTTCGATTAATAATTTTCGGAAACTATCTTCTTCCCGTAACTCTAAAATTTCAATAATTTCTGGAATAGCAATTGTTAACCAACAATTACCACGAGCCCAAAAGGCTTCAGCATAATTGTGCATCCCTTCAAAAGTCCAACCATGATACCAAAGACCAGTTTTTTTATCCATCAAATATTTAATGTGAATCATAAATTGATAGCGGGCTTCTTCAAGATATTCAGGGCGATTAAGCAGTTTTCCGATTTTAGCCAGTGGTAACACCGTCATCATCAACGTATCATCCCACAATTGGTTGGTATTTGCTGGACCATAAGTGGCATGTTGCAGACCATTTTCATTTGTTCTTGGCATATCATGCATCACCCATTCAGCCCATTGTTCTAAGTAAGGAAGATAGCGTGTATCTTTTGTATCTTCATATAAGTAAGCCATAGTTAATAATGGTGCCATGGTATTTACATTTTTAGGTGGTGCACCTTCTGCCATACGATCTCTAAACCAATCTTGAACTACTTTTAAAGCATTAGGATTTTTAGTATTTTGATAATTTTTATAAATACCATATAATCCCACACCTTGTGGCCAATTCCAAATAGTCCAGCTCTTATCATCAACTTTCAAACCATCAAAATCCAATAAGAATTCTCCGCTATTGTCTTTAATTGTTGTTAAATTTTCAATTAACAAATCAATTTTAGCTTCGACTATTTCCTTTGGTACGAAAATTTCTTCTTTAATAATCATATATTCCCTCCATCTTATAAATCGCTTTCATTTCTATGTGATAAATATAACAAGTTTAAAGTCTTTTAAAAATGACTAAGATTGAACAAAAACTGTCAAAAATTGATGTATTTTAGAAAAAGAAACCTAAAAAAAGAAAACTATTATGCAAATGATTTTCAAAATGACAACTATTTTATTCAAAAAATAAAAAAACTGTCTGCCAAAAATTTGACAGACAGCTTTTCTTTTTAATAAAGTTTTCTAACAGGTTCAACGACTAAATAGCGGTAAGGTTCTTCCCCTTCTGAGTGGGTTTGAACGTAGTCTTTATGGCTTAAAACAGAATGGATTTGTTTTCTTTCAAAAGCTGGCATTGGTTCTAAGAAAACTGGTCGTCGTGTTTGTTTGACTTTTTCAGCGGTTCTTTCGGCCAAACGTTCTAAGATGACTTGGCGTTTTTCACGGTAATCACCGACATTAACCACCACAGAAATTTTATTAGCAGCAGCTCGATGAACAAAAACTTGTGCTAAATATTGCAAGGCATTTAAAACTTTGCCGTGTTTACCGATTAACAAGCCTTGTTTATCACTATCTAAGTGCATCGTGATTAAGCTGTTATCCCGTGACATTCTGACTAAAGCTGGCGCCCCTAATTCTTTAGAAATATTCGTTAAATAAAGAGCTAATTCGGTTAAAGCAGCTTCATCGTCAAGGTCTTCTAAAACTTTAGCTTCACTAGTTTCAGCTACATTGCTAGCTGCTTGTAGTGGTGTAACTGCTTTCACTTCAACACTGCTGGCAACTGTTTCTTCCGCAACGGTTGGTTGTTCAGCTACCGCTTTTTTATCAATGCTGACTTGAGCATTTTTTTTACCCAAGCCTAAAAATCCTTTTTTTGCTTCTTCAATCACTTTGATTTCAGCAGCATCGCGACTGATGCCCAGTTGTTTTAAACCGGTTTGAATCGCTTCTTCAACTGTATTTCCCTCAAAAATTGTCATCAGAAAAACCCTCCCATTATTTGTAAAAAGCTTACGCTTTAATTCAGTCCTTTAAAACTTATCTCTTATTACGTTTTTTCTTCGGATTCATCGCTTTTTGTAAAGCTTTTTGACGTTCTTTTTCAGCTTGGGCAATTGCTTCCCGCTCTCTGCGGATTTTGAATGGATTGTTAATCAATAAAGTTTGCACCACTTGGAAACCATTTGAAACTACCCAGTATAATGACAAACCACTTGCTGCATTGACAGCCATTGCAAAAATCATGACTGGCATCACAAAGTTCATGATTCTGGTAGCTCCCCCACTATTCGCCTGACTCATGCTTGATAAATAAGTACTGGCAAAAGTAAAGACCGCTGCTAACACTGGTAAAATGAAATAAGGGTCCGGAAGGCTTAAGTTTAACCATAAAAATTGACCTTCTTTTAACTCTGGTACTCGTGAAATAGCTTGCCATAAAGCCATTAAAATTGGCATTTGGGCAATTAACGGAATCCACATCCACATCATTTTAACATTGTTGTCGGCATATAATTTTTGTTGACCTTCAACTAATTTTGCTCTAGTATTCGCATCAGTAGCTGCATATTTCGTTTGCAATTCTTTTAATTGCGGTTGAATTTCTTGCATCCGCCGGCTAGTTTGCGTTTGGAAATGACTTAATGGCATTAAAATAACTTTAACCACAATCGTGAACAAGATGATCCCCACACCCATATTACCAAAAGATAAAGCTTTAATGGCTTCACCAAAGTAATAAACAATGTAACGATCCCAAAAACCGGTACTACTTTGCGTTACTTCACCAGTACCACAGGCTGATAAAACAACAACTAAACTCAGCATACTAAACATTAAAAGATAGCGTTTGTATTTTTTATTCAATTCAATTTCTCCCCTACATACGATAAGCGGTAAAGGTTTAGTGAACCTTCCTAACAATTGAAAAGCTCTCCTTCACTGCTCTTTTCCGATATTATTTTCTAAAAAATTCAACTTTTCAGTTGAGATTATTTTTTTATTAGTTGCGCTAAATTTAGAACATGAGTCAGATTTTTTTTCATTTCAGGGGCGCTTAATTGACTGGCAGTCGGCCGCGCAATCACGATAAAATCCTGATTTTCTTTAATCTGATCCTTCATTTCAAAAATTACTGCACGAATTTGACGTTTTACACGATTTCGCTCAACGGCATTGCCAATTTTTTTGCCCACTGACAATCCCACACGAAAATGCTGATTCTTTGGCTTATCAATGGTATAAACGACAAAATTACGATTCGCACAGGAACGACCTTGTTGAAAAACTTTTTGAAATTCTTGTTCCTTTTTTACACGATAAGCTTTTTTCATAAGTTCCCTTCGTTTCTATTGAATAACCATACTTTTGGTGCTTTGTGAAAAGCGCTTGAAAATGTTTCTTTGACTGTGCTCGGAAGTTGAACGAGCGGGCTGCGCTTTTTTTGTAATCTAGCTCCATGCGTTTGCACCACTCGGTAAAGTGAAAAGAAAATCCGCGGTTAAAAACACCGCTAATATTTTCTTTTGCACTTTACTCGGGTGCAGAGCGAACGCTTTCCGCTTTTTTCACAATCTAGCTCCATGAGCTAACTTCTCTCGATAAAGTGAAAAAGAAATTCGCGGTATAAAACACCGCTATAATTTATTTTTGCACTTTACTCGGAAGTTGACCAAGCTCACTGCGCTTTTTTTATTATCATACCATATTTTTATTTATATTTATCTAAAAAATCGAGAAAAATACGGTTGGTTTTGGCTTTGGTAAGTAAAAATTATTTTGTCCATCTCAACATACAAAAAAAACCACTGAAATCAGTGGCTTAAGCTGAAAGAACTTTTCTTCCTTTAAGGCGACGGCTAGCTAAAACGCGACGACCATTTTTTGTGCTCATGCGTTTGCGGAAACCGTGAACTTTTTGACGTTTACGTTTATTTGGTTGGTATGTTCTTTTCATTTATTCCACCTCCATGACAAAATCTATCTATCATTACAGACATACCTTGTCATTATACAAACCTATCAATGAATTTGTCAATAAGAAAATCGTTATTATAGGAAAATAAATGTTGCTTATGCTTTGATAAAGCATTGCTTTTTAGTTGTTTTCTTTCAAATTTTATTTGAACACTTAAAAATAAACATACTATATAGTAGTAAATAACTTAAACATTTTTCTCCAATTAAACTTATCCCCAGTCTGTTAATAACTTGTGGATAAAACTAGGATAACTTTTTGCGAATTTTTTTATAAATTTCAGTTTATCTGAAAATATCCCCAGAAAAAATTAGTTATTAACAAGTTTTCCACAGAGTGTGAACAAGTCGCAAAAACCTTGCTATATTCAGCCTATTTATCCACTTGACTTGTTAAAATACTTCTGTAAAAGTCAATTCATCCACAAAATAAGCACCCTTTGTGGAAAAAGTTTTTCCTGTTTGTGAATTGCTTTATTCACATTCATTTCTTTTTGTGGATAAGTTTTAAATCTTTTGTTCTTTTTCTGATTTTCTGTGGAAAACTTTTGCAAAACATGCTAAATTATAAGTACCTGTTTTTTTACATATGAAAAAGTTAGTTATGACCTTTAATCAAAGGGATTTTCTGTACATACTCATTTCGACTGATAATTTTGATAAATAAGGGTCGACGGCGTGAAAATCAAGATTACTTTAGAAAGAACAAGGAGAAAAATAAATGATTACATTGGAAAGTTTGTGGGAGGAGCTTCAAGCTGTTTATAAAGTAGCTTTAAGTAAAACCAGTTATGATACTTGGATTGCGCAAGCCAAGCCCCTAGCTCTTGATACAGATAAAAATGAGCTAGTTATTGAGCTGCCTAGTCGTGTCCATCGAGATTACTGGGAAAAAAGCTTAGTCTCTAAGATTATTGAAACGAGTTTTCGCTTAGTTGGCCAAGAAATTAATCCGATTTTTTTAGTTTCCGGGGAAGAAACTAAAACGGAAGATACAACAGCTAAAGTCGAAGAATCCCCAGAGCAACAAAAGATTATTACCCAAAATGCTTTATTAAACTCTAAATATACTTTTGATAAATTTGTGGTGGGAAAAGGCAATCAGATGGCTCATGCGGCGGCGTTAGTAGTTGCGGAAGATCCTGGTATCATGTATAACCCGCTCTTCTTTTATGGGGGCGTTGGTTTAGGGAAAACCCATTTGATGCATGCGATTGGTCATCAAATGTTAACTAAATATCCTAATGCAAAAATTAAATACGTAAATAGTGAAGGCTTTACTAACGATTTAGTCAATGCCATTCAGAAAAAAGAAATGAATCAATTTCGTGAAGAATATCGGAATGTTGACTTATTATTAGTAGATGATATTCAATTTTTTGCTGGAAAAGTCTCTACACAAGAAGAATTTTTCCATACATTTAATGCTTTATACGATAATCAAAAGCAGATTGTTTTAACAAGTGATCGTTTGCCAAATGAAATTCCTGAATTGGAAGAACGTTTAGTTTCTCGCTTTATTTGGGGCTTATCTGTTGATATTACGCCACCGGATTTAGAAACCCGGACAGCGATTTTACGAAAACGGGCGGAAGCTGATCAGTTAGAAATTCCTGATGACACTTTAAGTTATATCGCCGGTCAAATTGATTCAAATATTCGCGAATTAGAAGGCGCACTGGTGCGGGTTCAAGCTTTTTCAGCCATGACCAATGCCGATATTACCACTAGTTTAGCCGCTGATGCTTTGAAATCTTTAAAATCTGGCGGTGGTGGTAGCCAACAACTGTCTATTTTAAAAATTCAAGAAGAAGTCGCTAACTATTACCATATTCAAGTAAAAGATTTAAAAGGCAAAAAACGTGTGAAAAGCATTGTCGTGCCCCGTCAAATCGCCATGTACCTTTCAAGAGAGCTGACGGATAACTCTTTACCGAAGATTGGGGCTGAATTTGGGGGCAAAGATCACACTACAGTGATTCATGCTCACGAAAAAATTATTCAACTCTTAAAAACCGATACGGCTTTACAAAAAGATATCGCTGAATTGAAGAATTTTCTTTTGCACTAAGAGTAGGCAGTCATTTTGTTAGAAAATAGCCTTGTGGATAACTAGGAGAAGTTATGCTACTTTTATCCACAAGTTATCCACAGTGTTTTTTTCTTGATCTGTTAGTCTTTTTCTACTTTTCCACAGAACTAACAGGCCCTACTACTTATTCTATTTATATAATATAAAATATTAAGGGCTCCGCCTTTGATATTTAATCTTTTTTCTTAAAAATTATCAGTCTAACGGACTTACTTTAAAGGAGTGTTTTCACAATGAAGTTTTCTATTTCTAGAAATATTTTTATGCAAGAGTTACAAACGGTTCAAAGAGCGATTGCAGCTAAAACAACGATTCCGATTTTAACGGGTTTAAAAATTGAATTAAATAGTGAAGGCTTAAATCTAACTGGGAGCAATGGCGATATCTCGATTGAAACGATTTTACCTTTAGATGATGCCGATGCTGATTTACAAGTGGAATCACCCGGAACGATTGTCGTGCAAGCCCGTTTCTTCAATGATATTATTCGTAAATTACCTGAAGATCATTTTTCACTAGAAGTAATGGAAAATCATCAAGTTAACATTGTTTCAGGTAAAGCTAACTTTTTAATTAATGGTTTAGATGCTGCTAATTATCCGTTATTACCGATTATTGAAACTAACAGTCAATTTGAATTACCTGTTCACAGCTTAAATCAAATTATTAAAGAAACAGTTTTCTCGGTTTCTGCTCAAGAAAATCGCCCAATTTTAACTGGGGTGCATTTTATTTTGAAAGATCATATTTTAACAGCGGTAGCGACGGACTCTCATCGTTTAAGTCAACGTCAAATTCCGATTACCCAAGAAGTACAAGAAATTGATATTGTTATCCCTGGCAAAACTTTAATTGAACTTTCTCGTTCTTTAACAGATGAAGAAGAATTAGTTGAAATTAGTATTATGGAAAATCAAGTGTTGTTTAGAACTGCTAAAATGTATTTCTACTCTCGCTTGTTAGAGGGCAATTACCCTGATACTAACCCATTGATACCAACTAGCTTTAATACGGAAATTGAATTTTCAGTGCCGATGTTATTGTCAGCGATTGAACGGGCATCTTTGCTTTCTCATGAAGGCCGTAACAACATTGTTCGCTTATCTGTTAAAGAAGACAGCGTGGTGCTTTACGGTAACTCACCAGAAATTGGTAAAGTGGAAGAAGATTTAAACTTTGAATCAATTACTGGGGAAGCGATTGAAATTTCTTTCAACCCTGATTATATGAAAGAAGCGTTGCGAGCTTTTGGTGGCATTGATATTGTGGTTAAATTCGTTTCTTCTGTGCGGCCGTTTATTTTAGAGCCGGTGGAAAATGATGCGCAATTTATTCAATTGATTACGCCAGTTAGAACCCGCTAATAAAAAAGAACTCCCTGCTATTTTTCAATAAAATGAAAATTTTTGAAAAATAGTCGAAATCAAATTAAATTTGTTAAAAAGCCTTAAATTCAATTTTAAGGCTTTTTTTGATGTTTGGTTAGAAACTATTTATTTTGCTTAAATCTGCTTAAAAAGCAATTATATGCGAATAAATTTGTTTTCTGCTTAAAAAATGGGTATAATAAAAGATGAGATATTGAAAATAGAAAAGCTAAAAGAAGCAACTAAAACTTGCAAACAAAAGTAAGTGGTGGAAAGCCTGATTTCAGGGGATTGGCTTCAATGGCTAGACATGAGGGATGGTATGAAACGTTCAATTTATCTAAAAACTGACTATATGACTTTAGGTCAGTTGCTGAAAGAAATCAATGCGATTTCTAGCGGTGGTCAGGCTAAATGGTTTTTAGCTGAAAAAGCCGTTTTTGTTGATGGTGAGTTGGAAAATCGTCGTGGACGCAAATTATATGCTGACACAGTTGTCGAGATACCTGATGAAGGTACTTTTTTTATGGTAAAAAAGGAAACTACAACTGATGAGGCTGAATAAATTAACTTTAAAACAATTTCGTAACTATCAAGAGGTTAGTTTGAATTTTGAAGGGAATTTGACGATTTTTTTAGGGGATAATGCCCAAGGGAAAACCAATTTGCTAGAGAGCATTTATGTGTTAGCTATGACTCGCAGCCATCGTAGCTCCAATGAACAAGAATTGGTAGCATGGCAAAAAGACTATGCTTTAATTCAAGGGGAGCTGCAACGACAGCAAAGCACGATTCCAATTGAGCTGCAATTAACGAAAAAAGGTCGCAAAACCAAAATTAATCATATTGAGCAAAAAAAACTCAGTGCTTATGTGGGGCAAATGAATGTGATTTTGTTTGCGCCAGAAGATTTAAGCTTAGTGAAAGGCAGTCCGCAATTGCGCCGCAAATTTATTGATATGGAGCTAGGGCAAATCAATCCGATTTATCTCCACGATTTAGTGCAATATCAAAACGTCTTGAAACAGCGCAATCAATATTTAAAACAACTGCAAGAAAAAAAGCAGACGGATGAAGTTTATTTAGATATTTTAAGCGAACAACTGGCGGAATTTGGGGGGGAAATTCTTTATGAACGCCAGCATTTTCTGCAGCGCTTAGAAAAATTTGCCAATCAAATTCATCAAAAAATCAGCAACCAAAAAGAAGTGCTGGAAATTGCTTATGAAAGTAGTTTAAAAATTGATTTAACTATGAGTAAGGCTGATTTACAGCAGTTATTGCTTAGTGAATTAATGGCTAATCGCAAACGGGAATTGTTTAAAGGCAACACTTTTATTGGTCCTCATCGGGATGATTTGACTTTTTTGATTAATCAGCAAAATGTTCAGGCTTTTGGTTCTCAAGGGCAGCAGCGCACCACCGCCTTAAGTGTTAAGCTAGCCGAAATTGATTTAATGAAGGAAGAAACCGGTGAATATCCGATTCTTTTATTAGATGATGTCATGAGTGAGTTGGACGATAGTCGTCAGCTGCATTTATTAGAGACGATTGAAGGCAAGGTTCAGACTTTTTTAACCACCACCACCTTGGAGCATTTGAAAAATAAAATGACGGTTACGCCGCAAATTTTTCATGTGCAGCAAGGGCGAGTTAGCGCTGACTCAGCGTAAAATAAGCTTTTTATGATTAAATGAGTGCTTGTTTTATAACAAGTAACTGATTGATTGAAGAGATAGATAGCAATTTTGATAGATGAAAGGAAGTGTCTGAATGACAGCAGAAGAAAAAACTTTAAAAGAACGTGCTAAAGAATATGATGCCAGTCAGATTCAAGTATTAGAAGGTCTGGAAGCAGTTCGTAAACGGCCTGGGATGTATATTGGTTCTACCAGTTCAGAAGGGCTACACCATTTAGTATGGGAAATTGTCGATAATTCAATTGATGAGGCCTTAGCCGGTTTCGCCACAACCATTCAAGTGGTGATTGAAAAAGATAACAGTATTACGGTAATTGATGATGGTCGGGGGATTCCAGTGGGGATTCAAGAAAAAACTGGTCGTCCAGCCGTGGAAACTGTTTTTACTGTCTTGCATGCCGGTGGTAAATTTGGCGGTGGCGGATATAAAGTTTCTGGTGGTTTGCACGGGGTAGGTTCTTCCGTAGTAAATGCCTTATCAAAACAATTAGATGTTAAGGTTTATAAAGATGGCAACGTTTATTATCAAGAATTTAAACAAGGGGCAGTCGTCGCTGATTTAAAAGTTATTGAAACGACAGAACGCCACGGTACAACCGTCCATTTTATTCCTGACCCAGAAATTTTTACTGAAACAACTGAATTTAACTTTGATAAATTAGCAACTAGAATTCGGGAATTAGCTTTCTTGAATCGTGGTTTGAAAATTTCAATTGAAGATAAACGAGCAGCCGAAGAAACTTTAAAAGAATATTATTATGAGGGCGGTATTAAGAGTTACGTTGAGCATTTGAACGAAACCAAAGAAGTACTGTTTGATGAACCAATTTATGTTGAAGGGGAAATGCAAGATATCGTTGTAGAAGTTTCCTTACAATATACAGATGGTTACCAAAGCAATTTGTTGAGTTTTGCCAACAACATTCACACTTATGAAGGTGGTTCTCACGAATCAGGTTTGAAAACTTCATTGACTCGAGTAATTAATGATTATGCTCGTAAGCAAAAAATAATGAAGGATAATGACGAAAACTTAACAGGTGAAGATGTGCGTGAAGGTTTAACCGCTGTTATTTCTATCAAACATCCAGAACCACAGTTTGAAGGACAAACCAAAACGAAGTTAGGTAACTCTGAAGTTCGGACGGTTACCGACCGCTTATTCTCTGAACATTTCAGCAAATTCTTAATGGAAAATCCTAATGTCGGCCGTAAAATTGTCGAAAAAGGTTTACTAGCTTCAAAAGCTCGTTTAGCTGCCAAAAGAGCACGGGAAGTAACCCGTCGTAAAGGGGCGCTAGAAATTAGTAGCTTGCCAGGGAAATTAGCTGATTGTTCAAGTAATGTCCCTGAAAAATGCGAATTATTTATCGTCGAAGGAGATTCTGCCGGCGGTTCTGCTAAACAAGGTCGAAGCCGGGAATTTCAAGCGATTTTACCAATTCGTGGTAAAATTTTAAACGTTGAAAAAGCCAGTATGGATAAAATTTTAGCTAATGAAGAAATTCGTTCACTATTTACAGCAATGGGAACTGGTTTTGGTGCTGATTTTGATGTTTCAAAAGCTCGTTATCATAAATTAGTTATCATGACCGATGCCGATGTAGATGGTGCTCACATTCGAACATTATTGTTAACTCTTTTTTATCGTTATATGCGTCCAATTGTGGAAGCTGGCTATGTTTATATTGCCCAACCGCCATTGTACGGGGTAAAACAAGGGAAAAAAATCACTTATATTCAGCCAGGTAAAAATGCTGAAGAAGTTTTACAAAAAACAATTGAAGATTTACCAGCAACACCAAAACCAAGCGTGCAGCGTTATAAAGGTTTAGGGGAAATGGATGACCATCAATTGTGGGAAACTACGATGGACCCTGAAAATCGCATGATGTTGCGGGTAAGTGTGGACGATGCCATTGAAGCCGATAAAATTTTCGATATGTTAATGGGTGACAAAGTAGAACCACGTCGCGCTTTCATCGAAGAAAACGCCCACTACGTGAAAAACTTAGATATTTAATACGAAAGAGGATGCCAGTTCAACTTACCAAGTAACAAGCTAGTTGAATGGTATACGGCATGAGAATCAAACTAATTTTTCTTTGAAAAATTATTACTTTAAAACGAATAAGGATGTCAGTTCAACTTGTCTAAATACCTTAGTTGAATGATATACGTAGAGAGAATCAAAATAAATTTTTTTGAAATTTATTACTTTAATACGAACGAGGAGGCAGGGAATTTAATTGAGTGAAGAAATCAGAGAAAACATTCAGGACGTCAATTTAACAAGTGAGATGAAAGATTCTTTCATTGATTATGCCATGAGTGTTATTGTGTCACGGGCCTTACCTGATGTGCGGGACGGCTTAAAACCTGTTCACCGCCGAATTTTATACGGAATGAATGAACTAGGGGTAACCCCTGATAAACAACATAAAAAATCAGCCCGGATCGTTGGGGATGTTATGGGTAAATACCATCCTCACGGCGATAGTGCGATTTACGAATCAATGGTGCGGATGGCGCAAAACTTTAGCTACCGTTATATGTTAGTAGACGGCCACGGAAACTTTGGTTCGGTGGATGGCGATGGCGCGGCGGCGATGCGTTATACCGAAGCCCGCATGAGTAAAATGGCGTTGGAAATGCTACGAGATATTAATAAAAATACCGTTGATTTCCACAGTAACTACGATGATACTGAGCGGGAACCAGATGTTTTACCAGCACGTTTCCCTAACTTATTAGTTAACGGTACAACCGGGATTGCGGTAGGGATGGCGACCAATATTCCACCTCATAATTTACGAGAAGTCGTTGAAGCGATTAACATTTTAATGACTAATCCAGAAGCCACAACACAAGAATTAATGGAAGCTGTACCTGGACCTGACTTTCCCACAGGCGGTTTAGTAATGGGTAAATCCGGCATTCGTCGGGCATATGAAACAGGGAAAGGTTCAATTATCGTTCGGGCAAAAGTTGAAATTACTGAAATGCCTAACGGAAAAGAACGGATTTTAGTGACTGAATTACCTTATATGGTAAATAAAGCCCGCTTAATTGAACGAATTTCTGAATTGCATCGGGAAAAACGGATTGAAGGGATTACTGATTTACGGGATGAATCTTCTCGTGAAGGCATGCGGATTGTTATTGATGTTCGCCGCGATGTTAGTGCTTCAGTGATTTTAAATAACTTATACAAAATGACGGCTTTACAATCTTCATTTGGTTTCAATATGTTAGCCATTGAAAAAGGCGTTCCGAAAATTTTGTCATTAAAACAAATTTTAGAGAACTATATTGAGCATCAAAAAGAAGTTATCGTTCGTCGTACCGAATTTGATAAACAAAAAGCTGAAGCGCGAGCTCATATTTTAGAAGGTTTACGGATTGCTTTAGATCATATTGATGAAATTATTGCGATTATTCGTGGTTCTAAATCGGATGATGAAGCTAAAGCCGCGATGATTGAACGTTTTGAATTTTCTGATCGTCAAGCGCAAGCAATTTTAGATATGCGTTTACGTCGTTTAACCGGTTTGGAACGGGAAAAAATTGAAAATGAATATCAAGATTTATTGGCTTTAATTGCTGATTTAACGGATATTTTAGCACGTCCTGAACGGGTAGCAGAAATTATTCAAACCGAATTAAATGAAATCGCCCAAAAATATGGGGACGATCGCCGAACTGAACTTTTAGTTGGTGAAGTTTTAAGTCTTGAAGATGAAGATTTAATCGAAGAAGAAAAAGTTGTTATTACTTTAACAAATAATGGCTATATTAAACGGGTAGCCAACAGCGAATTTAGAGCACAACGCCGTGGTGGTCGTGGCGTGCAAGGCATGGGGATTCATGATGATGATTTCGTCAAAAATCTAGTTTCTTGTTCAACTCACGATACATTATTATTCTTTACTAACAACGGTAAAGTTTATCGGGCGAAAGGTTATGAAATTCCTGAATATGGTCGAACAGCCAAAGGTATTCCGGTAATTAACTTGCTAGGCATTGATTCTGCTGAAAAAATTCAAACGATTATCAATGTTAATGGTCAAGGAACTGAACAGAAATACCTATTCTTTACAACTCGCTTAGGTACGGTTAAACGGACAAATGCCAATGCTTTTGCCAATATCCGTAGCAATGGTTTAATTGCGATTGGTTTAAGAGAAGGCGATGAATTAGTTAACGTTATCGAAACAAACGGTAGCCAAAACTTAATTATGGGTACTCATTTAGGTTACTCAGTCACTTGTTCTGAAACCACAATTCGTGATATGGGCCGAACAGCTTCCGGTGTCCGCGGGATTCGTCTCCGTGAAAATGACTATGTAATCGGCGCAGCCGTTATGGACCCAGGCAAAGAAGTCCTAGTTATCACTGAAAACGGCTATGGTAAGCGCACAGCGGTCTCTGAATACCCAGTGAAGGGTCGAGGAGGTAAAGGAATTAAAACCGCTAATATCACTGCTAAAAATGGTCCTCTAGCCGGCTTAGCAACAGTTAATGGTGATGAAGATATCATGTTAATCACTGATAAAGGTGTCATTATCCGCTTTAACGTAGGTACCGTTTCACAAACTGGTCGTTCAACTTTAGGTGTTCGCTTAATGCGAATGGAAGAAGAAACCAAAGTTGTGACGATGGCGATGGTAGCTCCTGAAGAAGTCGAAGAAGAAATCGTTGAAGGCGCTGAAGAAGTAGTTGAAACAACTACGCCAGAAGCAACTGAAACTGTTGAAACACCTGAAACGCCAGAAAATACTGAAGAATAAGAATTAAAATAACACCCCATCAGTTATGCGGAATACGCTGGCTGGTGGGGTGGTTTATGTTTATTGAGATATATGAAAGACTGTTAAGGAAAAAAGAGCTATAATGAGGGAAAATTAGGAAAAGAGGGAATGAGATGAATGAAGAAATTCAATCACTGATTAAAACTTATAAAAAATGTTATCAGCCTAAGATAATTTCTTACTGTGAAAATAGCGAAGAATTATTTTATCTTGTTAAAAAAGAAACGAATTACAACCAAGAAGAATTATTGATTTCAGGCATACAGGTCACTGATTTCCCCCTTTTTATGATAGTTAGGCAAGATGATGTTTTGATGACAGCTTCTAAAAGAGAAATCAGTGACTTTATAAAATTAAAAAAATAGCCAGAGAATTTATTTCTGTGCCTATTTTTGGGAAATTCATGATATGATAAAACATAAATAGAAAATTTAAAGGAAAGGATTGTATTTAATGGATAATACCGCTTTAGCTAGATTTATTACTTCATTAGGAAGCTTAAATAGTTATGGTAGCACGGTTTTACAAACAAAACAGGCGCTAGATAGTCATTCAACTAAACCTTTAAGGCAAGATGCGGATGATATTGCGATTTTTACTGATGCGTTAAAGAGCATTACCGCAATTCAGAAAGTTGGTTTCAGCACTGAAGGAATTATTGCCATTAATACACAGTTTGATTCTCCTTCAGCAGAACAACCTAAGTGGCCGGGGCATTTGCGAAATGCTTATTACAACGAAGATGATCGGATAGGGATTATTATTGATGAAAATACGCAAAAATTTTATACGCCTAAAGAAATAATTACAAAAGCTGATCTGGATGAGATTGTCAAAGAATATCAGTTATCTAATAAAATCGAGGTAGATGCTTGGCGTGTTTTTGCTCGCTTATGTAAATTACAAGCTTTTCAAGATGGTAATAAAAGAACTGCATTAATTGCTGCGAATGCTGCCTATGATACTTTCAGCACTGAAGAATATTTAGTTTTACCTTTTAATGATTTAGACCGTGCTGAATTTACCATTCACTTAATGCGTTATTACAAAGCAGAAAAGGCTGAAGCTGAAGAGCAAGCTTTTCAAAAAATGATGGCTATTTTACCAAGTAAAGCAGAACGTTTAATTGAATTAAAGAAACCAATTACAGAAGAAAAAACAGCCAAAACATTACGCTTGAAGCCACAATTTAGAAATAATGATAAAACTTAGTTAAAGGAAAGAAAATTTTTATTAACAGCTAATAATTTGATGTTTGATTATGGTGTGGGAGTATTTTCTATTCCTAAACAACATTTCTTGCGATTTAATGAGTTGTTATCAGGTTACTACAATGATGTTGCTGATTCAGAAAAAATATTTTGCAGTTGATGTATGATTATTGTATTTTTTTGGATAGAGTATCAATTAGGTTAGAAAAAGACCTTACAATTAAAGACAGGCTTTAAACTATTTTTTTCGATCATGTTTCTTAACACCTTAAATAATTTCTCCCTATTATGAAAAAACTGAGGCAAAAACAGAAAAACTACTTCTGTTTTTGTCTCAGTTTTCGTAATTAAAATTTTCAAACTCATTTGCCAATTTATAAATACCTTGATAAGGAATCTCTAGGAAATAATAATCATCTTCTGCATATAAATAAAAAATATCAGAAGTATCATCAGCTTTTGCTAATTTAATTGTGTAATAATTTTGCGTGAGAGGTTGGTCATTGTTGATGCTTCTGCGCGTTTTTGTAGCATTTCGCAGGGGTTGTAAGACTTTTTTTATGTCGCTGGCTTCAGTTATGACCGTTTCACTAGCGGCAAAGGGCGCAACAATCATGATTTCTTTAACAGATTCATTTTCAGCAAGCTGAATTTTTTCTTTTGGCCAGTTAAGAAAAATAATTGCAGCTAGCGCGATGAATAATAGGCTGATAAATAGCTTTTTATGTTTCATGAAAGTACCTCGCTTAGTTTACTTGTATGCTATCACAAGCGCTTTATAAGTAATAGGCGTATTCAAAATACATTGAAAATATTTAAGATTTAGCTAAATAATTTAAGTGAAAATAAGAAAAGTGGCTAATAAAGCAGCATCTATTAAGAAAACGACAATAGCTTGCCAACGTTTATAGCGAAAAGCGTCAACTGCTGCCGAAAGGACAAATAGCACTAAAACTAGTGTAGCCAGCACAACTGGAAATTGCTGACTAAAATAGGCTTGAATAGCTAAGATGAAAAAGGCTATACCAGTTAGGAGTATTGTGTAGATTTTGTTTTTGATTTGTTTATCAGTAGCGTTTGGCAGGAGAAATTGATAATGTTTTTTAGCTAAAGTTAAGCCATTCTTTTTTAAAAGATAGATAAGACCGTAGATTATTTGACTTGCGCCGAAAATCATAAAGAAAATTAGAAAACCTTCGTGGATAGTAGTCATTTTGGATAGCTCCTTTTGTTATAATTATATCTGTTATTATAAAACAAATTACTAGGCTTTGTAAAAGCACTCATTCAAAAGATTTAATTGCTATTTTAATATAAAAGGTATGTTGTTTAAACTTAATCTCCTCCCCGAAATTTCTCCACAATGCTTTCAATTTCATACAAAACTGCCTCTGAGGAACGCTCTGAAGCGAGATAGTAGTTTAAGACGCCAACAATGCCATTAGCGATGAAAATCGCTTCTGCGCTATCTCTGAGGTCTTCTGTGGCAGTTAAAGTTAAAATATGTTGCGTCAAATATTTTGCAAAAAAGCCTTCTTTATCAGCAAAGATTAGTGTGCGGTAATTGGCTTTATTTTCAATAATCAGCTGAAAAGTTTGATTTAATGAATCCTGTGGTGTGTTGGTTGTGGCACTACATTCAGCAATTAAACGTTCAATGGATTCAGAAATGATTTTTTCCAGTAAATCATATTTATCTAAATAATTTAAATAAAAAGTACCGCGATTAATATCGGCAAGGCTGCAAATTTCACTGACTTTGATAGCTTTGACTTCTTTTGTTTTAAGCAGCTGTAAAAAAGCTGTTTTTATAGCACTTTGCGTTTTACGTACTCTGCGATCCATAATAAACTCCTATCATCTTTGACAAACTGTCAATTAATCAACAGTTTCCCCTTTTTGTTTATTGAAAAACAACTTACCTATCCATATTATAGATGAGAACAAAAAAATAATAAACAACTGTCTATTAACTAAAAAGCTGCGTGAGTTGTTCTGCAACCGAGCAAAAGTGCAAAATAAAATATTAGCGGTGTTTTATACCGCGGATTTTCTTTTCACTTTGCCGAGCGGTGTAAACTCACGTAGCTGGATTAACTAAAAAGCTGAAAGGGCTCGTTCAACTCTCGAGCAAAATGCAGAATTAAATTATAGTGGCGTTTTTTGCCACGAATTTCATTCTCATTTTGCCGAAGAGAGTTAGCCCTTGCAGCTAGATTAACTAAAAAGCTGAAAGGAGTCGACAATGAAAATATTAATTTATGGCGCAGGGATTCAAGGAAGTTATTTAGCCTACGCTTTAAATAAAAATAAGCAAAATGAGGTTTTTGTTTTAGCACGAAATAAACGCAAAGAAATTTTGGATCAGCAAGGATTAAAATTAGCCCATATTATTCAGCGAAAAACGACTACTGACCATTTGAAAACAGTGGCGACTTTAAAAAAATTCGATTATTGTGATTTGATTTTTGTGACTATGAAATACAATGATTTTCCGACAATTATTGAACCAATTGCTGAAAATAATAGTAAAAATATCGTTTTTGTGGGAAATCAAATGGATACTGAAGATTTAAAGGCCAAAATTTTGGCGATTAACCCTGATAAAAATATTCTTTTTGGTTTTCAAAATACTGGTGGTACAAGAGAGCCAGACCTTATCAAGATTTTACGTTTTAACCAAGGAAAGATGAAGATTAATTGTCCTGCTGAAGATGTAAAAACTAAGCAACTTTTTGATGATTGTTTTGCGAATACTGGCTATAAATGGCTGGCTTATCCAGCGTTAGATCAATGGTTAAAAAGTCATGCAGCGCTTATCGTGGTGATGAATAGTTTAGATTATTATTATGGCAATGATTTAAAGCAAATCAGAAAAGCCAATGAGCTATTATTAGTTACAGGAAAAGCTTATCAAGAGATTTTTGCGATTTTAGAAGATAATGGTTATCCCATTTTACCGAAAGCGCAAAAAAGGTTGTTTAGCAATGCTCATGTAACCAAGTTTCTCTTTAAAATGATTTATGCCACACCAATTATGCAGTCAGCAGAAGGGGATTATGGGGAAATTAAAGGGCTGGCGGATTCTTTTGCCAAATTTAAAATGCAAAGCGGAACGCCAGCTCCTAATCTCGATCATTTAGTTGCGTTAGCCACTAAAAAATATCTTGCAAGTAAAGCTGCGGTATAAAATGAAAAAGCATAATATGAAAAAAGCTAATCCTCTTCTCGCTTGAAGGATTAGCCTTTTTCGGTATGGGATAGAAAGGGTTAGATCGTAACTCCCTCAAGATTGGTTGGAGGAGAGAGCTACGATAGTATAAAAAATTATACCCAAAGTTTAGTGTGGTGCTATTTATATGTGAAAGTCATAGGAATAACGTAATGAAAGTTACTGAGCTGCGATATAATCCACCCAACCATTCGTGATATGGATGAAAATACCATTAGCAACTGAGCCAGTATAATTGTTGATAGCGTTAACAACTGCTTGCGCCATTTGCGGACCGACAACCGGAATCGCAGCGACTAAAACAGATACGGCACCGCCACCTGCCCAAATAATTGCATTAGTTAAACGACTACTTAAATAAATATCTGGTGAAAAGAAGCCACGATCAAAATTAATAGCAGTAATATTTTGAGCATCTGCGGGAATGGCATAGACAACTGTTTCAGTTACTTCTGCTGCCGGTGCTTCATTTGCCAAAGCTGTTACAGGAGCAGCCAAGCCAATCACTAAAGCTAAAAATGACAAGTGAATGAATAGTTTTCTCATGATTCTCTCCTCCAATTTTGTTTGTCTATTAACTACATAATTAATATATACCACTTTACGATAAAAGTCAATAGTACTTTGTTTTATTTGTTGATATATAAGTATACCAATTCAAATGAATGTAAATATTTAGTTACTGCTAATAGTTATTCAATTGGGCTTTTAGCTCTTATTTGAATAACATTAAAATTACTTTGGTCTATTAAAAAAATAAAATAAATAAATTTTTTTCAAAAAAGGGGTGACATTTTGCTAGCTAACTTTCGTTTATATAGTGAAGGGTAAAAAAGAAAGAAGGCAAAACAAATGGCAAAACTTTTTATTAAACAAATAAATGCAGCGGGAGAAGAAGTGTTTTTTTGTTTAGAAAAACTGTTGGCGCGTTTAACTGGTGAGCTGTTGTTGAGTGATAATTGGTGGGTGTGGCGATATTGCAAACAATATCAGCATACGGACTATCAAGCTGAGGGCAGAATGGCGGATGGCTTACAATTATTGGCAAGTTTACTTGAAGATTTACTGGTGAAAGAGGGAGAAAATCTGGATGCTTATCAAGAAATTACGCCAGATTTAGTGTTAGATTTAGTAGATTTTAACGCTATTTTTAAAGTACAGTTAGAAGTGATGTCCCGTAAGATTTATCAGCAGTTAAGGGCTAATCAGCGCTTAGTTTTAGCCTATGCTTTACAGGCAACTTACCAGCAATTGTGTTTGCGAAAAGAATTGCAGGAGCGGTATCAGAAGCAGCACATGCTGGTGGGGTACTCGCTCTGATATTCTCAGTGGGCTTGCCATTTTTTGTTTTCTGGCTAGAGAGTTTGATCATAACTGGTGGATTTTGGCTATCTTCTATGGCTGAATAGTTTTAAAAACGCTGAAAAAATAGAAATATAAAATTAACTAAACACATAAGACTCAGTGGAACACTACTGAATCTTGTGCGTTTTTTTCTGTAAAAAATACCCAAATTAATTGTGTTAGTTGCTTGCAATTTTTTTTGCAGATATTACGCTTTTCTGAAATAAGATCCTGTGAAAAAATGCAGAGGTAAAGAGCTGAATGGCAAGACGAAAACTTACTAAGTAAGTATGCTGTTAGGTGTGGTCATTAACTGGTATAGCTGGTTAAAAAATACCTAAATCTAAGCGGAAAGGAGTTGAAAGATGAAAGATGAACGAGATGCAGGCTCTCCTTGAGATACTTATGAAAGAAGATACTGTTTCGGTGGAAATATTGCAGGAAAAATTAAAGTTTTCTGAACGAAAAGTGCGACAGTTGCTTCGTGAGTTAAGAGGGTATGAGAGCAGATATGCTTTTCAGATTGAAACGATTACTAAAAAGGGTTATGTCCTGCATATTACTGATAAGGCGCGCTTCTGTGAATTTCAAGATTTTTTGATGAATCAAAAAAGTGGTAGCAAATTTTCTGGCAAACAAGAACGTGTCATTTTGATTGTTTATTTGTTGCTACAAAATAAAAACTATGTTTCTTTGCAACAAATTGCGGATGCCTTAGATGTCAGTCGCTCAACGATTTTAACAGATCTGGGGGAAGTTAAAAATCTTTTAGCTGATTATCAAATTCAGCTGCAATCAAAACCCCATTATGGCATGAAATTAACAGGGGATGAAATTCATTTTCGCCGATTATTTTCAAAAATTGTCTCTTTAGGAATTGATGAGCAAAATGAGAGCATTGGTTATTTTGAACACGCGGAGCAGTTGGATTTTTCTAACGTGACGGAGCAAGTTAAAAAAGT
This sequence comes from Enterococcus sp. PF1-24, assembly GCF_029893325.1. Taxonomy (GTDB): domain Bacteria; phylum Bacillota; class Bacilli; order Lactobacillales; family Enterococcaceae; genus HY326. Next base: position 67,294 of record NZ_JARXWL010000011.1, read on the forward strand.
TTTGTTGGAGCAGGAGATTATTTTAAGTGATAACGTTTGGGAATCTATTTTAACCCATTTGAAAATCTTGGTTTCACGAGCGTTGAATCATAATGAAGTAACTGAGCTAAAGGTAAATAAAACATTAATTACCCCTAAGTTTTATCAAATCGCTGAAAAAATTTTGGCAGTTTTAGCTGAAAATTTTGAAGTCCAATTTGCTCCGCAAGAAGTTGATTTATTAGCTTCACAGCTCTATGGGAAAGCTACTTCTGAGAGTGTTCCTGAACAAAAAAAAGTGGAGCAGACCGCAATGATTGTCGATGCTCTGAAAAAAGTTGATGAGGAATACTATACGTCATTTTCAGAAGATGAGTTGCTTTTGGAGCATCTGCTATTCCATATTTATCCGATGATTTTACGAATATCTTTTGGGTTAGAGTTGAAAAACCCGGTGTTACCAACGATTTCAATTCGCTATGCCAATGCCTTCTTAGTGAGTTTGAAATTTATTGAACTTCACAGCGAATTAAGCCGTCATCAGCTTTCACGAGATGAAATTGGTTATTTAGCCCTTCATTTTGCTGCCCATCAAGAGAGAAGAAATCAACAAAAGCTCAATGATATTAAAAAGATTGTTCTGATTGAGCATTTGACGCGAGGTCAAACTTTATTATTGAGCAGCAAAATTCAAGCGATTTTTCCGGCTGTCAGTATTCAAGGTATTCATAATTTAGAATCGAATGACTATGCTTTTCAGAACGTGGATTTAGTCTTATCAACGGCGCCGGTAACTTATGATTTTGGAACCGTTCCTTACTTTATGATTAGTGATACTTTGGAGGACAGTGAAATTCTTTCCTTGAAAAACAATATTTTATATGCGGTTTTACAAGATGAGAAAAGGCAGCCAGGTTTGCAACCTTTATTTGATGAAAAGCTCTTTTTTATTGAAAATACGGAAAAAGATTATTTACAAATCTTACAAAAGTATAGTCAAAAGATGGTTCAGTTAGGTTATGCAGCCACGGATTTTGCCACGATTTATGACTATGGTATCGCAGGGCCTCATAGTATGAAGCAAAATGCGATAAAGAACAGCATTATGGTGATTTTGTTACCTGAAGGAATTAATTATGAAAATAAAAGTGTGAAATGTATTTTTTTAATCAATATCAAAAAGAAACAGCTCTTTTTACATCAGGAAATTAGTGAGTTTTTATTGAAAATCATGCAACAAGATTCGGTGGAGCGAATTAGTCAGTTAGTTAACTTTGATGAGTTTAAACGCTACATGAAAAAATATTGGTGAGGGATGAACGATGGAAGAAGTTATTATGGAAATTATTTTAAATGCTGGAAATGCTAGAAGTAAAAGTCTTTTAGCGATTAAAGAAGCACAAAAAGGTGCTTATGAAAAAGCGGATGAATTGTTGAATGAAGCTAAGATAGCCGCTAATTTAGCACATAAAAGTCAGACAGCCTTAATTACCGAAGAAGTTTCTGGCAATACCCAAGTGGTTTCATTACTAATGGTTCATGCGCAAGATCATTTAATGACGGCTTTAGCTGTGCGAGATTTAGCGATTGAAATGATTAGTTATGGTAAAAATTTAGAAGAAAAAATTAGAGTTTTAGAAGGGAAGATGGAAAAATGAAAAAAATTTTATTAGCTTGTGCAGGTGGTTTTTCAACCAGTATGTTAGTCAACAAAATGAAAGAAGCAGCAACGGAAAAAGATTATCAAGTAGCCATTAATGCGGTAGCGGAAACGGATATTGAAGAACATTTAGATGCCAATATTATTTTATTAGGCCCACAGATTGCCCATCGTTTAGAGGATATTCGCAATGAAGTTAATATTCCTGTTGAGGTGATTGATTCCCTTGATTACGGCATGATGAACGGTGCGAAAGTATTAGATTTAGCTTGGGAAAAAATTAATTAAATAAAAGGGGGAAATGTCGATGAGTTTTTCATCAATTAGCCAAAAGGTGGCGCCGAGATTAAATAAGGCGGTAACCGCCTTTTCAAACAATGTAGTTGTGAAGACAATTGCTGCTGGGATGGCCCGTTTATTACCAGTTACGATTGTGGGGTCTATTTTAACTTTAATTGGTAGTTTACCAATTGATGCGTATACGAAGTTTTTAGATGATACAGGTTTAGCACCTTTTATCAATTTAGGAAATACCATGACCAATGGGATTATTACGATTTATTTAGTAGCGGCCCTTGCTTCAGAAATGGCGCGTTTCTACAAAAAAAATCAAATGAATGCTATTCTTATTTCTTTATTAGCCTTTTTCATTGTAACGCCATTAACGGTTTTTGAAGTAGGAGATTCTTCTGTTTCAGCCTTTACGTTATCTTATCTTGGTTCACGCGGAATGTTCGTGGGGATGATTGTAGCGTTAGTAGCTACTAGATTGTATGTTTTGATGATAGATAAAGGCATTAAAATTAAAATGCCTAGTGCTGTACCGCCTGTTATTTCATCTTCTTTTGAGTCTTTGATTTCTTTCATCTTAATTGCTGTTTTATTTATTGGGGTGAATTTTGTTTTTGCGAAAACGAGTTATGGTGATATTCATTCTTGTATTTATACCGTTTTACAAAAACCTTTAGAAGGTGCCAGTGGTTCTTTAGCGACAATGCTATTGATTTGCTTTATCGGTGAAGTTTTCTGGTGGTTTGGTATTCATGGTAGTAATGTAACTTCTGCTATCACAGCGACCTTATACATGCCTTTAGCGATTGCTAATACGCAAGCTTTAGCTTCGGGAGAACCTTTACCTTTCATTTTAAACTCTTATTTCTTGAATATTTACAAAGGACCACGCCATTTAGCGTTAGCTTGTTTGCTGCTGTTCTTTGTTCACAGTAAACAGTTAAAAGCGATTGGCCAAGTTTCATTTGTTCCAGGAGCCTTTGGTATTAGTGAACCGATGAAATTCGGGATTCCCATGGTTTTCCAACCGCTAATTTTTCTACCAATGTCTTTAGCACCTGTAATTTGTATTGCAATTGCTTATTTTGCCACTACGATTGGTTTCTTACCGAGAGTTGCTGTTGATTTACCGTGGTCGATGCCACCATTTATTAGTGGTTTCATTGCCGGTGGTTTCGCTGGCGTGGTTGTTCAAATCATTCAGTTTATAGCAGTTATTTTAATCTACATTCCTTTCTTGAAAGTGTTAGATAAACAAAAAATTGCTGAAGAAGATTTGCGAGAAAAAGAACTACAAGCGACAGCTTAAAATTTTATTGAAAAATCACTGTATTTACTAGAAAGGATCGCATAATACATGACAAAAATTTTTGAAAAACAAGGGAAATTAGTGATTGAAGATGCAGAAATCCCCGATAATGCCGAAATTACCGTTTTTCGGGGAGAGCAACCAACTTTGACTGTTGCCAATAAAGAGTTGGTAGGAACTTTTACAGGGAACACGCTGGAATTTGCGAAAAGTGCAGCTGATGAAGAATTTCGTCAGTACTATGTTTATCAATATGCTGAGATAACTAAAATTGTTGCTTTGCGCAATCTTTCGTTAGCTGGCACGTTTAATACCCGTGATTTAGGTGGTTATCAAACGAAAACTGGTCAGACTGTCAAATGGGGACAAGTTTTCCGTTCAGATGCTTTATATCAGTTGACGGATCAAGATGTAAAGGATTTAGAAAGAATGAATTTGCGTACGGTAGTTGATTTTCGGGGTGAAAATGAAATAGCTGATGCACCTGATCGAGAAATAGCTGGGGTTAACTACGTTTATTTGAATCCTAACGCCGAAGTAGCCGCTTTAGCTACCGGTAATTTAGTAGATGATCAAGAAAAAGTTAGCAAATTAGTGGCGATAGCCAACAGTCCAGAAGGGCCAGCTTATTTTGCTAGTCGTTTAGATGAAATGGCATTACAAATGCGCGAACTGGTTTCAACGGAAATTGCTAATAAACAATATCGGCGCTTTTTAGAGTTATTGTTAGAAGAAGACAGCACGCCCTTGTTGGAGCATTGTAAAGGTGGTAAGGATCGCGCAGGCTTTGCGGCAATCGTCTTTTTAATGGCTTTAGGAGTGTCAAAAGAAGTAATCTTGCAAGATTATCTGTTAACTAAAGAAAATATGCAGCAGCGGAATGTGAAACGCATGGATGAGTATCGTGTTTATACGGATCATCCTGATGTTTTAAACTACCTTAGCGGCTTAATGGACACCAAAGCATTATATTTTGAAGCAGCTTTTGATGAAATGGAAAAATTAGGTGGCGCAGATAAATTCTTAACGAAAGTTTTAGGGATTTCAGAAGAACAAATTATGGCGTTACAACAGAAATTTCTATATTAATTTGAGAATGAGAGGGATGGTAGCGTGAAAGCAGAAATTTTTCCCAAAAAATTCTTGTGGGGAGCAGCTGTGGCGGCGAATCAGCTGGAAGGTGCTTGGCAAGCTGGCGGTAAAGGCGTTTCTCAAGATGATGTAGTGCCATTTATTGAATTAACTTCAGCCACCGATATACCTGATTTTGATCAACGAGCAACGTTATTAGCGGGACTTCATGATTTACAAGGCAATTATCCTAAGCGTTGGGGGATTGATTTTTATCATACCTATAAAACCGATATTCAGCTGTTGAAAGAATTAGGGTTAAATTCTTTTCGCACTTCAATTGCTTGGACGCGGATTTTCTCTAACGGTGATGAGGCGCAGGCTAATGAAGCTGGTTTACAGTTTTATGATGATTTATTTGATGAATTGTTAGCGAATGACATTGAGCCAATTATCACGATTTCTCACTATGAAATGCCAATGAAGTTAGTGTTGGAATATGGCGGGTGGCATAATCGCCAAGTGATTAATTTCTTTGAAAAATTTGTCACGGCAATTTTTCAGCGTTATCGGGATAAAGTTAAATACTGGATTACCTTTAACCAAATTAATTCAGGTTTAACAGATGCTTATCTATCCTTAGGGTTAATTAAAGCTGAACATCCAGATATTGAGCAAGTCAAATTTCAAAGCCTGCATCATCAGCTGGTAGCAAATGCTAAAGCCATCGAAATTGGTAAAAAAGTCAATCCAAATTTTATGATTGGTTCTATGAATTATGAAATGACGGCTTATCCGCAAACACCACAGTCAGAAGATGTTTTAGCTTGTCTTGACAATGACGATGCCCAACTATATTTATCAGATGTGATGGTTTTCGGGGAGTATAGTACTTACATTAAACGCTATTTTGCGGAGCATGAGATTCAGTTGGAAATTTTGCCAGAAGATTTGCTTTTATTGAAAGAAAATCGGATTGATTTCTTAGCTTTTAGTTACTATTTGACCACTGTTCGTAATCAACAAATGCCTAATATTTTAGATGAAATCACTTGGAATATGAGTGAAGAATCCCGAAACCCCTATTTAGAAACTTCTGAGTGGGGGTGGCAAATTGATCCAGTTGGTTTGCGTATTGTTTTACGGAAATTGGCAAGTCGTTATCGCAATTTACCTTTAGTGATTGCTGAAAATGGCTTAGGTTATCGGGATGAGTTTGTAAATGGTGGTGTTCAAGATAATTATCGCATTGCTTACCATCGAGAGCATCTTCGCCAAATTGCTGAAGCTATTCAAGATGGTGCGAAAGTGATCGGTTATCAACCGTGGTCAGGAATTGATATTATTAGCGCTGGCACTTCTGAAATGGAGAAACGCTACGGTTTTATTTATGTAGATCAAGATAATGCTGGTGGTGGAACTAAACAGCGTTTTAAAAAGAAAAGTTTTTACTGGTATCAAGGGGTAATAGCTAGTAATGGGCAACAGCTAGAATAAAGGAAAACAGGTGTAAAATCAGTCATTGCTGATTTTACACCTGTTTTAGTATATTTTGAAAAAAATACAGCGTATGTATTAGTGGAAGTAAAAAAACACTTATATCAACTATGATTTATTACGAGAACTCCGCTGATTAATTATGGATAAAGCTATTCTTGGAAAGTACAATTTATCGTACTTTTTTTACGTTCGTGTTACAATCAGTGTTAGAGGTGATGCTAATGTTAGCAACTAACTACTCTAATTTTAGAGAAAATATGAAAAAATATTTAGATGAAGTAACTAATGATTTTACTTCAATTATTATTACTCGCAAAAATGATGAAAATGTTGTGATTCTTTCTGAAAAAGAGTATCAAAACTTGATTGAAAATCAATATGTTCTAGGTAATAAAAAGAATAAGTCTTGGTTGGATGAATCGAAACGTCAACTTGAGCAAGAAAAAAAGTGAAAGACTTATTGAGTGACTAACTATGTTGAAAATTTTTACAGATAACGCATGGTCAGATTATTTATATTGGCAAAATCAAGATAGAAAAACTTTAAAACGGATAAACAAGTTGATTAGAGACATTGAATCAACACCATTTGTTGGCTTAGGAAAATCTGAATCGTTAAGATTTGACTATACTGGTTACTGATCAAGGAGAATCAATGATGTTGATCGTCTAATTTGTTCTGTAGAGGAAGATGTAATTAACATTTTAGCTTGTAAAGGGTATTATAATTGATGATTCTAACTCCTACCCAACTTAATTTCAAATTAACTAAAAAAAAAATTGATTTCTCAATGTTTTTTTTGTATAATGTAATTCTGTGAGTAGTCTATGAAAATAGCTTCTCCTTGCTTTTAACAATGATTAAAAGCCTAAGTCCATAGGGAGGTGAAATATCAATGAGTCAAGCAACGAAATATGAAATCTTATATATTATTCGTCCGAACATTGATGAAGAAGCAAAAGCTGCCTTAGTAGCACGTTTTGATGCAATCTTAACTGATAACGGAGCTGAAGTTATCGAATCTAAAGATTGGGAAAAACGCCGTCTAGCGTACGAAATGAACGGATTCAACGAAGGAATCTACCATATCGTGAAAGTTTCTGCTCCTTCAACTGCAAGTGCAATCAACGAGTTTGATCGTCTTGCTAAGATCAATGACGATATTATTCGTCACATGATCGTTAAAGAAGAAGAAGCATAATTAATTGTTTCACGTGAAACATTTCTTACGAGAGGGGATGTCAAATTGATTAACAATGTCGTTTTAGTTGGAAGACTAACGAAAGACCCTGATTTACGATACACATCAAGTGGAATTGCCGTGGCAACTTTTACCTTGGCAGTGAATCGTAGTTATACAAGTCAAGATGGGAATAGAGAAGCAGATTTCATTAATTGCGTTATTTGGCGCAAATCTGCGGAAACATTGGCGAATTTTGGTCGTAAAGGTTCACTGATTGGTGTAACTGGTCGAATCCAGACGCGTTCTTATGATAATCAGCAAGGTCAAAAAGTTTATGTAACAGAAGTTGTGGCTGACAATTTCCAAATGTTAGAATCAAAAACTGTTTCTGAACAAAGACAAAGTTCTGGTGGTGGTTATTCAAACAATAACTACAACAATAATAACAATGTCAATACTCAAGCTCCTAATAACGATTTGGGCAACAGTCAAGGATTTAATCAAGCATCTCAAGCATCACAAAATACAATGCCGAATTTCAGCCGTGATGTTGATCCGTTTGCCGCTGGCACAAGCATTGATATTTCTGATGATGATTTACCATTCTAAAAGTTATAAAGGAGGGAAATAGGATGGCACAACAAAGAAGAGGCGGACGTAAACGTCGCAAAGTAGATTATATTGCAGCAAACCATATCGAACATATTGATTATAAAGATGTGGAATTACTAAAAAGATTTATTTCTGAACGCGGAAAAATTTTACCACGTCGTGTAACTGGTACTGGTGCGAAAAACCAACGCAAATTAACAGTAGCAATCAAACGTGCACGTATTATGGGATTATTACCTTTCGTTGGTGAAGAATAATTATATAATGATAAATGTTGAAGTTGTAATTTCGCTTTTAAGTAAGTGAAATTGCAACTTTTTTTATGTTTTAAAAGTTGGATGTTTCACGTGAAACATTTTTCTGGAATGGGCAATTTTGATTTCCTATCAGTCGTTTTTTCTAGTATACTAGTAGGTAAGCAAAAATAAAGATACTGGCTTAGCATTAGGAATCATGGGCTTTTTAGCCACAGGTATTTCTGATGTGGTATAGAAAGGTAGGTATAGATATGAAAGTTGTTTTTTTGAAAGATGTTAAAGGTAAAGGTAAAAAAGGTGAGATTAAAGAAGTACCAACTGGCTATGCCAATAACTTTCTTCTGAAAAATGGTCTAGCTAAAGAAGCTAATAAAAGTGCTTTGAGTGAAGTGGCTGGTCAAAAACGTGCTAAAGAAAAACAAGACGCTGAAGTTTTACAAGAAGCCAAAGATTTAAAAGTCGTTTTAGAAAAAGAAGAAACGGTAGTAGAAATTAAAGCCAAAGCTGGAGAAGATAGCCGTTTATTCGGTTCAATTCCTTCAAAACAAGTAGCGGAAGCTTTGAATAAACAATATGGCATTAAACTTGATAAACGTAAAATGGACATGCCTGAACCAATTAAAACATTAGGTTATAGCAATATTTCTGTGAAACTGCATCATGAAGTAACTGCTAAAATTAAAGTTCACGTAGTTCAAGAGTAATCAAGTAGCGGTGAGAGTGACATTACCAATTGTTTTAACAGCTAAAACAGTTGGTAATGCTCTTGCCTGCTTGTTTTTAATAAGTTGATTTAGCTGGCTTTTTTTTGTAAAATAGATAGGCTAGCTTGTTTCATTTATGAAGTGAAGCTTGTTTTGGTGTAATATTTAAGTGAGATGATTAGGAGCGTTGTACATATGAGTGAAGTTTGGCAAGATCGGATTCCACCGCAAAATATTGAAGCTGAACAAGCCGTTCTTGGTTCAATATTTTTGGAATCCGATACTTTAATTGAAGCATTAGAATATATAGAAGCAAAAGATTTTTATCGTCGTAGTCATCAAATCATTTTCCAAACGATGGTTGATTTAAGCAATCGCAATGAAGCCATTGATATTATTACCATGCAAGCTCGCTTGGAACAAGATCATTTGCTAGAGGATGTCGGTGGCTTAGGCTATTTGACGGAGTTAGTTACAGCGGTACCGACCGCGGCTAACTTGGCTCACTATGCTAAAATTGTCGAAGAGCAGTCTTTGTTGCGGAGTTTAATTCAAACAGCTACTACTATAGTAACTAATGGTTTTGAACAAGGGGAAGATGTTCAAACAATTTTAGATGATGCGGAAAAAAGCATTCTGGAAGTTGCGGAAAAAAGAAATCGTAGCGGTTTCTTGAAAATTTCTGATGTCTTAGCTAATACCATTGAAAACATTGAAAGTTTAGCCAGTAACGATGAAGAAATTACCGGTTTACCAACTGGTTATCAAGCGTTAGATAAAATGACCGCTGGTTTCCAACCGGAAGAGTTAATCATCTTAGCTGCCCGACCTGCCGTCGGGAAAACCGCCTTTGCTTTAAACATTGCTCAAAACGTCGGCACTAAAACTGACCGTTCAGTAGCTATTTTCAGTTTGGAAATGGGGGCGGAGTCTTTAGTTAACCGGATGTTGTGTGCTGAGGGCTCCATAGAAGCCAGCCACTTGCGAACAGGGCAACTGACAGAAGAAGAGTGGGACAACTTAATGATGGCCATGGGGAGCCTGTCAAATGCTAATATTTACATTGATGATACCCCAGGGATTAAAATTTCTGAAATTCGTGCCAAATGCCGTAAGTTAGCGCAAGAAAAAGGCAATCTTGGCTTGATTCTGATTGACTATTTGCAGCTGATTGAAGGAACGGGCCGTGAAAACCGGCAACAAGAAGTTTCAGAAATTTCTCGTCAGTTGAAAAAGCTTGCAAAAGAATTAAAAGTACCAGTAATCGCGCTATCTCAGCTTTCACGGGGAGTTGAGCAGCGACAAGATAAACGACCAGTCCTAAGTGATATTCGGGAGTCTGGGTCAATTGAGCAGGATGCCGATATCGTAGCTTTCTTATATCGAGATGATTATTATGAGCGGGGCAGCGAAGATGGCGATTATGAACCACCAGAAAACGATAATATCGTGGAAGTAATCATTGAGAAAAACCGGAGTGGTGCTCGAGGAACCGTTGAGTTGCTCTTTATTAAAGAATATAATAAATTCTCTTCGATTTCTTTACGAGAAGAGTATTAAGAAATAGCCTCTGCTGTGGGAAACTGCGACAGAGGTTTTATTTTAGCAAGTGTTTCATTAAAGGAACATTTATAGTAAAATAAAATAACGAAGATTAATTCAAGGTGGAACGATATGAAGAAAAAAATACTCCCGCTAATTTTTAGTTCAGTAGTATTACTGACGGCTTGTAATGGGAATACAAGTAGCAGCACGACTGAGAATAGCGATAATATAGCTAATCAGGCAACTAGCGAAACAACTGCCAAAAAGGATGAAGAGCATCCTTTAGAAATAACTTCTAAAACAGCTAGCACCACACAGCTTTTTCAAGATGCTCGCAGCTTTTCTGATAAAGTCGCTTGGGTCTATCAAAAAGATTGTTGGCATCTAATTGATGAACAAGGGAAAATTAAATTTTCTTTAGCTGACAAAGAATTTCCTAATACTAATTTTGTGAATGGTTCAGCGGTGGTGGATAAAGCTCGCATGATTGATAAAACTGGTAAGTAAATGTTCGCTCCCCGTAAAGGTAGCGTTGAAAATGCCACCATCTCTAATCAAAAGTTCAACATTGAAGAAGAAGACGGCTCAACAACTTTCTATAATGTAGAAGGTAAAAAAGTAATTTAAGCCAGAAGATTATCGCACAATTAAAGATGATCAAGAAGCGCAGCTAGATGTTAATATCTTCATGACTGGTTATCTACGGGTGAAAACCGAGAACTGTGCTTTCTATTTAGATAAAGACGGTAAATACTTAACAGTGGATTTCTCGAAAAAGTAAGTGGTAAGGAGTGGGTATCATGCTTATTATATGTAATAAATCTATTGATTTATTAAAGTTAGCCTTTTACTTTATATTAGTAATGGGCATAATCATCTTATTATTAGAGAGCATTTACTATATTAAATTCGGGAATCCGTTTTTTGATAATTCAACGTTAATGGGTTTCATTTTAATATGTTATGCCTCTTATAATTTATTTGTTTAAATGAATATAGAAAAGCGAGAAAACATTAATTGTTTTCTCGCTTTTTTTTATGAGATTAAGGCTAAGCTTGTGGATAACTAAAAAAGAACGTTTATTCGTTTTATCCACATGTGCATAAGGTGTGGATAAGTAGCTTTAGGATAACAGTTTATCAGAAGGTATAAATTACTTTAAAAAGCTTGATAAGACTGGAGTGTAGTGCTTTAGCTAGAAAAGTTAAACAGCTAAAAAGAACGTATGTTTGTAAAATGTGAGATAGTGGATAACTTTATTTTATGGGGATAAAACATTAGGAAGAAATGACTAGTTTTTTTACAATTAATGTTTTGACAATAATATAGCATTTTTTACTGTAATGTTCGTGTTTAATCAAATAATAATCGTTTTTTTATTTTAATTTTCGACTTTTAATTGAATATCAGCTGTTTTACTGTTAAAATATTAACGGAATGCTGAAATAAGTTGTTCAGCTGGTCCATAAATAATTTAGATAGAGGTGTTTCCATGTCATCAGTAGTTGTAGTTGGAACGCAATGGGGCGACGAAGGTAAAGGCAAAATTACCGATTTTTTAAGTGAAAATGCGGAAGTGATTGCTCGTTATCAAGGCGGCGACAATGCTGGCCATACGATTAAATTTGATGGAGTAACTTATAAATTGCATTTAATTCCATCAGGGATTTTTTACAAGGACAAAATTAGCGTGATTGGTAATGGCGTTGTGGTGAATCCTAAATCTTTAGTGAAAGAATTAGCGTATTTGCATGAACAAAAAGTAACCACGGATAATTTGCGAATTTCTGATCGGGCTCATGTGATTTTACCTTATCATATTCAATTGGATCAGTTGCAAGAAGATGCGAAAGGCGACAACAAAATCGGCACAACCATTAAAGGCATCGGCCCTGCTTATATGGATAAAGCGGCCCGCATCGGGATTCGGATTGCGGATTTATTAGATAAAGAAATTTTTGAAGAACGTTTACGGATTAATTTAGAAGAAAAAAATCGTTTGTTTACCAAAATGTTCGATAGCCAACCTTTGGCTTTTGAAGAAATTTTTGAAGAATATTATGCTTATGGCCAACAAATTAAGCAATACGTTACCGATACTTCAGTTATTTTGAATGATGCTTTAGATGAAGGCAAACGGGTTTTATTTGAAGGGGCGCAAGGGGTAATGTTGGATATTGACCAAGGAACTTATCCTTTTGTAACTTCTTCCAATCCGGTTGCTGGTGGCGTAACGATTGGTAGCGGCGTTGGCCCAGTTAAAATTGATAAAGTCGTGGGGGTTTGTAAAGCCTATACTTCTCGGGTAGGGGATGGCCCTTTCCCAACGGAATTATTTGATGAAACAGGCAACCAAATTCGTGAAGTTGGTCGGGAATACGGCACAACAACTGGTCGTCCACGTCGGGTGGGCTGGTTTGATTCGGTAGTGATGCGTCATTCTCGCCGGGTTTCAGGAATTACTAATTTATCATTGAACTCAATTGATGTGTTGAGTGGTTTAGAAACCGTGAAAATTTGTACGGCTTATGAGTTAGACGGCAAAGAAATTTATCATTATCCCGCTAGCTTGAAGGAATTAAATCGTTGTAAACCAATTTATGAAGAGTTGCCAGGTTGGTCAGAAGATATTACTGGTTGTAAAACTTTAGCCGACTTACCAGAAAATGCCCGCAACTATGTTCGCCGCGTTTCCGAGTTGGTGGGGGTACGGATTTCAACTTTCTCTGTTGGACCTGACCGTAATCAAACCAATATTTTGGAAAGCGTCTGGGCGCAAGTTTAAGATAAATAAAAAGACATTCTGGAAATTGGAACTGCCACTATAATTAGATACAACTAAAAAAGAGCACCTCAAATTTAGTAAAATAAATTTGGAGGTGTTTTCTGATGTCAAAACATAATTTTTACCCAACTGAACTTAAAATTCAAATTATTAAAAGATTTTTAAACGGTGAAAGTGCAGCTTCACTTCGTGAAGAATTTCAAATTTCTAGCAGAGGAACTATTTACAAATGGAAAAAGTGGTACCTAAGTGGCGAGGTTGAGAGGCTAAATTTTTCTTCAGGACGTCCATCAGAAAGAGAATTATCTACTTCTGATAAGTTAGAAAAGGCAGTAAAGGAA
>NZ_JARXWL010000012.1 GCF_029893325.1 Enterococcus sp. PF1-24
ACTCGCATTCAACAAAAATTAGACTACAAATCACCGATTGAATATCGGAAATCTGCAATCTAATCAATGCTTTTTTGAATGTGTCCCACTAATTGGGGTCAGTTCCAATAGCTATCTTTTTTCATACTTAAGTCCTTTGATTTATAAGAAAAAATAGTTTAGAGTTTTGACATAGCTAAAATAAAATTACTAAAAGGAGAAAATTCGATGTTAACCTTAAGATTAATGAAAGATGATGATATTTCATTAGTAGCAGCTTGGTTGAATAAAGAACACGTGAAAAAATGGTATGAAATTCCCCATCTTAACGTAACAATTGATGATTGGTTATATGAAATCAATCACCGCTATGATGAATTTCAGTGGCTAACTCATCTTATTGTTATGTGGGGAGATACACCGATTGGGCTATGCCAATACTATAACTGTCAAGATAGCGGGGAAGAAGATTTTGGCACACTCCCCTTAGCCGGTTCCTATGGCATTGATTATCTCATAGGTGAAGAAGATTATTTAGGCAAAGGATTGGGGAAAGCTTTAATTTCTCTACTAGTTGATAAAATTTTCTCTTTTCCTGATGCTCAGCGCGTAACAGCTGATATTGACAAAGCCAACCAAGCTTCTGAAAAATCCTTGTTAGCCTGCGGTTTTGTATTGATAGATGGCGAAGATAGTCGCTTTGTTAAAACTAAAAACTCTTTTCAATAATTAACAAAAAAACAAGTAGTTGAAATAACTACTTGTTTTTCTTTGATTAATATATAGTCCTAATCTTCATATATCGCAGCCAGCTCCTGAATTCTTCGCTTCATTTCAGTCCGAACTGTTAACGGCTCCAAACACTCGCATTTATTTCCAAAACCCAACAGAATATTATAGTAGTAATTATTTTCTATAAAAGGAAAATTAACGATATAATGTTCTTCCCCCGCTGGTAAAAAATCTTCATAAGCACAATAATCAAGTAAATCATCCATAATTGATTGTTGAATCCGAATTTTGATTTGCTTTTGCATCGTTGTCAAAATATCAGTAAATTCCAACTGAGGCCTTTGATAATCTCTTGCTTCAAAAGTTGTTGCTTGCATTTCTAAGTTTGACATGCGGGATAGTTTAAACAAACGAAAATCATTTCTTTTAAGGCAATATCCCTGACAATACCAATGGCTATTTTTCAAAACAAGCTGATAAGGTTCAACCGTTCGGGTAGTTTTATCGCCATGTCGATCGGCATAGTCAAAAGAGAGAATTTTTCTTTCCTGCAAAGCTTCTTTAATAATTTTTAAATGTGCTTGGATATTTTTATTTCCCATCCACGAATTTAAATCAATATGGATTTGGCTAGATTTTAATTCAATTTCTTTTGCTCGATCAGCAGGGATAAAACTTTTAATTTTCTCAAGAGCATTAATCTGCTCATCGCAATGAATCATGCTGGATATACTGGAAAGCCCCAGCAAAATAGCAGAAAGATCACCAGTTGAAAAAACTTTTTTATCCAACTTGTAATTGGGCATAATTTCAAAACCACCACCCACTCCAGGTATGGCATGAATCGGAATCCCCGCTCAATCAATAGCATCAATATCTCGATAAATCGTCCGCAGAGAAACTTCAAATCGATTGGCTAACTGTTGCGCGCTAATCCGCTCTTTATCAAGCAAAATCATAATAATGCTAACTAGTCTTTCAACCTTCATTTACTAGTCCCCTTTTAAAATTTCTTTTCATTATATATTGTTGACATAGCGCTGTCAACAATTGGCTGTTATAGTAAAGAAGTAATCAAGTTAAATCAACTTATACAAAATAAATTATAATCAAAAAGGAGAAAAAATTATGTTTACAATTTATATTTATGTTCTTGATACTTTAGCTGACTGGGAATTAGGGCACGTTACTTCAGAGCTGAATTCTGGTCGTTTTTTCAAAAAAGATGCACCACAGTTTGCTATCAAAACAGTTAGTTTCTCTAAAGAACCTATCACAACTATGGGTGGACTGACAATTACGCCAGATTGCTTAGTTGATGAGATGGTTGTCAGTGAAAAAAATATGTTGTTATTACCAGGTGCAAACACTTGGCATGAGCCACAACATACTGCTATTCTAAAAAAAGCCAGCGAACTCCTTGCGGCTAACGGAACAGTTGCTGCAATTTGCGGTGCAACTACTGCACTAGCAAGCTTTGGTTTATTAAATAATCGTCCACATACTAGTAATGGCGCAGGCTTCCTTGAAATGATGGTTCCTGATTATCAGGGTCAAGATTTTTATATTGATGAGCCAGCTGTGGCAGATAACAATTTAATCACTGCCAGCTCTACAGGTGGTTTGTTGTGGGCAAAACTAATTATTGAACATTTAAGTGTTTTCCAAGCAGATACGTTAGATTTTTGGTATCAATATTTCAATACTGGCGCTGCTGAAGTTTTCTTTGCTTTGATGCAAAGCTTGCCAGCTAATAACTAATTAATATAAGAAAAAAATCACTAGATTAAGAAAAACGTTCATTAAATTGAACGTTTTTTATGTTCAAATTGTATCTACTAGCAATCTTCCCTTTCTTTTATTACTAATCCCCTCTAACAAGATAATAACAGCAATATTGACTTTTCAATACGAAGATGCTAATATGCTCTTATTCTCAATTAGTTAAATACTTAACTATTAAACATTTAATCATTTCTGTTTATCTGGCACAATTTACAAATAAGCACTGAATATCTTCAACATATTTTTTAATGCAAAAGGAGGATTTGCTAATGAATCCAGAGCTAAGAAATCAGTTTTTTACCACGATTTCAAAATATAAAAAAATAGAAACCGCCTTTTCTGCTGAATGGGAAATTTCAGTCAATGAACTGGCAATTTTAAAACGCATAACACAAGGTTGTCAACTAAGTAAAAATGGCAATACAAATTTAGACATAGCAGAAATTAGAGAACGTTTGACTATCACAAAACCTGCCGTATCTTACATTTTAAATACCTTAGAAAAAAAGCAATACATCACCCGCGAAATAGATAATAAAGATCGACGAAAAGTCTCCATAACCGCTACAGAAAAAGGCCATAAAATTGTAAAACAATTTTCAAAAAAAATGGAGAATTCCTGGAATTTATTATTAGATAATTTCGGAGAATCAGAAATGGAAAATTTGGTAGGATCTATGGAGCATCTTATTCATATTTGTGAGGAAATTTTATAAAAAAAGAACCCCTTAAATTTCAAAATCAAGCCCCTACTGTTTGTTCAATTCATTACAAAAAAGCAACAAGAAAGAGGTAAAAAAATGATTACATTAAAATCACAAAGAGAAATAGATAAAATGGCTGCATCAGGTGCCTTATTGGCTGCTGTTCATAAACAATTACGAACATTTATTAAACCTGGCATCACCAGTTGGGATATTGAAGTATTTGTTAGAAAATTCATTGAAGATCATGGTGGCATTGCTGCTCAAATTGGTTTTGAAGGTTATGAATATGCAACTTGCTGCAGCATTAATGATGAAATTTGTCATGGCTTTCCGCGAAAAAAAGTATTACATGAAGGCGACTTAATCAAAGTCGATATGTGCATCGATTTGAACGGTGCAATCTCTGATTCTTGCTGGTCTTATGCAGTCGGGAAAGCAACAAAGCAAACAGAACAATTAATGGAGATAACCAAAAAAGCCCTATATTTAGGGATTGAGCAAGCACAAGTTGGCAATCGTGTTGGTGATATCGGTCATGCGATTCAAACTTATGTAGAATCAGCTGGCTATGATCTAGTTAGAGATTTTATCGCTCATGGAATTGGTCCATCAATCCATGAAGAACCCTTTTTTGCTCATTACGGACAAGCTGGTAAAGGAATACGACTAAACCATCACAATCGAACCAATGGTCAATATAGGTTCATGGGAAGCGGAAATGGGAACTGACGGCTGGACCGCTAGAACAAAAGATGGCTCGTTAAGTTGTCAATACGAACATAGCTTAGCAATCACTAAAAACGGTCCAATAATTTTAATTTCACAAGGCGAAGAAGGAACTTATTAACTTTAATAGGCCCCCAGAATTGAACTGATAATTGACCCTTAGGAGAGAAAACTTAATGAAACATGCTGTTGAAGAGTTTATTAGGTTTGGTACTCCACCAGAGGAGTATACTGAATCGAATGATATTCCACAAAGTTGGATATATAAATATGGAGAGTTAATATCAATGATTGAAAAACCTATTACATATACTGAGGCTATGGCAATCATTAGAATGTATCCAAAAGAATATTTATTTGGTTTGGAAATGTCATTGATTCATATAATTGAATCATGTACTGAATTTAATTCCGAAAAGCAGTTAGCCCCAAATGAGGTAACAAAATATTTAGCTTTAATCAATGAATGTAATTCAGATTATTCTAAAGAGTTACTTTTAAAAAGGTTTAACAACTCACTTAACGATAAATATAAATAAAATTATATATTAGCAAGTATTGTATAAAACGGCTCATTGTTAACTGATGTAGGTGAAGCAAAAACAGTTCGTTTCCAATTAACAAGAATTTCTTACTAACTTTAACTTTTGTTTCAAGTGAGTATTCCAAAATTTACAACTCACTACGAAATATATCGAAAGCCTAAAAACCTTTATAAATCAAAGGTTTAAGCATAATTTATGGCGTCCACGAGAGGATTTGAACCTCCGACCCCACGCTTAGGAGGCGTGTGCTCTATCCAGCTGAGCTACGTGGACATTAATTAGCAAATATTCAATTTTACCCTCTTAGGGATATGGTGACATTCCCCTTAGGAGGCGAACCCTCTATCCTACTGAGGTACGAGGACAAAATAGTCTTTATTTAAAATCATTGCAAAAACTGTAATCCTTTTTATTTTATCCTTGGAAATGTCCCTTGTCAATCGCAATCAATCATTGTAAATGGTATAATGGTCTAGAACAAAGTGAAAAGGGCTGTTTTAGCTCTTGTTGCTAAATATCTAGGAGGTTATTCCATGGTTAAAAGATTAATTAGCGCTAGCGCCAGTGAAATCAGAGCAATGTCTGCTAGCGAATTGAAACAATCCATCAAAGCAAGTGAAGGTCGGACGATTGCGGTGGAAAATGTTGTATTGGCACCGCCAATGGCTGGCGATATTACAAATGCTGAAGTAGTTAGTGCTTATGGCGCTGATTTGATTTTATTAAATGCCTTTGATTGCTTTAAACCAATCGTTTTTGGTTTACCTAATCAATCGTTAGAAGAAAATTTTGCTAAATTAGCTGACCCTGAAGCACAAGTTGAAAATCCTATTCCAATTTTGAAAAAACTAACTGGTCGCCCAATCGGGATTAATTTAGAGCCAGTTGCTGAATCAACTGATATGTTTAGCGATAAATTAAATATCAGTAAAGGTCGTCAAAGTTCGCCTGAAACCATTCAAGAAGCAGAAAAATTAGGGGTAGATTTCATCTGTTTCACTGGCAATCCTGGTACTGGCGTAACTAATGCAGCGATTGCTGAGGCGGTTAAAACGGCTAAAAAACATTTCTCTGGTTTAATTATCGCTGGAAAAATGCATAGTGCGGGCTCTAGTGAACCTGTTGTAACTAAAAAAGCCGTAGAAGATTATGCCAAAGCTGGTGCGGATATTTTATTATTACCAGCTGTCGGAACGATTCAAGGCTTTACTGAAAATGATTTAATTGAAGCAGTGCAAATTGCTAAAAAATATGATTTACTAACAATGTCTGCTATCGGCACCAGTCAAGAAAGTGCCCGTCCAGAAACTTTACGACAAATGGCGATTCAAAATAAAATTTGCGGCGTTGATATTCAACATATTGGTGATGCGGGTTATGGCGGCATGGCGCCAACTGAAAATATTTATGAATTATCAGTTGCGATTCGGGGCATGCGTCACACAATCAGTCGTGTTGCTCGTTCAATTAACCGTTAAAACAAAAACGTTCGCTAACTTCTTTTGTTAGAAGTTGCGAACGTTTTTTATTTTAAAAGTAATCTTCAAGGACTGGTTTGCCTTCAGGAATAAACTGGTCGAAATACTCAATTTGTTTTGCCTCACCCGTGATAATTTCGTGAAAATGAAGTTTTTTACCAGAAGCATAGCCCATGAAAAATTGCGTCCACCCTTGAATATTGGCATGTAAAATTTTCCCAGCAATTTCAGCAGTTGGCGTGATGTCTTTTTTAATAGTAGTTTTGCCATCTTTAATAATCAGTTGCCAAATACCGTTATTCCAAGGTCCATAATCATCTTGCAATTCTAAATAGAAAGTAGCCTCTGTTGACTCCGGAATAAATGGATAAGCTTCAATGAAACTTTCAAAATCAACAATTCTGCCCATCATATAAGGTTGTATTTGGATCTCAAGTAACGGTGATGGCATCAAATAACTTAATTGCTCACCAGAGAAACCTTTTTTATAATAGAATTGATGAGTTGCACCACTGTGAGAACCGATGAAGCCAGCTAAAGCAGTATAGCTTTTTTGATTTAGTGCTAACCATTCATGAATAACAAATTGTTCCACCGTGACTTCATAAACTAAATAGCCTTCAACTTTTCCTAATGGATTTTCAACAATTGCAAAACGATAGTCTTTTCCTAAAGAAAATTTATAATCCAACCACCAATCTTCTCTAACTACCCCACCAGGATTTTCCGCTAACCATTGTTCATAAATACTTGTGATAGCTGGTTTAGCCTCTTCCCAATTGCATCGATAAATATGTCGGTCAGTCAATGGCGTTTGTGGCCAGTCGCGACTACTAATCTTGTATTCAATTTGTTCAAAAAGTTGCTCATAGCCATAACGGCGATAAAAAGGATAAGAAAAAGGTGCTAAATAAGATAATGCCGTTTTCTCTGTTTTAAGATCAAAGAGAATTTGTTTCATCAAAGCCGAAATATTCCCTTGCCCGCGATATTCAGGATAAGAAGAAACGCTCCCTATGCCCGACATTTTATAAGTTGTCCCATGAAAATCAATCGTAAACGGTGTAGCGATAATTTGAGCTGTTAGCTGATCATCTTCAAAACAGCCATAATTAGCCGAACAATCCACTAACCAATCAAATCGTTTTTTTCGCATTTCCGTTTTTTCTGAGTTAAAAGCGTAAGCCGCCAACTCAAACATTGCCTGTGAATCGGCTTGCGTCATCTTTCGGATATTATCTTTCATTTAATCCCTTCCTCTCCTTGAAATAGCCTATAAATTACTAAAATGTTTAGGCAAAGAAAAAAGGCGTCATCGCTGATGCCTTTTAATAAGATTCTTCAATCATTGTTAGCATTTTTTTAAAGCGACGCTTTTTGAAAAATCCTAATAATATTCCGGTAAACATATCATTCAATTTTTGGAATGTGCCATTTGAAGTCATTGACTCTTTATAGGTAACCATACAAT
Source organism: Enterococcus sp. PF1-24 (assembly GCF_029893325.1). Classification (GTDB taxonomy): domain Bacteria; phylum Bacillota; class Bacilli; order Lactobacillales; family Enterococcaceae; genus HY326. The sequence goes on from NZ_JARXWL010000012.1 coordinate 7,424, forward strand.
GATTATCATCAATTGCTTGAATATCATAACGACAAACAAACTCATTTCTAACAGATAATGTACGATATTGATAACTACTATTTGGTACTAACTCGTCAATTATAATTTTAGCAGCTTGATCTTTCGAAAAAACCTTATCATAAGAAAAACCATTTAACTGTTTTTCAGTTAGGCTTTTCCCAGTGACAGTTCGTACATCATGACGAATTGAATCTAAAACTTTTCCATAAAAGAAAGCTGCAGGTACATTAAGATTTTTTTTGATTTCCATTGTCATTATCCTCTACTTTTTTGTTTTCTTTTTCCTTTTTAGCGCCTCTTCGATACACGAAAAAACCAATAGCGATTAAAAATACTGCTGAAAGTAAATTAATCCAATTATATTCACCTGTTGCAGCATTTGCACTATAAACAAATAAAAGAAAACCAATACTCATAATAAACAAGCCGTTTTTTACCATGTTGCTCACCTACCTAGTTTATCAACAGTTTAGGCAACATTAAAGAATAAAATTCTTCCCCAATCTGTTGCTTTAATTGAATCTTTTGCTAAACGAATTGCTTGATCTTTATCACCAGTGATTTCAAAAATCAATTGAATTCCTTTTTTTTCTTTAAATTTATAGCTAATTTCGCCTTCTGTCAATCCTTCTAACAAGGCAATAATATTGTCTCCTTGCATTGCTGAGTTTACTGTAATCATTTTTGTTCCTCCTTAGCTTATATTAACTTTAAAATTTTAACTCTTTATGAACATTAGTATTTTAAAAGAGTGGCTAAAACATTAATTGAAAATAATTATAACCCAGTCAGTTCTCGTTGTAAAATTTGCTTTTACAACGAGAACTATCTTTCTACCTGGATTTAATAATTATCAAACTTAATGTTCCAACCACTAAATACTTTTTTACTCTTCACCAGCAGCTGGATCTAGTTTATTTGCTGCTATAACGAATGGTGCCCAAATTGCTAAAGCAACCGCTAAATTGACAATGGTTAACACGATTGCTCGCCAGTCACCACCAGTTGCTAAGAAACCACTAAGTCCTGCTGGCATTACCCAGATAACACTTACTACAACTGGGTTAACTAAACCTGCCAGTGTGGCAAAGTAAGCAATTGAAGCTGTTACGATTGGTGCAACAATAAATGGTACCATGAAGATTGGGTTTAATACAATTGGCATACCAAACATAACTGGTTCGTTAATGTTAAATAAACCAGGCCCAATGCCTAATTTGGCTACTGTTAAATAATCAGCACGTTTAGAGAAAAGTAAAACCGCTACTAATAACATTAAAGTAACACCGGCACCACCAGGCCATACAAACGCTTCAAAAGAACCTGCAACCCATTTATAAGGGATAGCTTCTTTCATTTGGTAAGCATTCGTATTTTCGGTCATTGCAACACCATAGATAGATTGTAAAACTGCACCCATGATATTTGTTCCGTGTAAACCGAAGAACCATAATACATGAACTAACAATACGATAATGAATACTGCTAAATATCCTTGTGATAAACCAAGTAATGGTTTTTGAATAGATTCTGAAATCCAGTCAATCAAAGGCATACCTGCAACTTTTTGGAAAACATAGTAAATTGTACCAGAAACATATAAGCCAGCGATACCAGGAATAATTGCTGCAAAGGCTTTAGATACAGCAGGTGGCACTGAATCTGGCATTTTGATGATGATATTTTTCTTCATCAATTTCGCAAAAATAATTACTGAGATAAACCCAAAAATAATTGCTGTAAACAAACCTGAGCCGCCCATATATTTACTAAATGGGAAATAGCCCCAAGCATCAGCACTAATTTGGCTAACACCGTCAACTTCTGTTACTTTAGCACCTGCTTCAGTGAATAAACCAATTACTGATTTATCTAAAACTGTACTTAATTTGATGTTCGCTGTTGCTGTTTGAGGAATCCCCATGATAAAAGCAACTAATGAAACTAACGCGCCTGATAAAGGATCCACGTCATAAGCTTTCGCAATGTTATAGCCGAATGAAACTGAGAAAATAACCGCCATAATTGCTAAAGTTCCGCCCCATACTAAACCATTAACTGAAATTAACGGCTGACAGAATTTTGTAATTGCATTGCCTTCCCCGATATATTCTTTCGGGAAATCACGAACAAAAGCGTTTAATAATACTGCTATCGCGCCGGCCATAGTTGCTGGCATCATACCGATAAAAGCATCACGCAAAGCAACTAAATGTTTTTCTGACCCAATTTTTGCTGCGATTGGAAGAACGTGTCTTTCCAACCAAGATGTAAATGCATCCATTTTACTTCCTCCTTAAAAATATTTATATAAAGAAGGTGCTGACAATATATATTTATTAAAATAAGTTCTCTCGCAGCCTTCTGTTATAACTTTTTTATTTCGCTTCCATCTTACGATAAACATCAATGATTTCTTTTGCTAAATCTGTAAAAGCAATTGAAGTCATTAAGTGATCTTGGCTGTGAACTGTTAATAAAGTAACTTCCATATGGTTACCTTGTGCTTCTTGTGTTAACAAGCCAGTTTGTGAATGATGTGCTTCAACTAAAGATGCTTCTGCATCAGCGATTTTTTGATCAGCTAATTCAAAATCACCTGTTTTTGCTGCTGCGATTGCTTCCATTGCATCGCTTTTTGCGTTACCACCATACATAATTAAACCCATGATTGCTTCTAAGTTTTGTTGATCTTCCATTGTTTATTCCTCCTATTTCGTTTTAAAGTATTAATTTTTCTTCGAAAAATTAGTTTGATACTTTTTTTGTAACTCTTTCTTATTTTTCCATTAAAGCTAAAGCTTGATCAAGGACTTTTTCGCCATTCATCATGCCGTAGTCAGCCATGTTAATAACATCCAAAGGAATACCTTTTGGTTGTAATTTTTGTTCAAATTGTGTTTTCATGAAACGTACTTGTGGGCCTAATAATAAAACGTTAACGTCTTTTGCTTCGATATTGTTATCCGCATCTGATGCTGATACTGCGAAAATATCGGCTTCTAAGCCTCGTGCTTCTGCTGCTTTTTGCATTTTAGTTACTAACAAACTAGTACTCATCCCTGCAGAACAAACTAACATAATTGTTTTTGTCATTTTGGTACACTCCTTTTCTTTGCAAAAGTCTTTTATGCTTTTGCGATAAATTAAAAAGTCTTTTACACTTTATATAAAGCAAGAAGCGTGCCAAAAGTAGAATAGACCAAATTCCACTTAAATTGGTGATTTGGTCTATACAATTGTGTGTACACACTATTTTCCACAAATTACACACTATACATTTTGATAGTGTGTAACTTCAAATCAGAAATGGCGATTTTTCGCATTTTCTATTTGATTATCTAAGCGATTTTGTTGCATCATTTCCACTAAAAAGGCAAATTCAGCTTCCGGAATCTTAATTTGATAATTTTTTTCCAATGTCATAAAGTTAGTTCGCAAAATATCCATATCTAAGCGGTTCTGTTTAACAAATTCAGCTAAATTAGGAAAGGCGCGCCCTTCTTCACCAGCTAATAAATTATTAATCAGAAAAGCTGTATGAATAATCATCCCGGCATGTACTTCTGGTTCAATCGTAACGTGAATCTCTGTTTGAACTTGTTGTAATGTATTTTGAATAGCGTGAATAAATTTAGGAATATCAGCGATATTATCCAATTCATGACTTAAACTACGAATAATTTTTTCCGTTGGTACTTCATCAGCCGCTACCCGTTTTAAGATGTTTAGTTTTTCATCATCAAAAATGTCATAGGCAGAAAAGAAAGGAATATTTTGATATTCAATCGCAACAGTGCCGGCAATAGCTTTAATTTCATATTCTTCTAACAACCGATCAATATGCTTTTTGAAAGTTTCTTTTTCTAAAAACTGCATTTGAATTAATTCCACTTGCGATTTATCAATCACTGGTTCGATTCGTTGATATAATCGACTGGCAACCCCTTCACCAGTGAAACAAGTTACAATAATTGCTTTCTTGTTAATTTGTGGCGTATGACTATTATTACGGGAACGATCGCGAATAATCGATTCAAAAGCCATTTGAATATTTTGATAAATATCCTCCAAACTTCTGCCAACACTGGCCATCCGCAACGCTTCTAAAACAATCATCGTACTGGTCATACTAATCGCTTTGGTGCGCACACCTGTTTCTTCATAAATTAAATCCCCGAAAGAATTTAAAGACCCCATATCCGTTAAAAGTAACAAGCCATTACTTAATAACTCTTGATTTTGTTTGACATAAGTTAAGAGTTGACTATACATTGTTTGAACTTTCATTACCAACGGCATATTAAAAGCTTTACCTAATGTCGTCCCCAACAACTCTTGGGCTGTTTCTAACATACTAGAAGCTGTGGAATTACCATGCATTAAAATAATAACGCCAACTGGATTTTCGTGATTCTGTTCCGTTTCCCCTAAATTAATAGAAAGAAACATACTGATAAAGCCAATTTCATCAAAAGGAATTTCGATGTCTTCTTGTTCTTCAATAATTCCGGATAAATCCAGCGCGACTTTAAACTCTTTATTTAAAGTTTTGCGGATATTGTTTAAGCCAGGGTGAATAATCATATGGCCATCTTTAATTCGATCAATGGTACTTTGTAAATGCAGGGCAAAAGCAAAGCGAGATTTTTCATTATATTTTCGCTCTAAACGTTCTTCCGCAATATCATATAATTGATCAGTCAAATTTAAAATATTTTCAGGAATCAATTCTTTGTGAATTTGATTTTTAGTTAACTCTTGAACATAAGTTTGAAAATATTCATCTACATCTCGCGAAATTAGTTCTTCTAAATTAATATTATTTAATTCAACTTCTGATAGCTGCGAAACTTTTTCTTCAATGTCGTTGTAAACTTGCATATTGCGTTCTGGATCGTGAGACCAAACCACTTCGGCAGTTCCTGGCTCAAAAGTTAAATACTGACTTTTACTTTCTAAAAAGCGTTCCATGCGGTCAGGAATTTCTTTAATTTTCAATAAACCTTTTTGAACTTGTAGCGGTAAATCTTCTTTGCGAATCAATAACTCAGATTCTGCATGGGTGCGGTAATGTAAAAAAGATTTGGCACAAACTAATTTCAAATCCCGTTTAACTTGACCGATATTACCTTCTGCTTCATATAGCATAAAAGCTAATACAGCTTCTCGCTCCACTCGAATCCGCTGAATCAAACGATTGGCTTCTTGTTTAATAAATAGCGAAACAATTTCATAACGCTCATCTAACGAACGACTGGCTAAGTTAGGTAGCGTAATCGCCATAGGAATCCGGCGATTAAAGGTTGTTAAAAAGGATTCTGAAGATTCCGTAGTGGCGCCAATAATTTGCACAGAAGCTTCATAAGTTTCTTTACTTTCCCCTAACGGGCGATAAATCCCTTTATCAATAAAAGTAAAGAGCATTTCTTGTCCTTCTGGCGGCAAGCGATGAATTTCATCTAAAAATAAAATTCCCCCATCAGCATTAGCAATCAACCCCGGACTATCTTCTGTTGCTCCGGTATAAGCGCCTTTACGAACCCCGAAAATATGACCAAACAGTAATTGGGGATTTTGGGCATAGTCTGCACAATTAAAAGAAATGAATGGTGCATCTTTTGGTAAAGTCTGTGATTCCACCGCAAAAGAGTACATACACTCTGCAAACATTGATTTCCCAGTACCAGTTTCCCCAAAAATAATCGTATGTAAGCCCCGTGGTGGATATAAAATCGCCGCTTTGGCTTGTTGGATGCTGACTTTTAATGAATCTTTTTCACCAACCAAATTATTGAAAGAAACTTCGCTGGAATCATCTACATGGACTTCTTCTTCCTCTTCCAACAAAGCGCGATATTTCACTGGTCGCCCATCAGATTTTGAAATTTTATTTTCTTTGAAAAGTTCGCTTAAATAACGACTGGCATTGCTGCGATCAATTTGCAACAAGGTCGCTAGTTCAGCTGCCGTCATTTCCTGCTGATTGCTTTCTAAAGTATGCAAGATTTCTTCTTTTCTTGAGAGCATAAAAATTTCTTCCTCCGTTTCTAAATAACAGACCTATCTTTCAGATAACTTTTGGGATGTAATCACTTTTGCTTTTTTCTAACTTTTTTAGTGGTATTTTTTTTACCACTATTACTTTTAGTTTTTTTAGCTGCTGGCTTTTTAGAGCTTGTTTTATCCCGATTTTTTTCAGATGCAGTTGTTTCTGGCTTAGCAGTTTGTTGCAAAGCGCCATCGTATAAATAAATTTGCGTGGCTTTTATAGCGACTTTTTTCATTAATCGTTGATAATCGCGACGGCTGCCATCATGAATAAAGGTAATCACTTGACCAGCTTTGCCCATCCGCCCGGTTCGACCACTGCGGTGTAAATAACTTTCTTCTGTAAGAGGCACATCCACATTAACCACATAAGGTAAATCATCAATATCTAAACCCCGTGCCGCAATATCAGTGGCTAACAACAGACTCAGTTCGCCTGCTTTAAACTTATTAATTGCGCCTTTACGCAGTAACTTGTTTTGATCGGAAGCCAAGCTGCTGACAGGCAATTGATGATAAACTAATTTTTCTTCAGCGTTGCCTAATTCACTAATTTCATTAAAGAAGACCAAGCCTTGAAATGCTGGAATATTGGCTAAACGGCGCAGTTCATCTACCCGTTTTCGCGGGGGCACAACTATATAGTAGTGTTGAATACCCGCGTGGGAAGTATCTTCAGCAGTTACATCAATCACGGAAATAGCTGGCCGTAAATTTTGTGCTTCTGCTAAAACTTGCTGGCCAGTCGCTGAAAAGAACGCCAGCTGCGTTTCACGACTAACTGCCTTCACTACTTGTTTCGTTAAAGGATCGGCAAAAAGTTGATCGGCTTCATCAAAAACCACGGTTTTAATTTGATGGCTCTTAATTTTTTTCTGTTTAATTAACTCAACCACTCGACCAGAAGTTCCTACTAAAATTTCTGGTTTGGTTTTCAATTTTTCGATTTGACGTTTAACATTGGCGCCACCAATCACTGATTGCGTGATTAACCCTAAATCAGCTCCCCAAGTCTTGACGACTTCGAAAACTTGCATCCCTAACTCCTGTGAAGAAGTTAAAATTAAGAGTTGCATGCCGGCACCTTTAACGACTTTTTCTAACAAAGGCAACGTATAAGCCAATGTTTTACCTGAACCAGTTGGCGAAATCCCTAAAACATCTTCGCCACTTTTTAAAGGCTGATAACTTTGTTTTTGAATTGGCGAAAAGGTGGTAAAACCTTGCTCTTGCCAACGAACTTGCCATTTTTCTGGCATCTGCATCTCTTTATCTGTCATAATTGGATTCCTTATTCATTTTATAGTATTAATTTTTATCCGCATCAAAGCTGATTTCTGCGTTACTTCTTAAAATATAGAGAGTTTCGTTGACGTTGCGGGCTAATTCCACCCATTCTTCATATTTTTGACCCCAAACTTGATCTTCTGGGTTTAAAATCACTTGCGCAAAATTACGGGCTTCTTCAATCATCGGATTTTCTTCGGCTTGAACCGCAATAATTTCTTCTTGATTGGTTAAGCGGTCATAGTAGCTGGCTTCTTCGATAGCGTTGACGCCATTTAGTCTCAACGTGCCGTTTTCAAAGTAAATTTCCGATGGTAAAAAAGCATCGCCAATTTTCCCCGTTTGTAAAGCTATATCGAAATCTTGATAACGTAAAACGCCAAAACCTAAACCATCTACGCCCGTCGCGATTTTTTGAGCAAAATAATAACCGTTTTGCGGTTTACCAAACCAGCCTAAAGCTGCGTAAACTAAATATACCCCTAAATCCATGATTGCACCACCAGAAAAATGGGGTGAAAAAATATTCGGTTCTTCGCCAGCAAGCACTTGGTCATAGCGCGAAGAATATTTCATATAAGAAAAATTGCCACCAATCACTTGGCCTTTATCGCAAATCACTTCAGCAATTTTTTGATAGCTAGCTTCATGAATATTGCGAGCTGCTTCAAAAAAGAAAACATTTTCTTGGTTAGCCAATTGAATGATTTCTTCCATTTCAGCAATCGTTGAAAAGGCTGGCTTTTCGACAATCACATTTTTCTTAGCTAAAATCGCTGCTTTAGCTTGTTGAAAATGTAAACTATTAGGAGAAGCAATATAAATTGTATCTATCGGTAAAGCAAAAAAATCTTCAAAAGTAGTTGCCGTTTTTGCTGTGCCATATTTTTCAGCAAAAGTTGTCGCTGTCGCCAATTTTCTTGAATAAACGCCAGCTAATTGATAATCTCCTGTAGCAATCGCTGCTTCTACGAATTGATGACTAATCCAATTTGTTCCAATCACACCTAATTGAATCATTTTTTTATCCTTCTTTCTCTTCTGTATATTATGCTATTTTTAATTAAACTTCTTGATTAGGGTCAATAAAATCGGCTTGCAAATTAAAGTCAACTTGGCCGATTAGTTCAACTGTCTCCGCGGTTACTTGGCAATTATAAGCCAGCACCGTTAAACCTTCTGCCTGTCCTAGCTCAATCGCTTGCACTAAAGCTGGCTGCATTTTTTTATGAATAGTCGCTTCTTTAATTTCTGCAAATTGCACTACAAAAATCACGTAGCTGCGATAGCCAACGGTTAGCGCCTGACGTAATTCATTAACATGCTTTAAACCGCGCAAAGTCGGGGCGTCTGGAAAAGCACCAATTTGTTGATTTTCCAAAGTCATACCTTTCACTTCAATGAAAGCCTGCTCCCCTTGATCTGTTTTTATATAGAAATCAAATTTTGACTGTTGAAATGTTTGTTCGGGTTTAATTTCAGTTAGTTTGCCCGTTAAGCCAGATAAGTTTATTATACCAGTTTTCAAGCCATTATGTACTAATTGATTCGGTAGCTGGCTGTCAATATTAATCCAAAAATCAGCTTTTTTAGCCGCAACTAAATCATAGGCGGTTTTTCGTTTAGGTGAAGGTTGATAGTTTAAAGCAACTAACGTGCCAGGAATTAATATTTCTTTGCAACGACCGGTATTTTTTACATGAACGGTGACAATTTCTTGCGTTGTTTGTAAGCGACAAGTGGCAATAAACCGATTTTCTCTTTTTAAAAAATTTGCCAAAACAATTGATGAATATTTCATAGCCAGCTCCTTCATTTTTGAATACTATTTAATCAGTATTTCTAAAAATTTCTCTATAATATTCAGATTAGCAAACTTCCTGTCAAATTACCAAGAAAAAAGATTGCGCTTCAACAAAAAATATTACTAATACTGCGAATTTTTTACGTTTTTATTAAAGTCGTTGAAGAAACTATTTCTTCTAAAAAATTCGTGTTAAGCTTAGAACAGTTAAACAAATGAAAATAAATTAGGTGAGTAAAATGAAAAAGAAATGGCCATGGGTTTTAGGGGCTTCGATTTTTACCGGCCTTGTTGGTTCAGCCGCCCTACATAAAACTAAAACTAAAAAATCCGAACAGCTAAATAAGCACTATAGTGGTGAATGGCGCTTTTATCATGCCAATAAAAAAACACCTCATTCCTTAAAGGTAGAAAATGATTTGACAATCACTTTAGATAATCGTTCCATTAATGCTAATATCATTGAATTAAATGATGAACGACTAGTTTTTCAAGATGGCAATGGTTATCATTTGATTTTACAAATTACGAATAATCAAAAGGCTACTCTTTATGATGAAGCTGATGATTGCACCCACTCTTTAGATGCAATTTAGTTAGTGATTTTCATTCCCACAACTTGTGGGATTTTTTATTTGTGATAAATTTTGGTGAAAGTAATCGTTTTCCAGTAAGATAATTGAAAAAATCAAGGTTTTCCTTATTTTTAAAATAGTCAAAGTTGTTTTTTTTTGTTAGAATTATCTTACTGGTTTTGCCAACGTAATGAATTTAGCTTTAGGAATAAGTTTTCTTTCATAAACTGATAATAAATGGCCGCTGCCTAACTACATTGTCTAGTTATTCAAAGGAAAAAAGCCAACTTTCTATATCAATTTCCTGTTGCTTTGTAAGAAAGGATGAAGCCATATGACACCAAATCGCGAAGATTATTTGAAACTAATTTTAGAATTAGGTGGCGATACCAAAAAAGTTAGTAACAAGCAAATTGTTTCTGGCTTAAATATTTCCGCTGCTTCTGTAAGTGAAATGATTACCAAGCTAGTGAAAGAGCAGCTGGTAGAGCATTCCCCTTATCAAGGCGCACAATTAACAGAGCAAGGCTTACAAAAAGCCAGCAACCTGATTCGTAAGCATCGCTTATGGGAAGTTTTTTTAGTACAACATTTAAATTATCCTTGGAACACGGTTCATGATGATGCCGAAGTTCTAGAGCACGTCACTTCTGAAGAATTAGCGGATCGCTTGGAAGATTATTTAAATCATCCCCAAAGCTGTCCCCACGGCGGCATGATTCCTAGTAATCAACAAATCGTTAGCGAAAGAGAACGAGCAAATTTAACTGACTACCCTGTCGGTACAAAAGTCCGCATCGCTCGCGTAATTGACGAACGGGAATTATTAGATTATTTAGTTTCAATTAATCTAAATATCACCGAAGAATTCGTCATTGAAGAAATCGCCGCTTACGAAGGCCCGATTACCATTACCAATTCAGAGAAAAAAATAGCCGTTAGTTATAAAGCGGCTAGTACAATTTTCGTAGATAAGCTTTAAACTTGTAACAAAAATTTTATGAGAACAAGGAGTTATCTAACTAGTATGAAAAAAGAAAATGTTGTTTTATTTACTATTTTTGGTGCAACGGGAGATTTGGCCAAAAGAAAATTATACCCTTCACTATTTCGCTTATTTCGTAAAGGCTTGTTAAATGAGCATTTTGCGGTTATCGGTACCGCTCGTCGTGAATGGAGTAACGAACATTATCGGGAAATTATTCGTGAAACCATTCAAGATTTAGACCCAGTAACTGAAGAAGCCTCAAGCTTTATCAGCCATTTTTATTATCAAGCCCATAATGTGACAGATACAGAGCATTATGATGCGCTGAAGAATTTAGCTGATACCTTAGATGAAAAATATCAGCTGCAAGGAAATCGCCTGTATTACTTAGCGATGGCGCCACAATTTTTTGGCACGATTGTTGCTCATTTAGAAAGTCAAAAAATCAAAACCGATAATGGCTTCAACCGCCTAATTATCGAAAAACCTTTTGGCTTTGACTATCCTTCTGCCCATCAGTTAAATAAAGAAATTCGTGCGGTCTTCCCTGAAGAAGATATTTTCCGCATCGATCATTATTTAGGTAAAGAAATGATTCAAAATATTTCTGCGATTCGTTTTGCTAATAATATTTTTGAATCACAATGGAACAATCGCTATATTGATAATATTCAAATCACTTTTGCGGAAGCTTTAGGGGTAGAAGATCGTGGGGGTTATTACGATCAAAGTGGCGCACTAAAAGATATGGTGCAAAATCATATTTTACAAGTCTTGGCTTTATTAGCTATGGAACCCCCTGTGGCTTTTTCTGATCGTGAAATTCGTCATGAAAAAGTTAAAGCTTTAAACGCTGTCAGAATTTACAGCGAAGAAGCCGCTTTGCAAAATTTTGTTCGTGGTCAATATGCAGCTGGTTCTTTAGATTGTAATGATTACACTGATTATCGCAGCGAACCCAACGTCCCTGTTGATTCCACTACCGAAACTTTTGTAGCGGGTAAATTATATATTGATAATTTCCGTTGGTCAGGTGTCCCCTTTTATTTCCGAACAGGTAAACGCCTAACCGAAAAAGGCACCCGCATCAATATTGTCTTTAAACAAGTTCCAATTAACGTTTTTCGCCCTGAGGTTGAGGAACACAGCTTGCAAGAAGATTTACCACCAAATGTCCTAACCATCTATATTCAACCTACTGAGGGCTTCTCAATGACCTTAAACGGCAAAGAAGTGGGTCAAGGTTTTAATACCTTACCAGTCAAATTGGATTATCGTAACAGTGCTGAAACTGTCAGCAACAGTCCTGAAGCTTACGAAAAACTTATGCTAGATGCTTTACTAGGTGATAGCACCAATTTCACTCATTGGGATGAGCTAAAACAATCATGGAAAATCGTTGATGTGGTTCGCGCCGCTTGGGATAAACAAACGCCTGATTTCCCTAATTATCCTGCCGGCACCATGGGGCCACAAGCAGCTTTTGATTTATTAGAAAAAGACGGCTTCCAATGGATTTGGCAACCAGATATTTGGTATCGCGAACGCAATAAATTATAAAATCAAAAAATCCAGCTAAACAAAATTTTCTTTTGCTTAGCTGGATTTTTCTTATTCAATTATCTTTTATTCAAATCCTTCAGCTACTGCTTCTGGATATGCTGTTTCAACAATTTCAGCACAGTGATCACATAAAGTTGCTAAATGATCATGACCACCGACATGTTTTTTCACTTGACGACAACGATCACAAACTTCACCTTCAGCTTTTTCAATTAAAATCGCCACATCATCAAATTTGACAGCTGCTTCAGGCACTGCTGCACCAACTTCAGCTACAGTGAAGAAATCTGGTGAAACGATTAGCAATTGAGCTAAATCAGTATTGACAGCCATGAATAAAGCACTAACTTGTTCGTTAGGATAAATCGTTACTTTTGCTTCTAAAGACTTACCAATTAATTTTTCATTACGGGCTTCTTCTAAAGCTTTCAAGACTTTATCTCTAAAGCCCATGAATTCATTCCAAATATCTAACAATTCGGCTTGGTTAGCAAATTCTTGATGCTCTGGGAACTCAGCCAGTTGCACCCACTCACCCTCTTCTTTTAAGTGAGACCAAATTTCTTCAGCGGTATGCGGAATAATTGGTGTTAATAATTTCGTTAACGCCACAGCTGCATCATAAAAGACAGTTTGCATGCAACGACGTTGATAATCATTAGCTGCTTCAATATAAACAACATCTTTAGCAAAATCTAAGTAGAATGAAGACATATCACCGGTTAAGAAATTAACAACCGTTTTATAAATCGTTGAGAAGTTATATTTATCATAACCTTCATGACGGATTTCTTTAATCACTTGATTTAAGCGCACCATCATAAATTTATCAACAGAACGCAATTCCTCGTAAGCTACCCGATCAGTTTTTGGATCAAAATCACTAGTATTAGCTAATAAGAAACGCATTGTATTACGGATTTTACGGTAGATTTCAGAAACTTGGTTTAAAATTTCCATTGATACCCGCACATCTGATTCATAATCCACACTACTTACCCATAAACGTAAAATATCAGCACCCATTTGTTGCGTCACTTTACCAGGGACAATTGTGTTTCCTAGCGATTTACTCATTTTACGGCCTTCACCATCAAGCACGAAACCTTGAGAAAGTACCGCTTTATAAGGGGCAATTTCATTAATCGCGACACTTGTAGTGATACTTGAATTAAACCACCCACGATATTGGTCAGAACCTTCTAAATACATATCAGCTGGGAAACTTAACTCAGGTCTTTGTTGTAAAACTGCTTCATGAGATGAACCTGAATCAAACCAAACATCCATAATATCTGTTTCTTTGCGGAAAACACCATTTGGTGAACCTGGATGAGTGAACCCTGCTGGTAATAAATCTTGCGCTTCTCTTTCAAACCAAACATTAGAGCCAAATTCGCTAAATAATTCAGCTACATGTTCAATTGTTTCAGGCGTGATAATAGCTTCATCACTTTCAGCATAGAAAATTGGTAGTGGTACGCCCCAAGCCCGCTGACGAGAGATTACCCAATCGCCACGATCACGAACCATGTTGTAAAGACGCGTTTTACCCCAAGGAATAATCCAATCAACTTTTTCAACTTCATCTAAAATATTTTGACGGAATTTATCAATCGAAGCAAACCATTGTGGTGTTGCTCGGAAAATAACTGGTTTTTTACTCCGCCAATCATGTGGATAACTATGAACAAAGAAATCTAATTTTAGCAAAGCATTCTTTTCAGTTAATAACTCAGTAACCATCGGATTGGCTTTATCATAAAAGACACCTTCAAAACCAGGCGCTTCCGCAGTAAAGACACCACGATCATCAACTGGTGATAACACTTCTAAATTATATTTACGACCAACAATGTAGTCATCTTCCCCGTGACCAGGTGCCGTATGAACTAAACCAGTACCAGCATCTAGCGTTACGTGATCTCCTAAAATTACTAGTGATTCCCGATCATAGAAAGGATGCTGTGCTGTCATATACTCTAAATCAGTACCTTTTAGCTCTTGTAAGACTTCAACATTTTCCCAACCAATCGCTTCTTTAACAGTTGCTAATAAATCTTTAGCAATTACTAATTTACGACCGTCAGCATTTACCACGATATAAGTATAATCAGGATTAGCAGAAATACCTTGGTTAGCTGGTAAAGTCCATGGTGTTGTTGTCCAAATTACAAAAGAAGTATCCGTATCTAAAAGACCTTTGCCATCTTTTACTTGAAAAGCGACATAAATTGAAGCAGATTTAACATCTTTATATTCAATTTCCGCTTCTGCTAATGAAGATTCGCTTGATGGTGACCAATAGATAGGTTTTAATCCTTTATAAATATAGCCTTTTTCAGCCATTTTACCAAATACGCGAATTTGGGCTGCTTCATAGCTAGGCTCTAAAGTCACGTAAGGATGTTCCCAATTGCCAGCAACTCCTAAACGTTTGAAATCTTCCCGTTGAGTATCGACTTGTGTTAATGCATAATCAAAACATTTTTGACGGTATTCCGCCATCGTCATTTCTTTACGCTTAATGCCTTTATTGGTTAAAACTTGTTCGATTGGCAAACCGTGAGTATCCCAACCAGGAACATACGGCGAGCGATAACCTGACATTGATTTAGAGCGAATGATAATGTCTTTACTAATTTTGTTTAAAGCATGCCCAATATGGATATTCCCGTTAGCATAAGGCGGTCCATCATGTAAAATAAAACTTGGTTTGCCTTCATTTAATGCTTGACGTTTTTCATAAACTTGCGCTTCTTCCCACTCTTTTTGCCATTCTACTTCGCGAGTTGGCAAATTCCCTCTCATTGGAAAATCAGTTTTTCCCAATTGCAATGTTTCTTTCATTTTCATTATCTTTTATCCATCCCTTCTAAAAAACAGAGTTAATTCATTTTATAAAAACAAAAAAAGCATTCAGCCCAACAGGGACGAATGCTTCGTGATACCACCCAAAATTCGAAATCAAATCAATTGATTTCCTCTTGTAACCAATAACGAGGTCAAACGGTAAAACTTACTGTGATTTCAGTTTTACATAGTATAGAGGATCTTTCTCATTCAAGGGACCTACCAAACTTTCACTATCATTGGCTCGCTAAAGGTATTCAATCAGCTTTTCTGTTCTATACAACTATTTTAAAATTATTCATCTTCTTCTTGATAAAACTCTTCACTATCTGTTTCATCTGATTCTACATCAGTAGACTCATTTTTGTCAAATTCTGATGCTAGTAATTCTTTAATAACTACATGGCTATCATTGACATAGTTAGAAAATGGCTCTAAAATTTCATCCCATTCATCAGTCTTCATTTGCTCTAGTTGTGACTCTAACATTAAGCTTAAACGTTGATGGAACACACGTGTCCGTTTCTTCAAATCATCAGTTTCAGAAGCCAAACGTTTTGCTTTACTAGTTGCATCTTCAATAATTTCGCGAGCTTTTTCTTCAGAAGCCGCAGTTAAATTATTTGCTCTCGTTTCAGCCGTTGTCACTAATTCATTGGCACGATTTTGTGCTGAAGTAACAATCACTTCAGATTCTTTACTTGCATTATCTTTCACTTTATCCGCTGTGTCTTGGGCAACGATAATTGATTGATTTAATGCATCTTTTAACTCGTTAAAGTATTCCAATTTTTCTTCAGAATGCTTTAGAGCTTTTTCCATTTCACGATTTTTTGAAATTAATTCTTCGTAATCACGAACGATTAATTCTAAGAAATCTTCCACTTCATCTGGACTATAGCCTCTTAATTTTTGTGAAAAACTTTTATTTTGAATGTCTAAAGGAGTTAATGCCATCTAATTTCACCTCTGGGAATTATTTTCTTAATACACCTATCACAAGTCGTAACTTATCTTTTTTTGTTTTACCGTTGATTTCCAACAGTTGAATTCTACCAAAACCACGAACGGAAATAATATCTAGCTCAGCTAAAATAAAATCTGTCCGCTGTACTTCTCCCCAATTCACCTTAACTTTTCCTGACTCAATTAATTGTTTTGCTCGCTGACGAGAAATATTGTAAACACTAGCGACAACTGTATCTAAACGTAAGGAACTCACTGTCGTTGTTTCTTCTTGCCATTTATCAACCGATTGTAAAAACTCGCCGTCAGCCATTTCTTCAAAACGAACACTGACATTACCAACTTTATTGACTTGATTAGCGATAAAAGAACTAATTTCTTTCGTCATAAAAACTTGCCAACGTAAACCATCTGTTACAATATCACCAAAAGCATCCCGCCGAATTCCTGCGCCTAGCAGCGTTCCTAAAATTTTACCATGCCCTAAGGTGGAAAATTTCTGTGGGTACATCACTTCATAAGAAACGATTTCAAAATCTGCTTCAGTCGCTTGATAATAATCAGGGAAAATTAAACACCGACTTCTTTCCGCTTCAGGATAGCCACCATAAAACTGAAATTTCAACTCACTCATTTGGCGAACCAAAGTTTCAACAATATAAGCTTGCCTTGGATCTAAAAAATCAGTTAGATAAGGTGCATACTGACTATCAACCTTCTCAATCCAATCACCTACAGCGTCAATAAAAGGATGCTCATCTGCACGAAAATGTTGATAAACATTTACATTCAAAGACAACCACCCTTTCTTCTATCTATTAGAAAAAAATCCAACTCAAAACCTTAATTAAGCCACTAGTAGCCATATTTAAAATAATCGTTGCTACGAAAACTGTAAAACTAACTGAACCAATATTTAGGTTCCAGCGATCAAACAAACTTAAATAAGGCTCGACTATTTTGGAAATAAACCGTCCTATCGAAGAACGATAACCACCTGGAAACCAGGATAGTAATGCATAGGCAACTAATAAGGCCGAATATATTTGTGAAGCCCTTAATATTAATCTAAATAAATCTATTAAAGCGATAGGAAGCCCTCCTTTTTGCTGCTTATCATTTAGTCAAAAAAGCTTGCATCCGCTAATGTTTGAGCAACAGTTGTGTCAATTTCAACATTTGCAGGTGTACATAAGAAAATTTCATCACCAACTCTTTGGATATCGCCATCTTCAGCGTAAACCGCGCCAGTTAGAAAATCAACAACCCGACGTGCTTGATCTTCATCAAGTAAATCAAAGTTAACCAATACAGATTCACCTGCTAAAATACGCTTAGCAATAACCATTGCTTCAGAATAGACTCTTGGCTCAATAATAGAAATTTTTCCAGTTTGGTTTGCAACCTTACTTTCTTTTTTCGTATTTTTCACCGGACGATTGCCACCATCTAAAGCAACTAATTTGCTAGAATTAGTTTGTTGTACTGGCGGATTCTTCAGCTGTCTTTGTGATGAGTTTTTCACTGCTTGCTCAATTTTTCCACTAAACCGAGGTTCTCTACTTGAATCATTGACTGCTTGCTGATAACCAACAGAAGCAGTTTGTGGTACAACTCTTGATACGGGTTTTCTCACCGTACGTTGTGTTTCTTGTACCTCCTCCATGTATTCAGTATTTTCATCATCAGTTAAGCCGAAAAATTCAGTAAGTTTTCCGTTAAAAAGTGCCATACTGGGTTCCTCCTTTATGCATCCCCAAATAATAATCTCCCAATTCGTACATATGTAGCGCCTTCCTCAATTGCAATCGAGAAATCATTGCTCATTCCCATACTTAATTCTGTGCATGGGGCATGCTCTAAGTTCATTTGATTAATAGTCTGTTGTAAGCTATGCAACTCACCAAAAACATGATGCAATTCATCTTCTGAAGCATCAAAAGGAGCCATGGTCATTAAACCAATAACCTTTATTTTTCTAAAATCCGCGAGACTTTGAATGAAGCTAATTACATTTTCTGAAGCCAAACCTTGTTTAGATTCCTCTCTAGAAATATTAACTTCTACAAAGCAACAAATTTGATGATTTGCTCGCTTTTCTATTTCTTCAGCTAAAGAAAAACTATCCAGTGCGTGAAAGTAATCAATTTCATTAATAATTGTCTTCACTTTCCTGCGCTGCAAATTTCCAATTAAATGCCACTGAATGAAATCTAAATTGCTTAAGGCTTGCTTTTTTTCTAACAGCTTATCAACACGATTTTCAGCCAAATGGACAATCCCTTGATCAACTAATTCTTTAGTTTCTGCTATTGTAACAGTTTTGGTAACACCAACGACTGTTACAGTTTTTGAATTTCGTTGGGAGAGCGCACAAGCTTCTTCAATCTGAGCATGAATCTGATTCAAATTTTCGGAAATCAAGTTGCCCACTCCCTTCAAAAAATTAGCGTTTACGACGGAAGAAAGGTGGTGTACTTAACTCGTCAGTATCATTTGATTTAGTACTTTCACGACTGAAAGTTTCTAATTCTTTTTTCTCAACATTTTCAAATTGAGGGTCTTGACGAACATTTTCTTCACGACGGATATCCCAGTTTCCAAAAGCCCCTGCATCTTCATTAGATGCTGTTGGTTGTGGTGTTGCAACTGGTTGTTGTTGCACTGGGTCCATTTCCAAAACAGGTTTTTGTGGAACAGTATGAATTTGCGTTTGACGTGTTGCTTGACGCGTTACTGGTTTCTTTTCTTTTTTAGCTGGGTCAATACCAGTAGCAATAACTGTTACACGGATTTCATCAGCCATGTCTTCATTAATAGATGTACCTAAGATGATATTTACATCACCAGAAGCTGCGTTAGCAACGATATCAGAAGCATCTTGAGCTTCAAATAAGGTCATATCTACGCCACCCGTAATATTTAATAAGACTTGTTCAGCACCATCAATTGAAGTTTCTAATAATGGAGAAGAAATCGCCATTTTCGTTGCTTCAATCACGCGATCTTCACCGCTAGCAACCCCGATACCCATTAAAGCAGTTCCTTGATTTTCCATCACAGTCTTCACATCAGCGAAGTCCAAGTTTACGTAACCTGGTGCTGTGATTAAATCAGAAATCCCTTGAACCCCTTGACGAAGTACGTTATCAGCTTCACGGAAAGCTTCTAACATCGGTGTTTTCTTATCAACAACTTCTAATAAACGATTATTAGAAATAATTAGTAAAGTATCAACATTTTCTTTAAGTTTAGCAATACCTTCAGCTGCGAAACGACCACGTTTTGGACCTTCAAAACTAAATGGACGAGTTACGACAGCTACAGTTAATGCGCCAACTTCTTTAGCAATTTTGGCAACGATTGGTGCAGCACCAGTTCCGGTACCTCCACCCATACCAGCTGTGATAAAAATCATATCAGCGCCTTGTAAAGCTTCTTGAATAACTTGTTCACTTTCTTCAGCTGCTTTTTGACCAATCTCAGGCTGAGAGCCAGCACCTAAACCACGTGTGCTTTTAGGGCCTAATTGAATGATTGTTTCTGCTTTTGAATTTTTTAAAGCTTGCACATCAGTGTTGCAAGTAATAAATTCGACACCTTTTACATTTTCTTCAATCATGCGATTTACGGCATTTCCGCCGCCGCCACCGACACCGATGACTTTAATAACCGCACCATCGTTGATGCTATTATCATATGAAAATTCCATTCTATCTGTTCCTCCTAATATGATCTACCTTGTTTGCTATTCACAAAAACATCAATTCAGCTAACCAAATAAATTTCATAATTAATTACTGAACTAACAATATAGGAAAGTACCTACGGGATTTAATCGTCAAAAATATTTGAAATAAAGCTTGAGAATCTTCCACGGATATTTCCTGATTCTTTTGGTGTTTCTGATTCTTCATAATACTCTTCATTTGCTTCAGTGTTTTCATAAGTAACTTCTTGTGGTGCTGGTTGCATTGGTTGTTGTGGCGCTACCATTGGTTCTGGCTCGCCTAAAACAGCCGTCTTAGCTAAATGATAAACATCATTTAGTTCAGCAGTGTAAGCAACAATGCTAATCACGTTAGTGAAAACAGGATTACGTAAGCCCATATGATTTGGAACATGCAATTTAACGTTTGTTTCAAAAACATCTTGAGCTAAATCAACTACACCAGGTAAACTAGCTGCGCCACCAGTTAAGATTACGCCACCAGGTAAATCTAATGCATCAATTTCAGATAAAACTGCTTTTGATTTTTTGAAAATTTGTTCCAAACGTGCTTCAATGATTTCTGAAAGATATCTTTCATCAATTTTGATTGGCTCAGATTTCCCAATTACATCTACAGGGAATTCTTCACTAGCAGAAGTTCTCGCTGGATACGCATCACCGTAGTTAATTTTTAAAGCTTCGGCATTGTTAAAAGAAGTATTCAAAACGATTGAAATATCTTTTGTAACAAATTCTCCGCCTTCTTGATCAACATGAGTGAATTTCAACTGACCATCATGCATAACTGAAGTCGTTGTTTGACCGCCACCCATATCAATAACAATCGTACCGAAATCTTTTTCACCATCAGATAAAATAGACTCAGTTAAAGCTAAAGGTGTAATTAAGATTTCGCTAATTGATAAGCCCGCTTTTTGTACACATTTACGAATATTGTGAACAATTGTTTTTGGTCCAGTGAAAACTAAACCGAACATTTCTAAACGAACACCAATCATGCCGCGAGGATCTTTAATTCCTTCAAAGCCATCAACTGTAAATTCTTGTGGCAAAATAGCGACGATTTCTCGTTCTGGCGGTGTTGAGCGTACCATTGCTGCAGCAGCAACATTGCGCACATCCTCATCAGAGATTTCTTTTGATTCATTGTTGACAGCAATCATTCCTTGACAATTTTCAACTTCTAGTTGATTAGCAGGAAGACCCACGCTGACGCTACGAATCTGAATTCCGGCTTTTTCTTCCGCTTGGCGAACTGCACGTTGAATTGCTTGTACAGTTTTGTCGATATCAACAATAATGCCTCGGTTAATTCCTTCAGATTTCGCATTTCCTACACCAATAATATTCATTTGGCTATCGATATATTCAGCGACGACAACTTTTACTGAAGTTGTGCCAATATCGAGACCTACATACATTCCCGTTTTTACCATGAATGGGGTTCCCTCCTACGTTACTTTTCCGTATACTAGCAAATTTTCATTAAATTTGTTTATATAATTTAAAATTTCATCTATCCACTGCTCTCAATTTTACCATAAATCCCTACCTTTAATAAAGCATTATCTGTTAAATATCTGGTTTTTTCACCAATTCTTAGAAATTTATTCTTCATTTTCCGTAGAACTTTCAGTCTCTTTTTCAAGTTTTTCTCTTTCAGCAGCTTCTTCTTGCTCTCTTAAGTAGGCTTCTTCTTGCTCTTTTTCGGCGATATCAGCGAGTTCTTTAGCTTCAAATGTCGAAGTAAAAATGCCGACTTCCATATCAATATAGTGCGGCCCTTCAAGTCCCGTCACTACTTCTGGATAAAAGGCCATTTGGCTATCCATGTTTTTATATTGTACTAAAACTTGATTGCCATTATTCATCATTAAAGTTAATAGCGTTGTATTACTTGCTGACGGCGTATATTTAATGGTGACAATTTGACTTTTAACTTCATCAGTTAATTTGCCATAAGCCGCAATCGTTTTTTCAATAATTTTCGTATCGGTAAAATCTTCTAAAATCGGAAAGTTTTGATCGTTGGCTTCTTTAGCATTTTCTAAAACCGTCCCATTTTCTAAAATCGGAAAATATTGACTGTCTCTAAATAATAAAGCTAACTCTTGATATTCCGTAACTTTGATTTCAAAACTAGTGATTCCAGAAAAGCCAACCGTTGCTGATTTAATTTGTGGTAAATTAACATTTTTGGCGTAAGTATCACGATCAAAAAATTGTTTCCAGATATTGTTGCCAATTTTCAATTTAGAAGCTTTTAAAATTTCTTCACTAGCCACTTGCTGATTTCCAACAATGTTCACTGTTTGCAACTTACTTAAAGAAGAAACATCATAGATAAAAAATAGTAGCGGAATCGTAAAGGCGCCAATAATTAACGTCAGTCTTCTTCGTAAAACCTTACTTCGCTGATCTTTAATATTCGGCAGACGATCGGCAAACGATTCATAACTATCGTCCTCAACAATTTCTTCTTCTGGCAGATAAACGACTTCTTCTTCCAAAAGCTCTTCATCATCTTCTGCTAAATCATCATCCTCAGATTGTTGCCGATTCTGCCAAGTTGGCTGATCTCCTCGCTCCTGCATATAGCGAAGATTCTCTTGTTCCCAAGGGGTAAGATTATCTTCATCTCGCGGAAGTGGTTCATCATTATTTTTCTCCCCTTGGAAAGCTTCCAAGTGGATATAATTATCATCATCTTTTGACAAATCTTACCCCTCCATACTTTTTTATTTTTTGATAATCTCTTTAACCAAAGTTTCTAAACGCTGGCTGGCATCAACAATGCCTTCTTTTTTCGAAGCAGTCGCCATTTGTTCGCGTTTTGTTTGATTATTCATAATTTCATCTAAGGCCGCCACCAATTTAGCACCTGTAAATTCAGCATCAGCAATCATCTCAACTGCGCCAGCTTTCACTAAGCTTTGGGCATTTTTAGTTTGATGATCATTTGTAACATAAGGACTAGGTATTAACACTGCTGGTAAACCTAAAGCGGTAAACTCAGCAATTGAAGTTGCGCCAGCTCGACCAACTAGCAAATCAATGTTCGCCATAACTTCAGTCATTTGATTAATGTAAGGTTGAATACTGATGTTATTAAAATCTCCTGGCAAATCAGCCAAAGCTTTTTGCAACGTTTCAAAATAGCGTTCTCCAGAAGCATAAAGCACTTGATATTTTCTTTGGCTAAGTTCTGGTAAAGCTTCAATGACAGCTTGATTAATTTTCAAAGCCCCTTGGCTACCACCAAAAATCAAAACTGTTGGCACACCTGCTTGTAAATTATAGTTTGTCAAAATATCCGAAGGTTGCGCATTAACAACTTCTTGTCCGCGGGGATTTCCCACTAAGACAACTTTTTCTTTTGGAAAGAACTCCGCTGCATCTGCAAAACAAATGGCAACTTTAGAAACATAACGACTTAAAAATTTATTAGTAATCCCTGGCACACTATTTTGTTCGTGAACAATTGTCGGAATTTTCATCTTAGCTGCTGCGTAAACCACTGCACCTGAAACATATCCCCCGGTACCAATTACCACATCAGGTTTAAACTCTCTTAAAATCCGTTTGGCTTGTTTAATACTTTTGAAAAATAATTGGACTGTTTTCAAATTATCTAAAGATAGTTTTCTTTTAAAGCCTTGAATTTCTAAAGATTCAAACGGAATCTTTGCTTCAGGCACAATTTTGGTTTCTAAACCGCGTTTTGCACCAATATAGAGAAATTCATTTTGACTGTCTTGGGCTTGCATATATTTGACAAAAGCCAAAGCTGGGTAAATATGTCCGCCAGTTCCGCCACCAGTTACTAAAATTTTCATTCTTCATTCGCTCACTTTTATTATTGATTATTGAATTATCTCAAATTATTGACTGCTTGGATAAATTTTTCACCGCGAACTTCAAAATTAGGATATTGATCCCAACTGGCATTTGCCGGTGATAATAAAATCGTATCTCCCGCCTGACTTTTTTCAAAAGCTAGCGGTACAGCCGTTTCGACATTTTCAGTTACATAAATATTAGCAATGCCCGCTTGCTCGCCAGCAGCTACTAATTTTTGCGCCGTTTCACCAAAAACAATCAAAGTTTTTACATTTTTTAAAGCAGGAACTAAGGCTTCAAAACCATTGCCCCGATCTAAGCCACCAGCTAATAAAACCAACGGCTCACCTTCAAATCCACCTAAAGCCATTTCCGTCGCTAAAATATTGGTTGCTTTAGAATCGTTAAAAAACTTGCGGCCAGCAACTTCACCAACAAATTGCGTACGGTGAGCTACCCCAGTAAATTTACTTAAAGTTAAACGAATCGTTTCCGCTGAAACGCCTGCTAGTTTCGCTACAGCAATAGCTGCTAAGGCATTTTCAACGTTGTGAGAACCGGGAACCCCGATTTCTTTAACTGCCATAATCTCTTCTGCCTGGAAGTAGATTTTGTCAGCTTCCACATAGGCTCCTTCTTTGACTACTGATTTAGTAGAAAAAGGAATAACTTTTGCTTTGGTTGTTTTTGCTAACTCGACTAATTCAGCTTGTTGATAGTTAATGATTAAAGTATCTTCATTAATCATGTTTTCTTGAATACGCCATTTGGCTAATTTATATTCTTCACGATTACCGTGATAATCTAAGTGAGCTTCATAAATATTAGTAATCACAGCAATTTCAGGGCGGAAAGTTTCAATTCCTAATAACTGAAAACTAGACAATTCCATCACCATTACATCGTCAGCGGTCGCTTTTTGCGCCACATCACTAGCTGGAAAACCAATATTCCCTGCTAAACGGGCTTCCCCTTTTGCTCTTTGGGCATTTAACAATAAACCAATCATCGTTGTTGTTGTTGTTTTACCATTGGTTCCGGTAATCCCAATAATTGGCGCTTCAGCGATTTCATAAGCCAATTCAACATCGGTAATAATCGGCAAGCCTAAGCTTTGCGCTTTAGCAACTAAAGGATTGCTATAAGAAATCCCTGGATTTTTGACCACTAAAGAAAACTCTTCATCTAATAACTCAATTGGATGGCTACCTGTAATTACGCGAATCCCCATTGCTAATAAATCTTGGGCTTCAGGATTTTCTTCAAAAGGCTTGCCGTCATTAACGGTGACTAGCGCACCTAATTCATGTAGCAATTTAGCGGCGCTAAAGCCACTTTTAGCTAAGCCTAAAACTAAAACTTTGCAATGTTGATATTTAGTAATTTTCTTCATTGAGGGCTGCCTCCACATTCATCCAATAATAATTTTTATAAAACAATCCATAAAGTAACTGCTGAACAAATTAATCCTACTAGCCAAAAAGTAATATCAATTCGCCACTCTGACCAACCAGACATTTCAAAATGGTGGTGCAACGGTGACATTTTAAAAATTCGTTTGCCAGTTAATTTGAAAGAAGTCACTTGCAACATCACACTAGCTGTTTCACAAACATAAATAAAGCCAATTAATAATAAGGTCCATTCTTGATGTAACAAAATCGAAATCGCCGCTAATAAACCGCCTAGCGCTAAAGAGCCAACATCACCCATGAAAATTTTTGCTGGTTTATGGTTATAAATAAAAAAGCCAACCAATCCGCCAATGACGCTTAAACAAATAATTAAAACTTCCATTTGATTTTGATGCCAAGCAATAATTGCATAAGTACCAAAAGAAATTGTTCCTAGCCCAGAAACCAAACCATCAATGCCATCGGTTAAATTCACCGCATTTGAAAAGCCTACTAACCAGACTAAAACAAAAGCCCCATAAAGATAACCTAAAGGTAATTGAATACCAAAAACATTTAAAGTGTTGGGATTACCATCAATAATATAAACTACATAAAAAATTAATCCACCCAAAATCTGACCGATTAATTTTTGACGAGAATTTAAACCTAAATTACGTTTTCTGAAAATTTTAATAAAGTCATCTAAAAAGCCTAGACTACCATATAAAGCTAAAATGAAAATCATAATGCCCATGGCTGGCGTTAATTGCTTTTGCCAAACGCCTACCCAAAGTGCTGTAATCACCGCTGCTATTAAAAAGACTGTGCCACCCATTGTCGGCGTGCCAGCTTTTGCGTTATGCCATTTAGGTCCCTCATCACGAATAGATTGACCATATTTTTTTGATTGAAAGTAGCCAATAAAAAGCGGCATAATTGCAATTGTTATTGCAAAACTGCTAACAACAGCTAACAACATTTGAGTCCACAACATTATAAAAATCTCCTTGTTCATTTTAATGTATTAATTTTTTGAAGAAAAATTAGTTTTATCTTCACGCCGTATATCATTCGACTAACAGCCATGAATAATTAGAAGCTAGTTCATAGTTTAGAAATAAATTTTCCAGAAAAAAATTTAATGTTATCTTCACTACGCATACCATTCCACTAACTTGATTCTTGGTAAGTGGAACTGGCAACTGACATCCTTGTTCATTTTAATTTATTAATTTCAAAACTTAAGGCCAGAGCATTAGGTGTTAATCATTTTCCTTAAAGGATGAATAATTAACACTAACCTAATGTCCCAGTCCTATTGCTATTTCATCTATTTTTTTAATAACCTAAAGTAAAGGATAAAGTATCAGCTTTCAAAGCTGTTTCAGCTTCAACGCTTTGACTGACACAATGTCCATCACCAATGATGCTGACTTCAATGTTTAATAAATCGCCTAATGCTTGTAATTCGTCAGCCGTCCAACCTGTCGTATCTGGCATTGTTACATCGCCACCACTATACAACAACATCCGAGTATTAGGAGCAACTTCAGAACCTGCTTTTAATGATTGACTTTGAACCATATCTCCAGAACCTAAAACAATTGGATTTAAAGTTTCTCGTCTAGCAGAGACAGCAGCTGAATTAATTTTTTCATTTTCATAATTAGTTACTTTAACTGAAGCTGTGCTTTCTTCATAGCTATATTCTTCACTATCAAGTAATTCCATTGAACGTTTCATAATTGGATTAGCAATTTGTGCAAAATACGCATTGCTCCAATTAACTGGTAGTTTAGTTGTTAAGTATAAAATATACTGAGGTTCTTCAGCAGGATACATCAACACCACTGAATTAATATAGCCATCTTTTCGATAACCAGTCCCATCTTCACTAGCAACTTCGGCAGTCCCTGTTTTCGCTGCAATATTATAGCCATCTAGTACATAGCCATCTTTATAAGCAGTTCCTAATTCAGTATTAATAACATCTTGCATATAACTCAGGGTCATATTAGCAGCTTCAGCTGAAACAGGTTGTCCCACTACTTCAGGTTCAATAACTTTGACTTCATTAGTAATAGGGTCTTCAACTTTTTTTACATAATGTGGAGCAATCATTTTTCCATCATTAGCAATAGCGGTAAACATTTGTAGCATTTGAAATTGATTAACACCAATGGCTTGTCCGTAAGCACTCATGGCTTTATCGACAATATTTTCCAATTCAACTGAACCAGCTGTTTCATCAGTAAGTCCTGAATATGTGCTTTTACCAAAACCAAACTTAGCTAAATGACGATCCCAGTTATTCGGGAATAAAGCTTCCATTCGTTCTTCTAATTTAACCATCCCAATATTACTTGAGTGAGCTAGTGCTTGACCAAAATTTAAGCTACCACCACTTTCATAACCATC
Organism: Enterococcus sp. PF1-24; assembly: GCF_029893325.1. GTDB lineage: Bacteria > Bacillota > Bacilli > Lactobacillales > Enterococcaceae > HY326. The sequence goes on from NZ_JARXWL010000012.1 coordinate 34,920, forward strand.
ATCCCAGTCATTAATTTTACTATCCATTAACTCGTAAGTTGTGGTAGGGTAATACTCACCTGAGTTAAAAACACCATCGTCTATAGCAGAAGCAACTGTCGCTACTTTAATGGTAGAACCCGGTTCAAATTTATCTTCTACAAATAGATTGCGCCAAACGAAGTCTTCTTCTTCAATCCCAACCATGGTTTCTGGATTAAAAGTTGGTCGTTGTGCCATAGCGATAATTTCGCCGGTTTTGGCTTCCATTAAAACACCAGTAAAGTTTTCAGCCGTAACTGACGACCAAACTTTATCAATTTCATCTTCCATTAAACTTTGCATGTTGCGATCGATGGTTGTATAAACATCAGCTCCAGCAATTGCTTCAGTTTGACTTTCAACCGTACCAGGTAATGCCATGCCATAGATATTTTTCTTAAATTCAGTTTCACCATCAACACCACTTAATAATTTGTCATAAGCGGCTTCAATCCCAAATTGGCCAGTTATCCCTTCATCAGGATTTTCTTTATCTAAAGAAGCATAGCCAATTAAGTGAGAGGCAAAGGTGCCGTTAGGATAAATCCGACTTGAATATTCATCAAAGTATAAACCTTTAACATTAGCTGCCGTCATAGCCTCTTCAATCTTTGCACGCTTTTCAATGCTAATATCGCGGCCTTTATTACCAAACTCAACTTGATATTTATTTTCAGCTAAACCCGTTTGCAAACGTTCCAACACTTCAGAGCGTTCCATTTCCAAATTTTCCGCCACAATTGCCGCTAACGTACTAAAATCAGTTTCTTGAGCGTAAAGTTTATCATCACCCGAAATGTACTCTTCAGACAAAATTGCTTTAAGTTTATACGTGGTTGAGTTACGAGCAATTTCATCCCCATTACGATCTAAAATCCTGCCACGTTCAGCAAGATCAATTCTCGTTCCTTTATATAAGGTATCGACTTTGTCCTGTAAAGACACATCAGCCACATGTCCACCTATAACAATATAGGATAAACGTGCGGCAAATAAAAAGAACAACCCAATACTCGTAGCAAATAAAATGATCCCTACTTTTTTGCGATTGTTCACTGGATTCAAATTTCGCTTGTTAATAAATTTCTTTATATGTCTATTTTTCATTTCAATTTCCTCAAATTATCATCACTGATGACCATACCTTTTTTATCAGCAACTTCTTTCACACGTTCTTTGCGAGATAACTCAGATTTTTCTTGTTCTAAAAGCCGAGCTGAACTGTTCTTCTCTGCAATTTCCGTTTGAATTGAAGAAATTTCATCTTCAACCTTGGTAATTGTTGTTCGTAACTGAATGGTGCCAACAGAAATACCAATGATTCCCATAAGAATTAAACTAAGAATAAATTTTTCCATTTTTGAAAGCCTCTTAAAATGTCCTGCAGGTAAGACTGGCGCCTGCGTAATATTTTGATAGGAAGTTTGTCGTACAGGTATCGAATCATTCGAAGTCTGAATCGGTGCTTCATATGGATCATATTGATATTCATCAGTTCTTTTTAACTCAGCCATATTCCTAATCCTTTCTTACGCATTTTTCCGCCACTCGCAACTTAGCACTACGAGAACGATTATTTTCTAACAATTCTTCTTCACTAGGAAGAATTGGTTTTCTTGTAATTACTTTCAAAATCGGTTGGAATTCTTCAGGGATAACCGGTAAACCTGGTGGTAAATCTTTAACAGAACTATATTCTTTAAAAATTGTTTTCACGATACGGTCTTCCAGAGAGTGAAAAGAGATGACTGAAATCCGACCTTGAGATTTAAGCAAACGAATGCTTTGTTCAAGTGCTGTTTCAACCACGCTTAACTCATCATTAACCGCAATTCTGATTGCTTGAAAAACCCGTTTAGCAGGATGCCCACCTTGACGTCTAGCAGCTGCGGGAATCCCCATTTTAATCACGTCAACCAACTCTCCAGTTGTAGCGATTGGTTTTTCCTGACGAACCCGTTCAATTTGTCGAGCAATTTGTTTAGAAAATTTCTCTTCTCCATAACGGAAAAAGATTTTAACTAAATCGTGATAACTATATGTATTTACAATTTCATAAGCAGTTAAAGGACTGCTTTGATCCATCCGCATATCAAGTGGTGCATCTTGGTGATAACTGAAACCACGACTTGCTTCATCTAATTGTGGTGAAGAAACACCTAAATCATAAAGCAAACCATCTACTGCATAAACGCCGTGATCTGCTAATTCTGCTTCAACATTAGCAAAATTACTTTTAATAAAAGTAACCATTCCTAACTCCACATATTTAGCTAAGCGCTCTTTGCCATGATCAATGGCTAATTGGTCTTGGTCAAAAGCATAGAGATGTCCCTCTGGCTCAAGCTGACTCAAAAGATATTCACTATGTCCGCCACCACCAAGGGTGCAGTCAACGTAAATGCCTTGAGGCTGAATATTTAAGTTTTCAACTGTTTCTTTCAACATCACTGTATAGTGTTGAAACTCTTGTGCCATTGCAGTTGCCTCTTTCTACTTCTCTCTAGAATCCAAAATCAATCATCGTTTCAGCAATTTCATCAAAGCTTTCTTCAGCTTCTTTAGAAAACTCTTGCCAACGCGCTTCATCCCAAATTTCAATTCGGTTAGAAACGCCAATAATAACACACGTTTTAACAATGCCTGCGTGAGTTCTTAAACTAGCAGGTAAGTTAATTCGTCCTTGTTTATCAACCTCCACCTCAGTTGCGGCAGAATAGAAAAAGCGGACAAAAGTACGTGCATCTTTTTTAGCAAGGGGCATATCATTGAGTTTTTCTTCGAGTTTTTCCCACTCAGACATAGGGTAGCCAAATAAGCAGCCATCTAAACCTCTAGTGATAACAAAGTTATCGCCAAGGGCATCACGCAGCTTAGAAGGCACAATGAGACGGCCTTTTGTATCAATATTATGTTGAAATTCACCCATAAACATCGAGAAAAACCCCATCCCTCCACTCAATAAGAATAGTCTACCACATTCCCCCACTTTCTACCACCAAATTCCAAAAAAAGTAATCACTTTTTTTAGTCTTTTGATTTTTGCAGGATGAAAAGCAGTCTTTTTTGAGTTTTTTTAAGCTTTTCTCGATTGTTTAAAGTTTTTTTAAATTTCCTTAAATAAAGAAATGAATGATGCTTAAAATGATTAATGTCAAATATAAAATCAGACATAGTAAAAAGACTAATCGCCAAAACATTTTGAAATAACGTCCGTATAAAATCTCTTTATAGTAACGGCTATGAAAAACAGCCACGCCAATCCCTAAGATTAACAAAGCAATCATGAAATAAGGAACAATTGAGCGGTGGTAGACCGCCTTCGTTAATTCACTTAAACCGATGACTAAAAACGGCACAGAGATATCTGCGGTTTTCCATTTCAATCGCTTAATTGTCGGAACGCTTGTTTTCAAAAAGTTACATGCGAAAATCGCAATAACTGGAAATACATACCAAAATATGATAATTAGTGAAAATGACTTCATTGTTTAAATTCCTTCCTTTTTTTACAACCAAGCATACTATACTTGATTTTCTTTACATGAGTGTTGCAGTTCTCTTAAAAGTTTATGCATATTTTATTGTCTCTATTATATAGTAGAAACATTTCTTCTAATCAGCAAATTTCTATTGCAAAAAGCTTTTTAAAAGACTTAATAAAGCCTTATCTATTTAACCTAAATCCCTCCTTTAAAAAGTTAGTTATTAATATGGGGTAATCTAGCTTCGCTGGCTAACTCTCTTCGAAAAAGTGAAGAAGAAATTCGTGGCAAAAAACTCCACTATAAATTATCCTTGCACTTTGATGAGAACTAAACGAGCCTCCTTCGCTTTTTTTGTTGCAACCTTTTCCAAAAGATAGTAAACTTTAGATAATCAAAAATAAAGGACTGACGTATTTTGAAAGAGAAAAAAACGAGCACTTTAACGAAGTTAACTAAAATCTTCGCTTGGTCAATGGTAATCATTACTTTAGGTTCAGTATTAATTACTGCTTATACTGCTTTAACAAATTAATTATTTCTATTTAATAAAATGAAAGAGTGGCACAAAAGCTGTCTCCGTTATACAAATCTGATTACTGCGAGAAATTTTCTCCGCAGCTCAGTGAAGCCTTGTCTTTAAAACAGGCTTCATATTTGGTTTTAACGGATGTCAAAGGGCTTTTGTTCCACTCTCTATTTTTTTGCCTGTTGTAATAACTCGCGAGCGTGCTCCAAAGTTAGTTCGGTAATTTCTTTACCTGCTAACATGCGAGCAATTTCGGCTACGCGTTCTTCTTCGTTTAATTGATGAACTTGAGTTTCTGTTCGTTGGTTGCTGACTTCTTTGGAAATATAATATTCATAATCCGCCACCGCCGCAACTTGTGGTAAATGGGTGATACACAAAACTTGTGAAGCTTCGGAAATTTGATGAATCTTATTTGCGATAGCTTGAGCTACCCGACCACTAACACCGGTATCTACCTCATCAAAAACAATGCTGGTCATCCCTTGCACTTGAGAGAAAATAGTTTTCAACGCCAACATCACTCGCGATAACTCTCCACCAGAAGCAACTTTTACTAAAGGTTTCAATGGTTCACCGATATTCGTAGTAATATAAAATTCAACTCTATCTAGGCCGTTTTCATTTAGCTCTGGTAAACTTTCAAAGCGAATTTCAAAAATGGTGTTCTCCATATATAACTGATGCAACTCACTTTGAATTGCTTGTTCAATGTCACGACTGACAGCTAGGCGTTGTTGTTGTAGTTGTTCAGCTATTTTTTGTAAAGCGGCTTGCTGTTCATTAAGTGCCTGCTCCAAATTTTCCAGTTTGCCTTCTGAATAAATTGATTTTTCTAACTCGCTGACGATTTTTTGATAGTAAGCTAAAATTTCGGTAATTGATTGACCGTATTTGCGTTTTAATTGATGAATTAAATCTAAACGCTGCTGCACTTCTTCCAAGCGACCTTCATCTGACTCTAAATTTTCTACTTGGCGACCAATATCACTGGCTGCATCTTGCAGCAAGTAATGGGCGCTTTGCAGATTTTCCGCAATCGCTTGATAGTCTGCATCTAATTTACCAATTCCTTGCATTTCAGAAGCTGCCACCGCAATTTGATCCACAACACTTTGACCATCCGCCGTTAAAACTTGATAACTTAACGCCAACGTATCGACAATTTTTTGATAATTAAGTAACTTATCCCGTTCTTCAACTAAAGCTTCTTCTTCGCCTTCAGATAAATCCGCATCGGCAATTTCCTCTTGTTGAAAAGTTAGCATATCTACTCGCTGCACATAAGCTTGTTCATCTTGCTGCAAACGTTGTAGTTCACTTTCCAATTGTTTGGTTTCAAAATATTTTTGACGATATTGATTTTTCAACTGTTTGAAATCTTGATCCATGAAACTGTCTAACAGCTCTAAATGGCGCTCGGCTTTCATTAATTCTTGATGTTCATTTTGCCCTTGAATATCAACTAAATATTCACCCACGGCCCGCATGTTCGTTAAGGTCAACGTCCGACCGTTCACCCGACAAATACTTTTGCCTGAATGATAAATATCTCGTTGCACCACTAAAACTTCATCCGTTAAATCTATTCCTAATTCTTCAGCTAGTTTAAAGAAACTTTCTTGTTGCGGCAATTCAAAAATCCCTTCAATTAAACAGCTCTTCGATCCTTGACGAATATAATCACTAGAGCTACGGCTACCCGCCAATAAACTCATGGCATCAATGATAATTGATTTTCCCGCACCCGTTTCTCCTGTCAACGCTGTCATTCCAGTATGAAAAGATAATTTCAAATAAGAAATAATCGCAAAATTTTGAATCGTCAATTCTTGTAACATTTTGCCACTCCTCATTAATTATTTGATAAAACACGACGAAAATCTGTGCTTATTTTATAAATAAGCCAATAAATACTTTTCTAAAGCTTGCGCTTCAGCTTCGCTATTGGCAATTAATAAAATTCCAGCATCATCATTTAAAGTCGCAAAAATTTGTTCTCGCATTTGTTTTTCCAGCATCTGACTAACTGCCGCAGCATTGCCGGGAACAGTTTGTAAGAAAACAAATTTTTCCATCACTTTTACATTGACTAAAGCTTCCTTTAATAAACGGTTCAGGCGCTCCTCCAAATTTTCTTTGGTTTCTGTTGGCATGGCATATTGATAACCACCCGTCAGCGCCGGAATTTTAATTAATTTCAATTCTTTAATATCTCGGGAAATCGTCGCTTGAGTTACTTCAATTCCTTGAGCTTTTAAAATTTCAACAAACTCCTCTTGCTTTTGAATCACATTTTCATTCAAAAGCCGTGCAATTAAGCGATGGCGATCTTTTTTACGCATAGACGAACCTTCTTTCTATATTTATTTCTTTAAAGCTTGATGAGCTTCAGCAACAACTGCCGCCATATCAATATCAGCCGCGATTGCACCTGTGGTTTCAGCGACTAAGTGAACTAAAAATTCAATATTGCCTTCGCCACCAGTAATTGGTGAAAAGCTTAGTTCTTTCACTAAATAGCCTGTACTTGCTGCAAAATTTAATATATCTTTTAAGACTTGTTGATGAGTTTGCGGATCACGAACGATGCCTTTTTTGCCGACTGCTTCTCTGCCCGCTTCAAACTGTGGCTTAATTAAAGCAATCACCGAGCCTTGTTCTTTAATAATCTTATGTAACGGTGGTAAAATTAGTTTTAAAGAAATAAAAGAAACATCAATCGTGGCAAATTCTGGTTGTCCTTGCGTAAAATCTTCTGGCGTACAATAACGGAAATTTTTACGCTCCATCACTACCACCCGTTCATCTTGACGGATTTTCCAAGCCAATTGATTGTAACCAACATCTAAAGCGTAACTTAATTTAGCGCCATTTTGCAAAGCTGCATCTGTAAAGCCGCCTGTTGAAGCGCCGATATCTAAAATAACTTTATCAGCAACGGTTACATCAAAGTCCGACAATGCTTTCTCTAATTTCAAACCACCTCGTGAAACATAGCGCAACTGCTCCCCTTTGGTATGCAAAAGAGAATCGGCTGCGATTTTTTCACCAGGTTTATCTAAGCGTTGATTTTTTATATCATAAACCAAACCAGCCATCACAGCTCGTTTGGCTTTTTCGCGAGTTTCAAATAAGCCTTGATTAAAAGCCAATACATCTACACGTTCTTTTTTCATTTTTTCCTCTATTCTTGTTCTTCTTGCCAACGAAGCATATCAACGATTTCAAATAGCAAGCTTTCTGTGAAAAGTAAATCTTTTTGGCAAATTTTAATTAAGCAATCTTCAACTTGTTGCAACTCATAAGCTAAAGCAGCAATTGATTCTTCAACACCTAACAGACTTGGATAAGTATTTTTTCCTAAAGCCCGATCGCGACCAACATTTTTACCTAAAATATCGGCAGTTGCAGTCACATCTAACAAATCATCTCGCACTTGAAAAGCTAAACCTAAATGTTTCGCCATTTCTTGTAAAAGATCCATAATATCTTTAGGTTGATTAGTTAATTGTCCCCCAGCTACAATCGCAAACTCTAACAACTTACCTGTTTTACGTTCATGAATGGTTGCTAATTCTTCTAAAGTTAATTCTTGCCCTTCCCCTTCAATATCAGCAGCTTGCCCCGCTACCATCCCACTAGTTCCAGCCGCACGAGTTAAAGCTTGAATTAAAATCACTTTTTTCAAATCAGTAATTTCAGTTTGACTCAACAATTGAAAAGCTGCTGTCAATAAGCCATCGCCAGCTAAAATCGCCATCGCTTCGCCATAAACTTTATGGTTAGTTAATTCTCCGCGACGTAAATCATCATCATCCATCGCTGGCAAATCATCATGAATCAGCGAATAAGTGTGAATCATCTCCAAAGCTGCCGCCACTTGATAATGGCCTTTAGTTATAGGCACATGAAAAGCATCAATAACCGCTAATAAAAGCAGCGGACGCAATCGTTTGCCCCCAGCTTTAATAGAGTAAGTCATGCTTTCTAACAATTTTTCTTCATTGGTATTATCAGCAATAAATTCCAACATCGCATCCTCAACTTGAGGTAAATGTTGCTTAGAAAAAACATCTAAAAGTGTCATTATTTTTCGGCTCCTTCATTATCAAAAACCACTTCTTCACCATTTTCCGTCATGACTTTCGCTAAAGTTTTTTCCGCTTTAGTTAAAGTATCTTGACACTGCTTGCTAAGCGCCATTCCTTCTTGAAAAGCGGTTAAAGCATCCTCTAAGGGAATATCGCCTTGCTCTAATTGATTAACAATTTTCTCTAACGCCAATAATGACTCTTCAAATGTTGCTTGTGCCATTTTTTACACCTCTTATTCTTTCCTTACATCCTTTATTTAATTGCCAAAATTATTTCCAACTACAAATCATTGGTTTGAATTTCTTTGACTTCCGTAATAGCTTGACCATCGCGATAATTAATCACCACTTGATTGCCTATCGTTAATTCCGCCACACTTTTAACTACTTGTTGGTCTTTAGTAGTGTAGCTGTAACCTCGCCCCATAATTTTCAGCGGACTAAGTAAATCTAAAGCTTGCACCGTATTGCTAAACTGTTGCTGCTTATTGGCAAAATAGTAATTCATTTGTTGCAACAACTTGCCGTGTAAATATTGTACTTCCTGTTGTTTTTGCTGCACTTTAACCACTGGCGAATTTTGCTCTAAGCGATGGAAAATTTCTTGTGCCTGACGCTCTTTTTCAAAAACAACTTGTTGGGTGCCTTGTAACAAACGTTGTTGTAAGTGGTCCAGTTTTAAAGCTTGCGCTTCATAAAGCCGATTTGGTTGGTGGAAAACATAAAACTCACTGACTCGTAAAAAACGTTCCCGTTTCACTCGCAGTTGCTTATTTAAAGCTTGTTGCAAACGAACTTGCCGTTCTTTAATTCTCGTCAACTCTTCAGTTAAAACTGGTACCGCCAACTCAGCTGCTGCTGTTGGCGTAGCCGCTCGAACATCGGCAACTAAATCAGCTACTGTCGTATCGGTTTCATGCCCCACCGAAGAAATAATCGGTGTCTTAGCCGCAAAAATCGCTCTGGCCACTCGCTCTTCATTAAAAGGCCATAAGTCCTCAATAGAACCGCCGCCTCGCCCCATAATAATCGCATCAAAATTTCCAAGTTCTTCAACCTTTTGCAGATTTCTGACAACATCATCGGCTGCTTGGTTTCCTTGAACCACTGTCGGAAATAAAACGATTTGGGCAATCGGATAACGGCGTTGCACCGTGGTAATAATATCTCGAATCACGGCCCCACTAGGACTAGTTAAAACCGCAATTCTTTTAGGATAACGCGGCAACATTTTCTTCGGTGCAGAAAATAGGCCTTCCTGATTTAACTTCACTTTCAATTCTTCTAAAGCCTGATATAATGCCCCGACGCCATCTGGCTCCATATGTTCAATGTAGATTTGATAGTTGCCGCTCGCTTCATATAGCGAAATCCGTCCGACAACTAAAACCTTCATACCTTCTTTTGGCTCAAACTTCAATTTTTGAAAAGCACCTTTAAACATAATCGCCGAAATCTTCGCCCCATCATCTTTTAAACTAAAATATTGATGAGCATTAGCTCTTTTACGAAAATTAGAAATTTCGCCAGTTAAATAAACCCGCTCTAAATAGGGATCGGCTTCAAATTTTCGTTTAAGATATTTCGTTAGTGCCGTAACACTTAAATATTGCTGGGGCATCTTATTCAGCTCTTTCATAGTAATGTAATAATTTTAAGCTAATGTTTTTTTAGCTGCGGTTACAGTTTGTTCCATTAACATGGTGATTGTCATTGGACCGACACCACCGGGAACCGGTGTGATAGCACTAGCGATTTCTGCAACTTCCTCGTAAGCCACATCACCCACTAGTTTGCCAGCTGCGTTGCGATTCATTCCTACATCAATCACTACTGCCCCTGGTTTCACGTATTCTTTCGTCACAAATTCAGCTTTACCAATCGCTGCCACTAAAATATCGGCTTCTTTAGTAACTTCGCTTAAATTTTGTGTCCGTGAATGAGTAACGGTAACGGTGGCATTTTTATCAAGTAGTAAATGCGCCATTGGTTTTCCCACAATATTACTGCGACCAATCACCACTGCCCGTTTGCCTTCTAAATCAATTTGATATTCTTCAAACATTTTCATAATGCCATATGGTGTGCAAGGAATCATGCTAGGTTTGCCAGCAAATAAATTCCCCAAGTTAACTGGATGAAAACCATCAACATCTTTTTCAGGGGTAATGGCTAATAAAACTTTTTCTTCATCAATATGAGCTGGCAAAGGTAACTGCACTAAAATCCCGTGAAAAGTTGGGTCTTCATTATAAGCTTGAATTTTTGTCAATAGTTCTGCTTCTGAAGTCGTTTCTGGTAAACGTTCCACTTTTGAAAGAATCCCGATTCTTTCAGCAGCCTTTTCCTTATTGCGAACATAAACTTGGCTCGCTGGGTTTTCTCCTACCAATAAAACCACTAAACCAGGCTGAACTCCCTGTGCTTTTAATTCATTTACAGCTAAGGCTGTTTGATTTTGCATCTTCTCAGCTAATTTTTTCCCGTCAATCTTAACTACCATCTAAATAACATCCTCCATTTTACTTAATGCTTTTATTCTATCACAAGTTTAAATTGAAAGAAAATGCTAGTTTATGCAAAATTTCGCAAAAAATACATTTTATTACCAATTAGAAAATTTATCGTCAATTTTGACTTAACATTTTTAATCATAATAATAGTAGGAAAATTTTTTAAACTAGTCAAATTCTCCACAATAAACAGCTGTAAAAAAAGTCTGTCTGTGATACTTTATGCATATTTTTATAGCAAATAAGATAACATAAAAATCTCTTTGCAGGTCAGCATTGCCAACCTGCAAAGAGATTCTTTAAATTATGCTTCAATTTCTTTAACGACATTAGATAAAACACCATTCACAAATTTCCGTGATTGGTCATCACTAAAGGTTTTAGCCAATTCAATGGCTTCATTAACCGCTACCGTATTAGGCACATCATCCACATAAAAAATTTCAAACAAGGCGATTCGCAAAATGACTAAATCTAACTTAGCAATTCGTTGAATACTCCATTTATTTTTTAAATGACCTTGGATGCGTTCATCAATTTCTGCTTGTTTTGTTAAAACCCCACCAACTAATAAGTCTAGGTAAGCTGGAATAAAAGAGTCTTCTTCTTCGTTTAAAAGCTCTTGATGGTCTAATTCAATAGCATTAAAGATTGCATCTTGTTTAGATAAATCAGCATTAAAATCTAGGGGAAATAAAGCTTGCAAAGCTTTTTCCCGAATTTCATGACGAGATAGTTCCTTAGTCATCCTGTCCCTCTTCCTCATCTGAAAATAAATCATCCAAATCTAATTTTTCGATTTTTTCAGGAACAACAGCTACAATATGAACATTAACTTCAGCTAATGGAATATCAGTCATAAATAAAACTTGTTGTTTAACACGTTCTTGCATTTCCATTGCTACTTTTGGCACAGCTACGCCATAGTTTAAATAGCAATAAATATCAACTTTTAGCTCACCTTCATCAGAAGTTAAATAAACTCCTTTACCATGAGCTGCACGTCCTAATAATTCTGTAACATTGCTAGCAAAAGTTCCCCGCATACCATATACGCCTTCAACTTTAGCTGCCGCAATGCCGACGATTACTTCAATAACTTCAGGAGCGATTACAATCTCCCCTAATTCATGATTTGCATCTAATACTAAATTTCTTTCATCTGCCATTTCAAAGTTCCTCCCTAAATGAGATGATGATTTTCGTTAGGCCCTTCACTTAAGTCGCCTTAATCAACAAAATCAATAATCTTAACAATTAGGTAAAAAATTACCCATTCCATAAGTTAAGCACTACTCCCTACTAGTTTATCATTAAATCAAAAGATACGCCATAGTGAAAACTTCTCTGACAGAAAATATTATAAAAAGTCTTAAAAAAAGACAAAATCCTTGCTTTTTATCACTGAATAACAGCTTAAAAGCAAGGATTGAATGATTTTCATTAAATATTTTTAACGAATTTTTGTTAATAACATTTGAGCACAGTCAATTTGATTTGGAATATTGCCATTTTCATCTTCGACACGCCAAATATCTGGAGTAATTTCATCAACGACATACATTTTACCAGCGGCATCATAACCAATTTCAATTTTGAAATCAATTAATTTTAAATCTAATTTTGCTAATTCAGCCCGCAAAACCTCGCCAACTTTTTCTAAAATTGCTAAGCCTTCTTGATATTGACCCGGTTTTAAAATACCTTTCATTTGGCAAATTCGATCAGTAATTAAAGGATCCCCTTGTTCATCAGATTTTAAAGTCACTTCTAAATATGCTGGCTCAAAAGCAATGCCTTCAGCTAAGTCAAAACGGCGGCACATACTGCCAGCTGTATAATAACGTAAAACAAATTCTAATGGCGGAACGGTTAATTCCCGAACTTTCATTAAATTCTCTGATAAGTCAGCCCCTAAGTAATGCGTTGGGATGCCATTTTTTTCCATTAGTTCAAAAAAGTATTGTGAAATTTCTAAACCAATTTTCCCTTTACCAGCTACACTACCACCAACTGTGTTAGAGCCAGGATCAAACACGCCATCTTCACCAGTAGCGCTGTCTTTAAATAATAAATAAACATCTTGCGTTGCTTCATCTCTAAAAACTGTTTTGGTTTTGCCATCATATAATTCTTTCACTTGAATTACCTACCTTTTTTGTTTTTTACTTTTTAATCATACCTAGCAAAAAACAAAATGTCGATATTTTTATGAACAATCGCAAAAAAAAATTCGCGAACGTTCGTTTTCGATCGATAAACACATAAAAATTCATGAATGATATTCATTGATTACTGTATTTATATTTTTTTACTTAAATGATAAACAACTAAGAAAAAGAGACTGTATAAAACAACAAACGCCTTTAAAAAGCTGGCTATTGCTACTAATAAAATATTTTCAGCTGCTGGCGGCAATAACCTATTAAATTTATAGTTTAACAAAGGTCCACTGATAATCACTAATCCCCCAAACAAACTCGCTGGAAAAAGCAATTTCATTAAAATTTGCTTTTTGACTAGCTGATTAATTTGCACCGTATCTTTCCCCAGATAAAATAATAAAAATTATCCCTAAACTAATTTGCAAAAACCCCATCCAGCGCTGATTATTTATATCAAAAATTTTAATTTGCGGCTGAAACAATAAAGTTCCAAAAATAAAAGACATGGTAGAAAATAATAAGCATACACAAAAAACACTATTCATCATTATTTCTGTCCTTGGATTAGCGGTCACCCCCGCAGCCAAGTAAAGACTATCTTTTTGATAAAGTATCTCAGTCTTTGCTTTTCTTAAGTTGGCTATTTTCCCAAATAAAAACTGGTAAAAAGCAACGACCGTTAAAAACAGGGGGATCGCAATCAACGAAACCAGTAGTGCCGCAAATTTTTCAGGTAACACAACAATTCCAATTAATGACAGAAATAAGCAACCACCACTAACAATCAAGATTGAAGTTCCATACTGCTGGCCCGTTTTGTTTAATGGCTGATTGCGTTTTTTTTCAATCATTAGTTGCTTAATCGTTAATCTCTGAATGCTTCTTTTTAAAAGCCCCAAAGATATCAGCTCCATAATAAAAAAAAGTATCAAGGTTTGACCAACAACTTTTAAAAATAGACTACTTGCGCCATTAACAGCTTGATTGCGTGCGATTAGATTAGTAAGTAAAAAACCTAACAAAATACAAATGAAAAAACAAACGATACCAATCACGACAAATTCAACTAACACCAGTAAAATCAAATTATTTCTTTCCAGCCCCAACAACAAATAATTAGCAAATTCTTTGCTACGTTGTTTTAACATAAACTTGTTTATATAATTAACTAATATTAATAAAATCACGGTAATCAGCAAGGGCAAAGCCAGCGTTTGAAAGCCAGCTTGAATATTCCCTATCAAAGCAATGAAATTAGCCACTAACATAATTGAAAACAGAATGATTAAAGTCATTATATAGATCAGATAATCCGTAATTGAACGTTTGGCATTTCGTAAGGCTAGTTTAAAGTACATAATTATTTTGCGCCTCCATTTGTGCTAAAGTATCCAAAATATTCGTGAAAAAAGCCTGCTTTCCTTGTTGTTGGCGTTTAAGGTTGGCTTTAATTTCCCCATCTTCCAAAAAAAGAATCTCATCGCAATAACTAGCAGACAAAGCATCATGGGTAACCATTAAAATCGTTGCACCAAATTCTTGCCACAGCAGACTAAAAGCTTCCAACAATTGTTTGGTAGCCCGCGAATCTAAAGCACCAGTTGGTTCATCCGCTAAAATAATACTTGGATTCGTCGCCATCGCTCTGGCACAAGCACAGCGTTGCCGTTGTCCACCAGATACTTCGTAAGGGTATTTATCTAATATGGCAGTAATCTCTAATTTACTGGCTAAATTATCAATAATTCCAGCAATTTTTTCTTTAGCAATTTCTTTAATAGTTAAAGTTTCCAGCAAATTGTATTCTTGAAATACAAAACCCAAATGCTCTCTGCGAAATTTTGCTAAATCTTTTTCAGATATCGTTGCGATATCTTGCCCGTTAATTTCAATCGAACCACTTGTTGGTTTATCAATCGTAGCTATCATATTTAGTAAGGTCGTTTTACCAGAACCTGATGCTCCCATAATTCCTACAAAACTTCCTTGAAATACTTCAAGATTAAGATTGTTGATAGCATCGGTCGTAATACTTTCAGTTTGATAAGTCTTTTGAATATTTTTTAAATTTAGCACACAGGGTGTTGCAGGATTATTTTCGGGTGCTGCTATTTTTTCTGGCCCAATCCAATTAGTAATCAAATCAATTAAAACTTGCTCTGATTTTTCTGCTAACTGTTCTTCAGGAATCTTTTCACCAAGTAATAATTCATTTAAAGTGATGCCTAACAACTCACATAAAGGTAAAAATAAAGAGACATCCGGCATGGATTTTCCGCATTCCCACTTTGAAACAGCTTTACTGGTAATGCCAAGTTTTTCTGCCAATTGATTTTGCGTCCAGGCAATCATTTTCCGCCGCTCTGAAATAAATTTTCCAATCTTTATCCGATTCATGGCTTTACCTACCTTTTCTTTTTCACCACTAGTTTAAACTATTTAGTCAATTTCGCAAACCTACCAGTGGTAGAATCTCCTTAAAAGCTTGCTATCACAAGTTAATCTACTGCTAGTTTACTTTAATTTGCGCAAATTCCCCCATAAAAAAAGAAGCTACTTTCATAGCTTCTTTTTTACCAAATGAGTTTACAACTAACTTCTTAAGCCTTTACCACTATCAACTAAGTAATAACAAATTGCGTAAAGCACAATGATAAATAGCACTAAAATTGAAATAGAAATGATAATCGGTACATCAGTTGTTCCCAGAAAGCCATAGCGAAATCCTGAAATCATATAAACGATTGGATTTACCTTTGATACAGCTTGCCAAAACGGTGGCAACATTGAAATCGCATAAAATACGCCACCTAAATAAGTTAATGGTTGTAAAACAAAAGTAGGTACAATCGAAACATCATCATAAGATTGCGCAAAAACACCATTAATTAAGCCAGCTAAGGAAAATACAATCGCCGTCATTAATACGGTAAGCACCACAATCAACCATGAATAAACGTGCAGGGGTACAAAAAACAAGGAAACAATCGTAACTAACGTCCCCACTAAAATACTTCTTCCTAAACCACCAATGATAAAGCCCCAAATAATCACATGAGTTGGCACTGGCGCAACTAATAATTCTTCAATATTTTTTTGAAATTTTTGCGAAAAGAAGGACGAAGAAACATTGGCGTAAGAGCTAGTGATTACTGACATCATAATCAACCCTGGTACAATAAATTCCATATAAGAGAAGCCGCCCATATCGCCAATTCGGCCACCAATCATTTTGCCAAAAATGATAAAGTATAATGAGGTCGTAATAACTGGTGGCACTAATGTCTGCACCCAGATACGCAAATAACGATTGGTTTCTTTCACTGCTAAACTTTTTAATGCGGTAACATAGGTACTAAACATTTTGCTCCTCCGTTTGCTGCTTTTCTTCAGTAATTTTTAAAAATAGTTCTTCCAAGCGATTGGATTTATTCCGCATCGAAAGGACTTTGATATTTTGTTGGTCAAGCTGTTGAAAAATATTGTTAACCCCTTGGTTTCGTTCGACTTCTACCGCCAGGGTTAATTCATCTTCAAAAGAGCTACTATAACCTTGTATCTCAGGTTTTTTATCATAATGTTCCAAATCAAAAATAAACGTTTCGTATTGTAGTTTCGCCAACAAGGACTTCATGCTAGTATTTTCGATTAACTCACCTGACTGAATAATACCGATATTACGGCAAAGCATTTCAGCTTCCTCTAAATAATGCGTGGTCAAGATGATTGTTGTGCCATTTTCATTTAATTCTCTTAAAAAAGTCCACATTTCTCTTCTAAGCTCAATATCCACGCCAGCCGTTGGTTCATCAAGAATTAATAAACGGGGTTCGTGCATTAAAGCACGGGCAATCATCAATCGGCGTTTCATTCCGCCAGAAAGCATACGGGCCCGCTCATTTCTTTTCTCCCATAAATTTGACTGTTTTAAATATTTTTCGCTACGTTTCAAGGCCTCTTTTCTAGCAACACCGTAATAGCCAGCTTGGTTTACAACAATTTGTTGAACAGTTTCAAAGGGATTAAAATTAAATTCCTGCGGCACAAGCCCAATTTGTTGCTTTGCTCGCTCTAAATCATTATCAAGGTCATAACCAAAAACCTTGACTTGCCCCGTCGTTTTATTGACAAGGGAAGTAATGATGCCAATTGTCGTTGATTTCCCAGCGCCATTTGGACCCAATAGCGCATAAAAATCGCCTTCTTCGACAACTAAATCAATCCCCCGTAGCGCTTCAACGCCGGTTCCATAAACTTTTTTTAACCCTTTTAATTCAAGTGCATAATTCATTGACTGAATAACTCCTCACTAATATTCTCTTTTATTAAAGTACATAACAGTTAAAAATTTATTAACCATTATTCAAAAAAATTTGATTCAATAAGCCCGTAAATTCTTCAATATTTTCTGAAACTAAAGAATAATACTGCCAATTCCCCGCTTTTCTCGCTGAGACAAGCCCCGCTTCCATCAAAACTTTCATATGGTGAGAAAGGGTCGGCTGTGTAAAATCAAAATGATTTAAAATCTCACAAGCACATTTTTCTCCCGATGAAATCACATCTAAGATTTTTAGCCGATTCGGTTCAGCAATTGCCTTCATCACTTTTGATACTTGCAAATAATCCATGGTTTTACCCTCCAGATAGATATTCGTCTATATATAATATAGATAAACATCTATACTTTGTCAATCAGCAAGATAAAAAAAGCTATAAAGACTGAATTTATCAATCTTTATAGCTTTTTAAGTCATTCTATAAAATAATTAATTCTTTTGGTGAATGGGTTAAAACTTTATTACCAGTTTCAGTAATTAATAAATCATCTTCAATTCTCACGCCACCAACACCTGGCACATAAATGCCTGGTTCATCAGTAATGATGTTGTTAGCCACAAAAGCTTTTTCAGCTCGGAAAGAAACATTTGGTCCTTCATGAATTTCTAAACCGATTCCGTGGCCGGTTGAATGACCGAACGCTTCCCCATAACCTTTGGCTGTAATTAAATCACGAGCCACTGCATCTAACTCAATACCAGTAACGCCAGGTTTGGCCACTTCAAGCACTTGCAACTGAGCATCTAAAACGATTTGATAAATCTCTTTTAATTTTTCACCAGGGTCACCAATCGCAAAAGTTCTGGTCATATCAGAAACATAACCTTGATAGTAGCAACCAAAATCTAAAGTGATGATTTCACCTTTTTCAATCACTTTTTGACTAGCTACGCCATGAGGCATCGCTGAACGCAAGCCACTAGCGACAATCGTATCAAAAGAAACCCCACTGGCTCCTAAAGAACGCATGTAAAAATCCAATTGATTAGCGACTTCAATTTCTGTCATGCCAGGTTTAATAAAATCTAAAACATGAGCGAAACCTTTATCAGCAATCTCACAAGCTTTTTCAGTTATCGCAATTTCATTGGCATCTTTGACTTCTCGCAAAGATTCAATCATTCCTGCCACAGGCTCTAAACCAGTATCTTCAAGGAAATCTTGATAGATTGAATATTCAGCAAAACTCAAATGATTTTCTTCAAAAGCTAATAAGTTAACTTCTTCCGCTTCACAAATATTAGCTACTTCTTGATAGATTGAACCACTATGTTTTACAATTTGATAACCTTGCGCTTGTTCAGCCGCTTGCTCTGTATAGCGAAAATCAGTAATAAAGAAAGCATTATTACCTGTAATTACTGCCAACCCAGCTGTTCCGGTAAAGTTTGTCAAATATCGCAAATTATAGTTACTTGTAATTAAAAAACCGTCAACGCCTTCTTTACGCATTAACTGACGCAAATTATTAATTCGTGTTTCTAACACAAAAATCCCTTCTCTCTCTCAAATTCATCTTTTATTATAACAGAAAATCATCTTAATGAACTGATAGAAGACAAAAAAATTGACTTTAAGCACATTTGCCTAAAGTCAATTTTCAAATTATTTTGAAGCTATTCCCTTCACGCCACGTTTCACAACATCGAAAAAGCTCAATGATTGCACCATACGCTCTGAAGGAACATAATTACGAATCGCTCGTAAAACTTTTTTAGCATCTTTGGCTGCAAAAGTGTAAGTCCCATTTTTTTTCGTTTGAATGGCAAAACGAGGAATCCATCGACCTTTAAACATCACAGAAGCTAGTACATAATCAACTTCTTCCCAAGGGATTTGCATATATTTTCTCGTATCGCGATCGTGATAAAATTCAAAACTTTTATCACCAATCATAATTTTTCCATAATCTGTAAGCCCGGTAAAAGCTGTACCTTCTATCACTAAATCAACTTTAGTATTTAAAGATTGGACCATGATGAATCCTCCATTTCTTTCATTATAGGCAGGTAGCCTGTTATTTTTAAATTATAGCAAGCCTGCTAAGTGACCAAGGACACCGACAATGAATAAGCCAATGATAATGATGATTGGAGAAACTTTTTTCTTCAATAACCACATACATAATAAAGTTAGTAACAATGGCACTAAACCAGGAATCAATTGATCTAAGTTTTGTTGTAAGGTTGTAACTTTAGTTGATGACAACGCCAAACCTGAATCGACTTGTTCAAATGCTTCGCGAATCCCTTTTGAACCTTCAGATAGTTTATCCCATTCAATATAGGCGCCTTTATCCAGTTGAACTTTTGCAACAGTCGGAACAAACTTGATGGATACCCACCGCTGCACCAAAGCAGCTAGAACGAACATCCCTAAGATGGAAGCACCTTTAGTAATGTCTTGTAATAAGCCACCTGATAAATCATCAGTAATTTTAGAACCGGCACGATAACCAAATTCTTGTGTGTACCACATAAATGCCCAACGAATAATATTCCAAGCAACGAAGAAAATAATCGGACCTAAAATACTACCACCCATTGCTAAAGATGCACCTAACGCACCTAACATTGGTCGAACTGTAAACCAGAACACGGGATCGCCGACACCGGCTAAAGGTCCCATCATCCCAACTTTAACCCCTTGAATTGCTACATCATCAACTGGCGCCCCATTAGCCCGTTCTTCTTCTAAAGCTAAGGTTACCCCTAAAATTGGTGAAGCAATATATGGGTGAGTGTTAAAAAATTCTAAATGTCGTTTTAAAGCTAAAGTACGATCTTCTTTTTTAGGATATAATTTTTTGATTGCTGGAATCATTGCAAAAGCCCAGCCACCATTTTGCATCCGTTCATAGTTCCAAGAACCTTGAAGGAATGTGGAACGCCATGCAACTGCTAAACGATCTTTTTTCGTTAATTCAATTTTTTCTGCCATTTTCTTTTCCCTCCAAGTCTAATAATCATTTAAGATATCATCTAACGGATCACCGGTATTACCGCCACCAGCACTACCAGAGTTACCCATTTTAGATAATTGAATATAAATTAAAGCTAATGCAACACCAACTGCTCCTAGAGCGATTAATGTTAATTCAGAAATTGCAGCAATCACAAAACCAAGAATGAAGAATGGCCAAACTTCTTTAGTTGCCATCATATTGATAACCATTGCATAACCAACAGCTACAACCATTCCCCCACCAATTGCCATACCATCACTTAACCAAGCAGGCATTGATTCTAATAAGTTTTGTACGATTTCTGGTTTAATTAATAGTAAAGCGGCTGCGGGAACAGCAATCCGCACACCTTGTAAAAGTACTGCTAAGATATGCCACATTTCAACACCACGAATATCACCGCGGTCTGCCGCTGCATCCATTAAATGAACCATTGGTACAGCTAAAGTTCTAACGATCATTGTTAAAAACAAACCTGCTACGGCAAGGGGTACAGCAATTGCAATTGCTGATGGTACACCTGCCACACCTTGACCACCTAAAACTAAAATAATTGCTGACGCAACTGAAGCTAATGCCGCATCTGGCGCTACAGCTGCACCGATATTCGCCCAACCAAGAGCGATCATTTGTAAAGATCCACCAAGAACAATTCCGGCTTCTAAGTTTCCTGTTACTAAGCCGATTAAAGTACAAGCAACTAGCGGTTGGTGAAATTGAAATTCATCTAAAATCCCTCCCATCCCTGCTAAGAAAGCTACTAAAATAACTAATATCGCTGGTACAATAGGTAATGCTAATTCCATTATAAAAACCTCCTTCTATTTCACATTTGCCAATTCATGTTTGGCTTTTTTAAGAATTTCATCCATATTATCTTTAGAATCATTAGGTACTTTACGAACATCAAATGTTAAGCCTTTAGATTTTAATGTTTCAAAAGTTTCCACGTCGTCTGTTCCCATTGATAAGACTTTACTTACAACAACTTTACCAACTGAGTGAGCCATTGAACCGATATTCAAATCTTTGATTTCTACGCCGCCCTCAACTGCTCTTAAAACATCTTGTGGATTTTCAAAAAGCAACATTGCTTTCGTATTACCAAAACGTGGATCTTTAGCAATCTCAATCATTTTTTGAACAGGAATCACGTTAGCTTTTACCCCAGGAGGTGCAGCCTGTTCAATTAATTTTTTCCGCAAATCATCTTTCGCTACCGCATCAGAAACAACAATAATCCGGTTTGGCAAAACTGATTTAGTCCACGCGGTTGCAACTTGCCCATGAAGTAAACGAGAGTCAACCCGCGTTAAAACGATTTTAATTTTGCCATCGCCAACAACGGTACCTTCTGGTAATGAGCCGCCATGTCCTTGATTGCCGCTAACTTTGCTTGTTTCTTGTGATTCTAATGATTCAGGACGTACCCGAATGCCTTCTTTCGCAATCGTAACTAAATGGCTAGCAATTTCATGTGATGTTGTCATAGAAAAACGAGAAGCATAAGCTTCAATTAACATCGGTAAATTCAAGCCACTAACAATTGCCCAATGATCTTTGTGTTCTTCAAATAGTGAATTGGCTTGATTGAAAGGTGTGCCACCCCATAAATCAATTAAAAACAGAATTTCTTCTTCATCCAAGGCGACAATTGCTGTTTCAATCTTAGCTTTTAAATCTTCTGGGCCTTCGCTAGGCATTAAAGTAATTGCCTGAACTTTTTCCTGCTCTCCAAAAATCATTGAGCCAGATTGCAAGATACCTTCAGCAAATTCTCCATGACTAGCAAGAATAATCCCTACCATATCTATTTCCTCCATTCTATTGCTTAATAAAATAAAAATAATACACTTTGATAAAATTGCTGTTGCCTTTTTGAAAAGAATTACCTTATTTGAAATTAAGGATAAAAGTAATAATTTCTTAGTTACAATTCCAATCACAGTAATTTTTCCTTTTGCAACAAATCGACTAATTTAACTTTACGATCAGCCGGAACTTTACGAATTTCAATTTCAATTCTTTTAGAAATTAAATAGCGAAAAGCTTCAATGTCTGCATCATCAATCGAAACAAAATTAGTAATCATTCGTTTGCCATCTTGAAATCGCATCCCGCCAATATTGATAGAGGGAAGTCTGACGCCAGCTTTGACAATCGCCGCCACATCTTGTGGATTCGTAAACAGCAACATGACCTTAACACCTGCAAAAAGAGCATGGCGATGAACTTCAACCATTTTTTTTACAGTAATCACATTAGCTTTGATACCAGGGGGAACTGCTTGGCCTAATAAAAACTTCCGCAATTCATCCTTAGCAACTTCATCACTCACAACAATAATTCTTTGAATACCTGTCGTTTTTGCCCAGACGGTTGTAATTTGTCCGTGAATTAACCGATCATCAATTCGTGCTAAGCAAATATTCATCATAGTTACCTCCTCAACAAATGGCCAAAAATGGTAAGATTCTTAGCCAAAATGCCCACCTACCTTTCTCATCTTTATATAAGCAAGTACCGTGCCAAAATACACTAACTTAGCCTCACACAATACAGGCTTTTACGCAATACACAAAGAATACACTAGAGTTTAGTGTATTCTTTGTGGGGTTGTGTATTGTTGGAAAAATATTATAAAATTAATGTTTCCATAAACTATCTAAGACACAAGCATTACGAACGCTATTAAAGCTAAATTTAGCAATCAAAACCACCAGTGAGAACTGGTGGTTTGCTCTGAGGCTATAAGCCTCTATTACCGGCCACGGCCTGAAAGGCCCTCTGAATGGTCTTCCTTCCGCACCACTTTTTCTCGCCGATTCTATAAGAATCCCTTTCTATCTTTTCTTATTTTTATTCCCCGTGAATGGATCATACTCCTCAAACAACGTTAGCTGATCTGCTACATAATCTTCTTGTATTTGATTTCGTATATATTATGCTATCTTTTCCTTATTTCTTCCTACTGTGTCCACATAGTATCCTCGACACCAAAATTTTCGGTTCCCATATTTATATTTTAGATTTGCATGTCGGTCAAAAATCATTAAACTGCTTTTCCCTTTCAAATACCCTATAAACTGCTATACACTTATTTTCGGTGGAATACTCACTAACATATGAACATGATCTTTACAGGCGTTTGCTTCTAGTATCTCTACTCCTTTGCGTTCGCATAACTCTCGCAATATTTCTCCGACACTTTGTTTATATTTTCCGTATATTATCTGTCTTCTATATTTGGGGGCAAATACTATATGATACTTACATCTCCACGTTGTATGTGATAAACTTTCTTTATCCTTTTTCATAAAGGTTCCTCCTAATTTTGATTGTGATGCGGTCGGCAAACCTTCATCAGTTTATCATTTTAGGAGGCTTTTTTATACCTCGCTGGAAGCTCTCCGGAACCACCCGCTTAGCAGGTGGTTTTCAGTACATACAAAAAAAGCCGCCTTCCCCCTTAAGAAAGCGACTCTGTGCTGCTATTCTGTAACTTTTTGATTTTCTAAAAATTGGTAAATGAAATATTCTTCCACTGCTGGTAGTTGAACTTGAATCCACTGGGCTAATTTTTCAGTTAACGGATGGATAATTTGATAAGCAGAAGCATGATATAAAGCATCTAATTCATGATCTTCAATATGAAGCTCACTGCGTAAAATCACTCGTTCCACTGCGCCAGCCAGATGCACCACTAAATTAATGCAAGTGCTATAAGGCATTTCTTCAGCGAAATAATCGTTAAATAATTGTTGGGTAAAACCCCATAATGGCTCAACTAATTTTTTACCATTAATAAAGGTGAAGTTTTCTGTCATATAATCTGTACATAACTGCTTAGCGGATTCTTCGGTTAACTCAATCGGTGCCACAGCTGACAAATCATTTTCCAATAATAAATCTTCTAATAAGGTTTCAATATCTTGATTAATAAATTGTTCTAAAGAAAGGAAAGGTACATCAATTTGCGGATCTAAAATCCCCGTTACCGCAATCAATTCTTTTTCAGAATCAGCTTGCAACTTCTGAATTTTTTCTTTGGATTCTAGCACGGAAGTCGTCATAACTGCTAAATCTTTAATTTGACTATTAAGTAAAGTACCTTCAATAATCTCTTTAATTTTTTGAGCAGTTCCTTCGCCAGAAGCACAAATTGCCAGAATAACTTTTTCTTTCTGTGATTGTTGGGCCGGAATTTCTTTGGTTTGTTGGAAAGAAGCATAGCCTTGGAAATTTTTCAGTGAATCATATAATTCTTCCAAATTCGTTCCTAAAACCGAAGCTTTGCGAACCGCTTCTAAAACTAATGGCGTGGTTACCATATCTAAAGTCCGCACCGCAATGCCGGTTTCTGTAGCAATCTTTTCAGCAAAGGAAGTTAAAGAGCCCATATCAACTAGTAGTAGTACGCCATTTCCTTCGTTTAGTTGTTTGACTTTTTCTTTAATTTTTTCAAAAGCAACTTGGGGACTCATATCTAAAGGCATGTCCACCCCTTGCACCCGCTTAGTATTCAGTAACGTTTGCACCACTTGCGCCATGCTGGTTGCGGTACTGTTGCCGTGAGCGGCTAAGACTACGCCTACCCGACCAGATTTTTGGCGATTTTGTAAAGAAACCAATAGCACGGTTAAGTAATAAACTTCACTTTTAGGAATCGTCATCTCTAAACGTTGCCCAATAATTTTATGAATTTCGGTAGCTAAAGTAAATTCAACAGGGAAATCTTCCGCCATTTCTTGAATGTTAATATTAGCTTCCCGTTTTTCTCCAATGGTAATTTTCCGGACAAAAGAACTGATATGCAAGCTCATAGCATAAATAAAGTTCGGCTGAAAAACATAATTCAACTCTGTGTTTACATATTCAAAAATTTCTTCAGTTAAGTGAATAATTTTACCATCCACAAATTCAACAAGTTTATTATCAGCTTCAAAAGTAAAGCCATGATCTTTATAAAATGATTTCAAATGAATATTAATATCTGTGGAAATAAAATGATTGATTGAACTTTGATCTAAACCATCAGCTTTTAATAAAGCGGCTTTGTCGCCAATAATATCATATAAGTTATAAGGTAACTCATACGTATCTTGTTGAAATTTTAAGAACGGCTCGTTAGGTGGAATCAGTAATTTGGGCTCGAGATTTTTAGTAATTTCCGCCATCCACTCTCGCTGGCTGGCTAATTGAACCAAGCCAGTTTTAATATTTTCAGAAAGATCATCCACGGAAATCAAAATTTCAGTAGAAGTCATTTGATTCATAAAAGCACGAGCACAAACAAGTTGGATATTCGATTTCAGCTGACCAATATTTCCATAAGTAACGCTACCAATTAAAGCTTTAGCCACATCTTCAGTAACGACTAAATGGCGCTGAATTCGATTGGCTTCAATCGCTAACAGCATCCGCACCAAATCGATTTGTTCAAGGGCGGGACGATCGGTAAAAGCTGGCAGTTGAATATGAATCGGAATACGTCGCACAAAAGTATCCAATAAAGAAGAACTAGGATCTTCCGTCGTAGCTCCAACAATTCGCACATCGGCTTGGCGATGTTTGCCACTCTCTCCCAGGCGATTGTAAGTGCCATGATCCATAAAATAAAAAATCATTTCTTGCCCTTCGGGAGAAAGACGATGAATTTCATCTAAAAAGAGCATGCCACCATCCGCTTGATCAATAATACCAGCTTTATCATTTTCAGCACCAGTAAAAGCGCCTTTAACATAGCCAAATAAATGA
The DNA here is from genome assembly GCF_029893325.1 of Enterococcus sp. PF1-24. Lineage (GTDB taxonomy): Bacteria > Bacillota > Bacilli > Lactobacillales > Enterococcaceae > HY326. The sequence continues at coordinate 60,792 of NZ_JARXWL010000012.1, forward strand.
CTCATTAATAGCTCAGGGTTATTGGCGTAATCGGCACAGTTAAAAACCGTCAACTCTTGATGATTATGAATTACGCCATTTTCTTTTGCAAAAGTAAACATAGCATGGGCAAAGTGGGTTTTACCAGAACCCGTTGGACCAGTAATCAAACAGTTCAAGCCTTTAGGAGGATATAAAATCGCTGCTTTAGCTTGCTCCACTGCATTTTTCATACTGCCATTAGTCCCAATTAAATGCGCAAATATATTTTTATCCGTCTTATTAAAGGCATCTTCTGTTTGAGTTTCAGCATTTTCTTTATAACTTGGTACATATTTCGTTAAAGGTTGATAAATATTTGGCTTAATCGCTTGATACTTAACGGGCCGCTGTTGGCTTTTAATAATCAGACCTTCTCGTACCAATTGATTTAAATCTTTACTACTATTCGTTCGTTGAATTCCTAAAGCTTCCGCAACTTCAGCAGTCGTTACGCTACATAACTCTCCTGAAGCATCCACTTGCTCTTGAACATAAGCTAACACGCGCTCGATTCTACGTTCCATATTTTTCACCTCCTGCAACTAAAAAGTAAACAATTATAGCCCTTACTTATATTTTCGCCATTTTATGCCAAAACGTCAAATGATTTGCTAGTCAAATCACCTTGGTTAGGCTTTTGTTAAACTATTCACTAATACAACTCTGGTCGGCGATCCATTAAAACGCTGATTGCTTGACGAGCTTGAGTGACTTCTGCTAAATCAATGGTGACTTTACGAACTTCTTCTTGTTGCGATAATTCAGCAGTAATCTCTCCTAAAGGATTAATCACTAATGACTGACCATTAAATTGATTATCCGGATCTGATCCTACTCGATTAACGCCAATCACAAAAGCTTGGTTTTCAATGCCCCGCGCTTGTAATAATTTGCGCCATTGTTGAATTCTTGCTTGCGGCCATTGAGCAGGTATAACCAACACTTCTGCTCCTGCCACAGCCAGCTTACGAAACATTTCTGGAAAACGCAAATCATAACAAATGCCTAGTCCTAGCGAAACAGTTGATAGCTTAGCAGTAACTAAGCTTTCGCCAGCCGTTAAATATTGATCTTCTGCCATTAATTTGAACAAATGGACTTTATTATATTGCTGGATAAGTTCTCCCTGTTCATTAATAAGATAGCTGGTATTATAATATTTATCGCCACTTTTTCTTAAAATCGAGCCGCCAACAATTGCTACTTGATATGTTATCGCTAGCTCTGTTAATAAAGTTAAAGTCTGCTGACCATCAAGATCCGCTACTATCGCGGCATTACTTAAATCATAAGCGCTATTCCACATTTCTGGTAAAACAACAATTTCCCCAGCCTGTAAATCCGCTTGTTGAAATAAATACCGAAGATGTTGAAAATTGTCTTTTGGTTTACCAAAAGTAATATCCATCTGCATCAAGACAAAAGTTTGCTGCGTCATAAAAATCGCCTCCCCTCTGTTAAAAACTACTATATAATAAACTACGCTAAAAAAAGTTTCCCTACTAAGAATATTCCGTTTTATCAAAATTGTAAATTAATTTTTAGAAAAACGAGATATTTCCTTTTGTCAATATTCGCTAAAAAAATTAATAAAACTGACAAAGTGAAGGTGCTAAGAAAAAATATTCCCATCATAAATAACTGCTTGACAATCCTTAATTTCTTAGGTATCTTATAACTTGTGTGAATCACGCCGCTTTAGTTCAATGGTAGAACGCAAGCATGGTAAGCTTGAGATGAGAGTTCAATTCTCTCAAGTGGCTTTCATAAAAAAACTTCTTAAACTTTGCTGTTTAAGAAGTTTTTTTGTTTAAATTTTCCGCTGTTTTTAAGTTTTGACAGTAACAGAGCTACAATGATTTCCCAAAGCTAAAAAAATCCCTTTTAATTCGTACATTCACTTATAATAAACTTCATCTAAAAACAATCCTTGCGAAGGTGCGGTTTCTCCTGCGTTCTTGCGGACTTTGCTCTCAAGTATCTCATCAACATCTGCTACCTTCAATTTTCCAACACCAATTTCTAAAAGAGTCCCTGTGATAATACGAACCATTTTGTGAAGAAAACCATCGCCTACAAAGGTAAAATGCAACATATCTCCTTCTTCTTCAATGGTTATTTTTTTTATGGTACGAACAGTGGATTTTTTAGATTTTTTTAATGCTGAAAAGCCAATAAAATCATGTGTTCCTACTAATTTTTCACAAGCTTCATTCATTTTATTAATATCAAGTTTCTGTGGATAGTAAAAACTGTAATAGCGTTCAAAAGCTGATGGAATTTTATTATTCCACACGTAGTAGCTGTATTGTTTCCTCGCCGCATGATAACGAGCATGAAAACGTTCTGGAACTTCTTCCACTTTTTTAATAACAATATCTTGAGGGAGATAGCGATTCAAAAAATCAATAATTTCTGTAGCACTCATTGTTGTATTGGTTTTAAAATTTGCTACCTGACCTCTTGCATGCGTTCCAGCATCTGTTCGTCCTGAACCGATAATCTCAATTTGTTCACCTGTCATCTGGCTTAATATCTGCTCAATTTTCCCTTGAATACTTTTATCTGAATCACCTAGTCGTTGCCAACCAAGATAGCGTTTGCCATCATATTCAATTGTTAATTTTATATTTCTCATATTTTGCTCCTTTGGTAAATTTCTAAAAATCCTTTTCTTTATCTTACGCTTAATTTTGATTTCTGGCAAAAGGTCGTTATAAAGATAAAGTGATTTAATCAAGAGTAGTCCCCAGCTACTCTTTTTTATTCATCCTCAAAGTAAAGATATCTTTACTTACACATTCTGTGGTGCTATAGTATAGTAAAGATATCTTTACTATACTAGGAGGTGCTTTAGTGAATGTTTACAATAGAATAAAAGAAATTCGTGAAGCGAAAAGCATTTCACAAATACAGATGGCTACTGATTTAAACGTTTCAAGACAAACTATGAACGCCATCGAAAAAACTAAGTACAATCCAAGCTTAGAACTCTCTCTAAAAATAGCCAAATACTTTCAGATGTCTGTAGAAGAAATTTTCGAATTGGAGGATGAAAAATAATGCCAGTTAGTTTATCAATTGTTTTAAGCATAATTTTTATATTTCTAGGTCTATACTCATTCTATACCGTTTTTGTAGCAATCAAGACCTTGATTCATGTCAAATCTGGCAAGCAAGACGAACTAGAGAAGAAAATGATTTTTGATGCTTTAGGCTATTCTATGTTGTGTATTGCTGGCTTGCATATCATTCAACTAATCATTGGTATCATCTGGACTATGGTTACTAATAGAACGCGACCTTTTATCCCTATTATTTCAGCTGGATTTACTTATGGAGATGTTTTTAGTAACTCGTCACTTCATATTGAAGCCATTATCTTTGATTGCCTAGTCTTTTCAATATGTCATAAAATTGTTCAAAAAAAATATAATGACTGATGATTAAAAGAAAATATAATGCCTAGTATTATAAAAGCAATAACTTAGTTAAATTTTTTAGGAGTGTTTAAGAAACACAAGTCGTTAATCAAGCAACAAAAAGCGGAAGCTAACAAATTCACAAGGAGGAGCCATTCATGCAAATCAAAAAACTAGACCACGACTTTTCCGTTTGTAAAGTTGTTGATTACTCACAAGTTGATTTCAATCAGCCTTACTGTTTCACAGGGAAAACCGATCAAGAAAATTCATTAGTCTGCCTAACAGCACACGTTCCTGATAATGTGCTAGAGCAAGATGATGACTGGAAAGCCTTCCGCATTGAGGGTGTCTTAGATTTTTCCCTAATTGGCATTTTATCAAAAATTTCGACTTTATTAGCTGATAATGAAATTGGCATTTTCGCTATTTCCACTTACAACACGGATTATATCTTAACTAAAGCTAATAACTTTCAGCAAGCCATTACTCTTTTAGCTTCTGCTGGTTATCAAATCGTTTAGTTTACTTGGTCCACGTTGCCAATTTCTGGTTTTTAAAAGAAATAATTGTTGACTAGCTTGATAAAACAGTCCTAATATTAACAACGACTTGACTCTGTTTTGTGGGAACTTCATTTGTTCTATCAAAGCATGGTCATTTTTATTCGCTTGACCCACCTCTTCTTCTGCAACAATTTCAGCAAACTTCTGATTAGCCAACCTCTCCAAACGCTCTTCTTCCTGAGTATCCTTACTAACATCAAACAAAGGTGTCGTGATGATTTCAACATACTTAGCACTATGAATAGCCGTACATAATTGTACGCCATTTTTTACAAATAGCTGCAAATCAATTAACTTTCCCATTAAATAATAGACTTTTTCAGGGGTCAAATTTTGTGCCACCTGATGAATAATAAAAGTTTTTCGACTGCCATCTGCATTCCAAAAAGTTAAATGTAATTTTCGCATTTTCTCTCCCAACTTTCTTTATCAGTGATTTGTATCCACACTCTATAAACGAAAGTTTGGCGTCAAAATGTCACCCATTTTTATTTTCAACTTTGCTAAAAAAAATTACCCTTGATAAAAATATCCAGTTCCCACAAGGGCTGATAATTTTATCAAGGGTAAAATTTTTTTAAGCTTCCATATTTATCATCGTTAACCAGAAGCAAATTGCCGCAACTAATGCCAAGGGAGTCATTAGATAGCGTTCTTTCGGGCTATCTGACATAAAATTCATCACCACATTTATCGTCAAGTAAACTGAAAAAAATATGCCAATCCCTTTTACAATTTTAATAGGAAACCACATTTTCATAACACCACCAGCTTGTAACACAATCAGAATGGCAAATAGTTGAATTACAAAAGATATTCCCGTCATAACTCGCATTTTTATAGGCAAAACTGCATATTGTCCACCTAAAGTAAACTCCCCTAAAGGAAGGCCAAATGTTACTAATAATGTTAGCAGTGCAATAAGAGCAAATAAAAGCGCTCCAATTTTTGAAGTAAGCATCTCGTCATCTCCCTTCCTGTTCATCTATAATTTTCTTGGTAAACTTTTCAAACCAATTAATTTCAAATTCAATTTTAGCAATTGATAAATCCAATGTGCCATACTGAAATAGCGCAATATTTTGTAATTCTTGAATATCAAAAGCCGTTCGTGGCTCACTACTCTCAGCAATCTCTTTTAGCTTGCTTAGTTGAGATTTTAGCTCAGCAATATAAACATCAATCAGCCCTAGCCACTCTTTTTCTCCGACAAAGCCCATAAAAAAGAATTTACTAAGCTCCATATTCTTTTCTTTATACAACATTGGTGTTTTCACACTTGCTAAAAAATAATCGCGCCCGCTTTCAGTAATGGCATATTTTTTCTTATTAATACTATTTTCTACAAATTCCTCAAAAACAATATAGTCCTTAGCAATTAACTTTTTAATAGCTGCTTGAATACTGCCTAAACTGTTACTACTGATATTTGTAAAATGGCTATCAATTAATTTTCGCATTTCATAGATTGTTGCTTTTTTCATCATCAATATTCCCAAGATAATAATATCCATACTTCCACCTCTTCATATTATTGCTAATAGTAACATAACTTTTAGTTTTAATCAAAGTTTATGAAGTGTTTGAGCATAAAAAATCTGGAACAAAAATCAGTATTTTTGCTGATTTTTGTTCCAGTCAATTTTAATTAACTTCTTTTTTCATGGCGTTTCCAAACTAGATAAAGCCCTACTCCAATTGCCAACACGCCAAAGATACTTAAAGTAAAGTTAGCTTCTTCACCAGTTTTTGGTAAACTGCCACCAGTGCTACCGATACCGCCGGTTCCACCACCTGAAGGGGATTTAGGATTACTTGGTGTTTTTGGCGTAGTGGATGAGCCAGGTGTATTTGGGTTGCTTGGATTACCAGAATTTCCTGGTGTTCCTGGTTGGTTAGGTTCATTAGGGTTGCCCGGTTGATTTGGTTCTTCATCTTTGCTATTTTCAGCTGTGATTTGAACCGCAACTGGTTTACCTTCTGCCTTATCAGTAATTTCAAAATCCCAAGTTTTTTGGCTTAACTGATAATTATCTGGCGCTTTAATTTCTTTAAAGCTATATTTACCAGGGGCTAAACCAGTAACGACAATTTTACCGTCTTTATCGGTTGTCAAATTGTCTTTAATCACTTTGCCTTGAGCATCTAACAATTGGAAAACTGCCCCTTTCAAAGTAGCTTTAGTTGCTTGGTCAACTTTGGTTAATTCGCCACTACCTTGATAGTTAACTAATTGTAAAAGTTTTTCTTGATAACTTGTAACTAATTCCGGTTCGCCTTCTGTAGATTGTATAATTTCAAACGGTACCGGTTGACTATTTAATAAGTAGCCATCTGCTGCTTGAATTTCCACGAAAGCATATTTACCAGGGGCTAAATTCGTTGCTAAAACATAACCATTTTCATCAGCAACTAATTTTTCATTGCCTTTGACGGTTTGTCCTTTTTCATCAACGACTTTAAAGATTGCTCCAGCTAAGGCTTTTTGATTTTCGTCAACTTTTTGTAAGCGAGCATCCCCTAAATAGTTAATCAACGGATTTTCTTTAGTATTAGCAGCAACCACTGTTGGTTTAACGGCACTTTTTTCATCAATGGTAAAATGAATTTTTTCGCTATTGATGATATAAGCATTTTCTGGTGTGGCAATTTCTTGGAAATAGTAATTGCCTGGCGCTAATTCTTCCACTAAAACAATCCCGTCTTTGTCAGATTTAACAGTGGTAATCAATTGCGCTGGTGTCGTACCAAAAAATTCTCTGTAGACCGCAAATTCAGCGTTAGCTAAAGGTTTTTGGTTTTCTGTAACTTTCACTAATTCAGCTGCTCCTTGATAGTTGATAACTGCTTCTTGATTGTCAACTTCCACCGCCCCCTCTGCTTCAGCGACAATCGTAAAGGTAATTGGGGTTGGGTTTAAAATATAACCCGCTGGCGCTTCAACTTCCACAAATTGATAGTCCCCCGGTTCCAAATCACCCGCTTGCACTAAACCATTGCTATCTGAAACAAAGTAACCATCTTGATTTGCACCATTTTTAGTAGCGGTAATTTGTTGACCTTGTTTGCCATCTTTAACTTGATATAACGCATATTTAGCACCAGCTAAAGGTACTTGCGTTTTATCATCAGAAAGTTTTGGTTGACCAACTTTGGTAAAATGAACTACGCCTTGATAGTTTTTAAATGGTACTTCACCGTTGTAAACCAAATTTTCAGTGGCATCTGTGATTTCAGCGTCTTCACTGGCTGGCATCGTAAAGCTGTAAATACTATCATTTAAAATGTAGCCAGTTGGTGCTTTAATTTCTTGCAAGCCGTAAGTTTTACCAGCTTTTAAGTTTTCAATGGTGATAACACCTTTGCTGTCAGAAGTATAGACTTTTCTTTCGCCGTCTATTTTTATCTCTTTATTATCTTCATCTAAGAGAATAAATTCGGCATCAGCTAAAGTGGTTACGCCATCGCTGGCTGTTTTCACAAATTTGGCGCTACCTAAATAGTTGACTAATTGTTGATTTAAATCAATTATTTCCAGCTCTTTGCTGGCTGTTTCGCTAATCGTAAATTCAATGACTGTTGGTTTTAAGTAATAACCTTCAGGTGCTTGGCTTTCCGTAATTCGATAAGTTCCGGGGCCTAAATCTTCTAATTCAACTTCACCTTTTGGATTACTTTTAACGGTAATATCAAGTTTGGTAAAGCTGTTTTCTCCCGGGCCTTTCTTTTCAATTGTAAAGACAGCACCGGCTAAATCAGAACCATCTTCCGCTACTTTTTTGAAAATTGCTTCTCCTAAGTAGTTTTCGTAAGTTCCTAAATCTTTAAGGGCCACTTCTCCTTCAGCATCTTCAACCACTTCAAAGTAAAGTTTACGTTCTTTAAGTGGGGTTGCTGGATCTTCTACTTGTAAAATATAGCCATCAGGGGCTTGCACTTCTTCAAAAAGATAAGCACCTGGTGCTAAATCACCAGCTTGAACTAAACCATTACTGCTTGAAATAAAGAGCCTGTCTTCATTGGCACCATTTTCAGCTGCTGTAATTTGTTTACCTAGTTCATCACCATCTACTTGATAAAGTTTAAAGGCGGCTCCTGCTAAATTGACTTTTTCTTGATTGTCTTTAGTAGAAGCTACTTTCGTAAATTGAACTAAACCTTGATAGTTTCTAAATGGTGTGGTTTCAGTGTACACCGGAATTTCAGCGGCTTTCTCTGAATCAATCGTTACACCAGTTTCATCAGCGGATTGACTAACTGGCATAGTAAATCTGATAATCGTGTCGTTTTTAATATAACCAGTTGGTGCTTTGATTTCTCGCAAACCATAAGTTGCACCAGCCATTAAATTAGCGATTTTGAAAATCCCATCCTGATCAGAAGTAACTTCGACATCTTTGCCGTCTACTTCAACTGGTTGATCATTTTCATCTAATAGCTCAAAGACTGCATCGGCTAAACCAGTTTTACCATCTGCTTCAGTTTTTTTGAATTCTGCGGTTCCTAAATAGTTTACAAAACCAGTTTCAGCTAAAATTTCTAGTGGTTCTGGTGTTTGGCCCGCTTGATAACTAATCGTGAATTTGATTTCTGTCCCATTTAAATAATATCCTGCTGGCGCCTTAGTTTCTTTCAAAAGATAATCACCAGGGGCTAAATTATTCATGACTACTAAACCATCTTTATCACTGATAACTTTAGCAACAACAGAATAATCACCACTTTGATAATCCGCATGACTCAATTCAAATTCGGCGCCTGCTAAACCAACACCTTGACTATCAACTTTTTTGAAAGTCGCAGAAGCTTGATAGTCCGTCATAGTCAAATTACCAGTTGATTCAATTAACTCTCCAGCGGCATTTTTCACGAAAATACCTCGTTGACCATTTTCTTTCAACTTAACAGTAAATTCAATCATCATCGGATTCAACATGTAACCATCTGGTGCCGCAACTTCACGAATTTGATAATCGCCATCGGTTAAGCCAGTGAAAGTTACACCCTCAGCAGTTGCTGCAAAGACACGCACCACTTCCATATGACCTTGATCATTTTTCTTTTGTAGTGCAAAAGAGCCACCAGTTAAAGCTTCTTGTGCTGCATTAACTTTTAAGAAATGAATCGCAACCGGTTGATTATCAATGGCTAAAATCTCACCATTGCTAGTTTTATCATCAACCGTTACAGGAACGCCTGCTAATAATTCATCAGAAATCGTATAACCGGCAAGTGCTTCAACTTCTTTGATTAAATAAGTGAAACTACGATTTGGATCATCTTTATCACTATAAATTAAATTACCAAAGCTAGCTTGACCAGTTGCGCCAGTTGTAACGGTGTAAAGAATTTCGTCTGGTAAATTCGCTTTTTCATAATGACGAATCAGTTGTAGCTTAGCTCCTGGCAATGCTTGTTGAGTAATTTCACCGATTTTTTGAATAGTTAAACTACCTTTAGTCCCCCATGCAATACCAGAGCTATCTTCGATGTGAACTTTTTGATTGTCGCTGGTTGGTTCGCCTTCGTAAGAGCCACCATCTGATGTTACTTGTGCTGAGTTAGAGATGACCTCTTCTTGTGAAGTAAAGTTAGGTTTTGCTTGATAAGTAATTAAATATGGTTTTTCAATTACACCAGTCGGTTGACCTTCTTCTTGCATCGTATCAAAAGAAACTTTCAAGATTTGTTGACCAGTTACTGGATCAGTTTGCAAGTCAACTGTATAATTTTCAGCTAAAACAGCAGCTCCTTGAGTAACCTTACCTTCACTGTCAACTTTTCCTTGATAAACTTTAACACTTGCTAAATCAATGATCTGATTATTACTTGGATAATCTGTCACTACGGGATTTTTCAAAGCTGATTGACTTCGGTTTAACCATAATGACCAGCTAATTAAACCTGTTTTACTATCATAATCAACTTTTTTACTAGCTGTTTCTCCTGCGTAATTGATCGAAACTTCAGCAGATAAATCTTGCTCTTCATTGCCAATCGTTACTTTCGCTACGTTATCATAAGTTGCTGCATCTTCAACGATTTGACCTTGTAAACTAGTTTTAAATTCAATTTTAAAAACTTTAGGGGATTCTTTACTATTAAAGCCTGGAATATCAGGGCCCACCGCTATGTCTAAAATGCCATTAGAATTTTCATTAGCAACCGGATTGGTTACCTTAACATAATCTGCGCCTACTTGATTGCCAGCATATTCAGCTTGTGAAGTAGCTTCAAAACTACCATTTGTTGTAATTGTTCCCCGCGTAATGTTTAAACTATCAGGAAGATAAACTTGGTTACCAGTAATCGGATCTTTCACGGTAAACTGATTAATATCTAAACCGTTATAGTTAGTGACAATAGTCCAAGTAATTTCTTTTGTTAAAGGATTGTAACTTCCCGCCTTAAAACCTTGATGTGATTCGCTGGTACTCGTATCAAAGCCATTATTACTGTCACTTGAATAAGTATCGTCACCATCTTGCCAAGTTAAATTAATATTATTGTCATAACTTAATTTACCACCAGGATTAACAGCTGGTGTTTCAAACTGATTATATTTAGTATAGTAGCTCATTTTAAAGGAATGGTTGGTGGTTTGATAATTATTGACAAAGTTAATCGTAAATTTGTCATATTTTGAACCAACTGCCCCTGCACCAGCACTAACATAAATCTTTAAAATATAATCTGCCGTTGCTGGATCCCCAAAAACTATTTCTGTAGTTTTATCTATAACTTCAATTGCACCTACTAAATCTTTATTGGCTTTATTGTCATGAATAACTACACCAGTATTTGACCATGCATTATCATCAGTATCGGTTATACGTGGTAAACTTACATAACCAGCTTCGGTATAATCCATCGTATCAATAAATTCAGCATTGGTTAAATCGTAATTATTTTTGTTGATATCTACTGTCCAAAAAGCAGTTTTGTTAGCATAATCAATAGTTGGTTTATTTTTGATAACCGCTTGTTGTTTAGGATTATCAGAAATAGTTGGCGGATTAGTAACGCCATCCATGGATACATCATTTTTAATTTGAGTTGAGCCATCAGATACTATTTGATCAACTTTTGTTTGATAAGTAATATCAATACCTTGATTTTGTTGAACATTATCATTGAAAGTAATTACAAGCTGACCAGTTTTATCTACATTCACTGTATAAGCATCTTCTGGTACAACAGCTCCTTTAATCACTTTGCCATCGTCAATAAAGTTCATATAATTCAAGACAATACTGCCATCAACTAAATCCATATTAGAAAAAATATCAGTAATCGGCACATATATCGGAATATCTTTTTGTCCGTAATTATAATGAATCGTCCAAGTGTAAGTTTGGGTGGTTGGATCATATTTATCTTTGGTTTTTGTTAAAGTTTTACCATAATCAAAAGTAATGGTAGTATCAGCAGAAGCATCTGCTAATCCATCAGAGCATAGCGTAACCTCATTAGTTGCGGTCACTGTCCCTCCATCTGTTGGTTTTGCACTATCATTAATTGGCGTCGTGTAGACAATTCGATATGCTCCGCTAATTGGTTGATTGAAAGTAATATTACCATTAGCATCCACTGTATATTGATCAGTTGGCACGGCTTGATTACTTACGCCAATCACATTACCTTCCAAATCGACGATTAAAGGATAAATAACTGGTGGCTGACTACTGTCATACCTCACACTATCAGGAAAATTTTCAGTTATCGTTGCATTGGTTAAATCTGATAAAGCTTTATTAAAATCAACATTCCAAATCACATTACTTGGGTTGACTTCTTTATCCGTATGACCTGCTTTATCAATCGAAGACTCTGTTTCCGGTTTAATCGTTACTTCAAAAGGTGGTAAATTAGTATCGGTTGGATAATAAAAGTTTTATCTCCCGGTGTCGTAATAACTTCTTCATCGAAATGAGAAGTGTAATTAATTCCCCCACCACTAGCAGGCAGAAATTCACCGTCTTGATTATTGGTAAACGTAATCTTGACTTTATTATCGGTAGGATCAATTACATAATGACCGTAAACTTCACCAGCTTCATTCACTAAATCGCCTTCTTGAATATCCGTAACTTTGATGCCGGCTGGCAATTCCATTTCATAATAATCGCCGGCTTTTAAAACCCCACGAACACTATCGGGAATTGAAAAATCCATATGAAAATGAATATCTGAGTCGATTGTTGCTGGGTCAGGATCAAACTCTTGCGTAATGTTTGTTACAAAATTTTGACCAGGAGCATATTTTGAAAATAAATCATTAATATTACGATTGCGTTCATCTTCAAGAGCTGCTGCTATTTTTTTATCAGTTTTGTCGTTTTTTTCGACTTTTTCACTTGTTGAATCAGTCGTTGCTGTTGTTTTTTCATCGGTTTCTTTCGTTACAGCTTCTTTATTGGAAGTTTCCGTTGTTTCAGGTTGCGGAATAACAGCAGCTGGAAAAGTTAATAGTCTGCCTTTTTCATCGGCAAAAACCAAATCTTCTTGCGGATTTTTAACATCTCCATATAAAGTGAAATGAAAATCGGTGACGCCTTCTTCAGCATTAGCAAAATCCAAAGTTAAAATTTGTTGTTGCTGATTATTGAAACCAAACTGGTATTCACCGATTTTTTGATTGTTTTCTGAAAAAATAGTACTTTCATCTTTAGTAAGCTTACTATCAGGTACAAAATTATCTGACAAAGCCACTTCTATTTCGGGTTCTTCTGAGTTTTGCAAATCTAATTCACCATAGACAGACAGTAAATATTGACTTGCTTTTTCATTTTTTTCCAAGCTATTTCACTTTTTGAAAAAAGCGTTAAACTATTTTCTTTAACAATTTCTTCTGAAGATTCTTCATTGGTGGAATCTACTGTTTCAGACGCTTCTACGCTTGCTATATCAGGCGATATAGCAGGTGTTTCTGGCGTTTCGCTAGCGCTAGTTAGCGCTTCTTCTGAGTTTGTCGTGGTTGTCGTTTCACTCTCCGCGATAACGCTGGTTTCTTCCCCTCTTTCCTCAATTCCATCAATCCCTGCCGCAAACACAGGAGATACAGAATTCAATGACAAACTTAGTAGCATAAGCATATTCATCCACTTTTTCATTTTAAATTCCTCCAGTACATTAATATCTTATGAATCAATTATCAGACGAAATTACAAATTTGAGAAATAATACGCACTATTCAATAACATCTATTTTTTTAATGGGGATTATCCTGATTATTTAAGAAAATGAAATTTTTCAAAAAAGTACCAGCTTTCACTTTTCTTTTATCAAAAAGCTATAAACAATATTTTATTAATGATAAAATTAGGCTAGTAAAAAAATGAAAATAAATATTATAAAAAACATTGTTTCAATGGGAGGAAACTTATGAAATCCGAAAAAGAAAAAATGATTAACGGGGAACTTTATCGTCCCTCTGACCCTGAATTGGTAGCCGATCATATTCATGCTAAAAAACAGCTGCAAGCAATCAACGATGCTAGCAACCAAGATTTACGTAATCAACTCGTAAAAGAAACATTTGGTTCCACTGGTGAAAATTGTTATATCGAACCACGGATTGCTTTTGATTATGGTTATAACATTCATGTTGGGGAAAATTTTTACGCCAATTTTAATTGTACTTTTTTAGATGTCGCGCCAATTACGATTGGCGATAATTGTATGTTGGCGCCAAATGTTCAGCTTTACACCGCAACCCACCCCCTTCACCCCGTCGAAAGAAATAGCGGCGTGGAATATGCAAAACCAATCACTATTGGCAACAATGTCTGGCTTGGTGGTGGTGCTATCGTAATTCCCGGCGTAACTTTAGGCGATAATGTTGTGGTAGCGGCTGGCGCTGTGGTAACGAAATCTTTTCCTGATAATGTTGTAGTTGGTGGTAATCCTGCTAAAATCATAAAAACGATTGAAATTTAATCTTTTGTTCCCCTAGACAAAAAAGAACTTACGTTCGTATAATTAATAGTATAATTTTGTATTGGAGGAATTTAAATGGAAAAAACAGGAAAATGTTTATGTGGTGCAGTGTCAATTACGGTGAAAGATTTTCACGAGGACGTTCATGCCTGCCATTGTTCAATGTGTACACAATGGTCAGCCGGCCCTTTCTTATCAGTTGCTGGTGGAACTAGTAAAGAGGTAATGGTATTACCTGAAGATGCAGTGACTTGCTATCAATCATCTGAATGGGCTGAGCGAGGATTTTGTAAAAACTGTGGTACTACTCTGTTTTATCATGTTTTTTATGATGATGTCTATTATTTATCAGCAAGCTTATTCGAAGAAACGGCTGAGCAAAAGTTAACAGAAGAAATCTTTTACGATAAAAAACCAGCTTATTATACTTTTGCTAATCCAACGGTTAAAAAAACCGAAGCTGAAATTATGGCGGCTGTTCAAGCTGAATTTTCAGAAGCATAAACAATAGTTAAAATCAGCACCACCCTTCAAAAGGGTGGTTTGCTCTGGGGCTATAAGCCCCTAAAACCGGCCAGCGCCTAAAGACGCTGGCTTTTCACATTTCATGTTCAAGCCATAGTGCCTTTGCCTCTTTTGCCCACCTCTCAAGAGGTGGCTGTATCACTCTCTAACCCTTAAAAGGGTCG
>NZ_JARXWL010000013.1 GCF_029893325.1 Enterococcus sp. PF1-24
AAAGGAAGATAGGTAATGTCCGTTACTAATTTTTTTAACTGACTGTTTGAAGAAAATCTTCGGTTTAAATGATTGCCAACTATTTTATATGGCTGTCCAACTTTTGTTCTTTTCTTCATTTTCGTACGGCAATTCCACCCATAACGACGCATGATATGTTGAACAGTATTCTTACTGACACTTCTTACTCGACACACTAGCGCAGTGATTTTTCTATAACCGTATCTGAATTTATGTGTAAAACAGAGTTCCTTAATTAATTGTTCTAAATCAGTTAATCCTTTCGGGGCTGTTTTTAACCAGCGATAATATGTGGAACGACCTATCTTAAATTGCTCGCACAGTTCTTTAACACTCATTTGATCTTTCAATGATTCTACAAGGGCTATAAATGAGTCTCTTTCCACATCCTTTCCAGTTCGTTGTACTTTTTTATCACTTCTAATTGTTGTTTTAATAACTTATTTTGATTTCTTAGGTAGTCGATTTCAGACAGTTCCTCTGGTCCTTTGCCAAAACTATACTGTTTCCCAACAGGTTGAAGAAACCGGTGGGTTTCTCCATTACGATGCCAACGCCACCACGTTTCAACTTGTGTTTTGTTTTTAATATTAAGTGTGACCATTATTTCCTTAGTTGCTTTTCCATCTAATTTCATGCGAATCACTTCTTGTTTTACCTCAAGCGGGTACGCTACTCTTGTTGTCATGCTAAAAAGCACCTCCTGTTAAATTCATTTTACTTGAATTCAACAAGAAGTGCTTTTTTATTATGTCCCACTATTCTGGGTCAGTTCCCTCTGCTAAAGTTTAGTGACGGCTTTTTTTGTTGTCTTCATCTTTGTTGCTTCTACCTAATTTGTAGATAACAACTAGAAGTTGTAGCAATGCTAACACTTCCAAGATGGACATCATGCAATTCCTTTCTGTAGAATCTGATTTTCTGGAATTTCTCCATAGGCATCAGTCCTTTCAGTTTGGATTTGCTACCGTATCATAAACTTCGCTTCTCAATTACCTTTTTCTAGTATATCATAGGTTTCCTTCTTTATTTAGTCCCTATATTGATTGATTTTCTAGCATTTCTTTTTTTTACATGATATAATATACACGAAAAGGGACGTACTAGTCATACGCCCCTAAGTAATTAATCAACTCCGATTTAAGATCGGTAGCATCATTTTTAGGTTTTTTAGACCGTCAAACTAGCCAAAGTTTACTGACGGTCTTTTTTGTTGTCTTCATCTTTGTTGCTTCTACCTAATTTGTAGATAACAACTAGAAGTTGTAGCAATGCTAACACTTCCAAGATGGACATCATGCAATTCCTTTCTGTAGAATCTGATTTTCTGGAATTTCTCCATAGGCATCAGTCCCTTCAGTTTGGATTTGCTACCGTATCATAAACTTCGCTTCTCAATTACCTTTTTCTAGTATATCATAGGTTTCCTTCTTTATTTAGTCCCTATATTGATTGATTTTCTAGCATTTCTTTTTTTTACATGATATAATATACACGAAAAGGGACGTACTAGTCATACGCCCCTAAGTAATTGATCCACTCCGATTTAAGATCGGTAACAGTTTTATTTCAGTTTTTTAGACCGTTAAACCTGTCAAAGTTTATTAACGGTCTTTTTTGTTGTCTTCATCTTTGTTGCTTCTACCTAATTTGTAGATAACAACTAGAAGTTGTAGCAATGCTAACACTTCCAAGATGGACATCATGCAATTCCTTTCTGTAGAATCTGATTTTCTGGAATTTCTCCATAGGCATCAGTCCTTTCAGTTTGGATTTGCTACCGTATCATAAACTTCTCTTCTCAATTACTTCCTTCAGTATAGCATAAATCGCTTCGTTTATTTAAGTCAAATTCTTATATTTTCGTCTTCTCTTTTCTCTATATAAAGAAGCTTCACTAATTCCAGTTTTTCGTGATACATTTTTTGTTGTATCTGTCTTCAATAACTCCATAGCCAAATCCATTTGATCTCTGTTAAATTTTCTTGGCCGGCCTTCCTTGAAATCTGGATTCAATTTTGCCAAGGCTTTTCCTTCTTGGGTTCGTTCCACAATCATATCCCGCTCAAACTCCGCAAAAGCTGAGAAAATTGTAAACGTCAATCTTCCAGTAGGACTGTCCTCAATTATCCCCATATTCAAGATATGTATTTTCACACCTCTATCGAATAACTCCCGAACAGTTTCTAAACCTTGGATAGTGGATCTTGCAAAACGATCTAGTTTTGTTACAACCAATGTATCACCTTCAGATAATTCCTTCAGGAGTTTCTGAAACTCTTGTCGGTCAACTTTCGTCCCAGTGAATTTTTCTTTGTATATTTTCTGGCAGCCATGTTTTTCTAAAGCAATAATTTGCGATTCTAAATCTTGCCCCCATGTACTGACTCGTGCATATCCAAAAATCAAAAAATCGCCTCTTTTTCACCACTATATATGATAGTAAGTTTTGATAGTTTTTCTATCCTTATTCTATCACTATACAAAAAAACTATCAATACCTGAAAGTTTTGATAGTTAAATGTCTTGAAATTTATCCATCTGATGGAGTTAGTAGTCATGTTGGAAATTACCCTAGTCATTTATCTAATACTTATGTAATTTCTTGTACAGGTAATTGTAGCGTTTCATAATGCAATAACTAAAAAATAGTTGTGTCCATAAGTATATTATGTTCACACTCTAAAAAAACAGAAATTCTTCTAAAATCAATGTGATTTTATGGAATTTCTGTTTTTTATATATAATCTTATTCATTTTTGAAATAGCGGGAGAAACAAACCCCATTTGGCAAGTTTTGATATTTCTTTAATTTGCTTTAAGTAAGATTTAATAAATTGAAGCAAGCAGAAAATATATTGTATCATCCCAACATATTTTACTGCTTGTCTAAATTAAAACTTTTGCTAGTTCCTGTCAAACACTCATCTCATTCTTTAATGCGTTTACGATATTCCATAAAACGTTGCTTGCAACTCTCATACTCAAGAAATAACGAATCTTGCTTTTCAATGCTTTCCTGGCTAATTCCTCGCTCTGTTATCAATTCACAATGCAAATGAGAATTATTAACCCAAAAGTAATTTGTTTGATCTTCGTATAAAAATAATAGTAAATCCTCTTCTGGTGATTGGCTAGGTAACTCTAAGGGTGAATAACCTGAATCTTGGCTGGAAAAATAGTAATTACTATCCGGTGTTTTTATAATTCTAATAGCATGAAAATCTAGCGACTCTATATTAAGAACGTCACTATATCTATGGAGGGCATTGAACTTCTGAGCTTGTAAAAAAGATTGAGTAAGTTTATTTATAGAAAACTGTTCAATTTCAAATTTATTCTTTACATAAGTAACTAATTGCTCAATATTTTTTATTTTCCCCTCTTTTACTTGATTTGAAAAATATGAAAAGTATTCATCATTATAATCACCAACAACATTATTAATCATAAAACTGCACCTCTTTCTATTTATTAAGCTGAATTACTTTTTCTAGCAATTCCCAATTTATCATGATATAATATACACGAAAAGGGACGTACTAGTAATACGCCCCTAAGTAATTGATCCACTCCGATTTAAGATCGGTAGCATAGTTAACTTAAAAAAAGACCGTTAAACTAGCCAAAGTTTAAGGACGGTCTTTTTTGTTGTCTTCATCTTTGTTGCTTCTACCTAATTTGTAGATAACAACTAGAAGTTGTAGCAATGCTAACACTTCCAAGATGGACATCATGCAATTCCTTTCTGTAGAATCTGATTTTCTGGAATTTCTCCATAGGCATCAGTCCTTTCAGTTTGGATTTGCTACCGTATCATAAACTTCGCTTCTCAATTACCCTTTTTAATGCTTTTCCTTAGTAAGATTTTTTCTTTTAATCCTTCACGGATGATTTCTATTCACTTTCATTTTTCCATAAAAATAGCAAATTGACATAACCCTTTTTTTCCTCTTCTCCTAACTCTGATTCTAAAAACCACTTATTGTCTTCCGTAAATAGTCCTAACTTCTGTATATTTTCAAAAGATAGATCTTTTACAATTGTTCCATCTGTTAATTCGACGCTCACTATGTTATTATCATCCGACAAATAAAATGGCGTAGTATTTTTTAAGTCTACAGAATTATCTTTGATGTCATAGTTAACTTTTTTAACCCCATAAAGGCAAAAATCATTTGCTGTGTACTCGTCAATAGCTTTTTGCCGACTATATGAACTTACTAATAAAAAGAAATATGTTAAAACAACAATTGTACCTATCATTATAAAAGCGATTCTTTTTTTCATCTTCTTATGCTCCATTTCTTTATTATTATTTTTTAAAACATTTTTTTCAGAATTGTGTAGCTTTTCTTCCATGCCAGATAATTCAAAAAATGAAACGGAATAAAAATCTGCCAAAAGCATTAAATTATATACATCTGGCACACTTCTGTCATTTTCCCACTTAGAAATTGTTTGCCTAGTTAGATACAGATACTTAGCTACATCTTCTTGACTACAACCTTTTTCATTTCTTAATCTTTTTAATCGTAATCCTAACAATTCCATAAAAAACACCTCTTAACTAATAATATAAACAAAATGGAAGAAAGTGGAAGAGTTTCCTTCGCAATAAACCGTTGCTAAATATAAAAAGGAGAGAATTTTTAGATCTCTCCTTTTTATCAACTCATTAATAAATCAAATTACCTGTAATAGCACCATAATATCTATGTGTCCATTGAGTGGTTCCTCCACTTGCTTTATACGAAGAATATAATGGAAGAGTACCTGAATATCGATAACTACCGACAGTTTGATTGTATGAAATACGAGCTGCTGCACTTGAGCTATAATTGTATCGATAAACATCAAAATATCTTGTATAAGTCCAAGATACTCTGCTAGTTCTTAGAGGCTCCATTATTACAACTGAAAAAGTCTCTTCACTACCGACAACATCATCAATAATTAACTCTAAATCATTTTCAAGTGTTATTATTGTTTTTTCTCCTACTACTTCTGTAGAAACTACATCAACTTCCTCTTTTGAAACTAATCCCCCTACTTCGTTGGACTAGGCTATTTCAGAAGCTTCAGCTTCCGTTGCACCTGCAACCATCAAACTAGATACCGCAATAAATCCTAACATAAGTTTTTTCATTTTCTATTTACCTCTTTTCTCTTAAGATGATTACATCATATCACTAAAAGAAAAGACTTCGTCTTTGCGCAACGGTTCATTGCTCTATTTCCAGAATTCCCATCGAAATTTCTTCTTGAACGAAGTTTTCGAAATCGACAACCTCATTTCCTTTTTTAAGTCTAAATACAATTGTTGTTGCTGTTCTAACAAAAAATGTAGCTTCTTGATTTGGTCATCTTTCATTTTTAATTGTTCTTTAAAAAATTCTATATTTTCATCAAATCGATAACTTTTATCTTCAATTACTTCTGGTAGTTTTTTTCCGTTTTTAATATTTTGTCTAATGAAATCAGCTACTTCACAGCTTAACTCCAAACGGTTTTTATTCATTGTAGTTGATAGACCTTCTGGCAATTTTAGCAACCATTTCCTAACAGCTTGCTTACTGACATTCAATTCTTCTGCTAATTCCCTAACAGTCACATTCCCTTCCATCTTACTTCCCCCATTGTTCATTTAAAGTAAATCGACAACCTATCTCATTTTATCATATTTTTTAACTTGAAATAATTGATTTAATATTATTTTTTTTGAGAAGCATTTTTAATTTTTTGAAGATATCTATCACATGAAAGACCACAGAAATTTTTTATGTTAATCCATTTATTTGATTGAACCATACAATTACCTCTGTATGGTGCTAGTATCAAATCTTAGACAACTTTTCGTAGAGACAAAAATAAATTAAACTTATCTACGAGAGGAAGGATTTTTATGACCCGATACGAAGAAAATTTTAAACAGATGATTGTTGAACTGAATCAAACTGGACGTTCTGTTCGAGGATTGGCGAAAGAATATGGCTTATCTGAAGCAACGATTTACAAATGGAAGAATCTGTATTTACCAAATCAGTCCACAGGACTGACTGGAAGAGAAGCGGCTGAACTGAAAAAAGAAAATGCTCGTTTGAAAGAAGAACTTGAAATATTAAAAAAAGCCGCAGCCATATTCTCTCGAAAGACTTAAATTCGCTTGTTCAATTTATTGAAAAATGGTGTAAGAATTACACTGTTTCTTTGTTGTGTCGATTATTAGAAATCCCTAGAAGTGTGTACTATTTCCATAAAAACAAACCGTTGACAGCTACAGAAATCAAAAATAATCGATTGAAAAAGAAGATTTCAATCACTTTTTTTGATCATAAACAACGTTATGGTGCAACAAAGATCCATCAGGTATTGCTAAAGGAAGGGATTTCAGTCTCTCTTAAGCATGTACAAAAACTGATGAAACAATTAAATCTAAAGTCAATTGTGGTTAGGAAATACAGACCTCAACGGTCTGTTCAACCGATTGATTCAAAGGAGAACCTTTTGAATCAGGATTTTTCGACTAAAACGATCTGTGAAAAATGGGTAGCTGATATCACCTACATTCCCACTAAGAAAAATGGGTGGTGTTACTTATCTTCGATTATGGATTTACACACAAAAAAGATTATTAGCTATGCATTTTCTACCCGAATGACCGTCGATTGTGTGTTACAAGCCTTGAATCAGGCAAAGCAAAGATATCACATTCCAGAAGGAATGATTCTACACACTGATTTGGGCAGTCAGTATACAGCGATTGAAGTAGAAAAATGGCTTGAAACCAACAAAATAAGACATTCCTATAGTCGAAAAGGAACGCCTTATGATAATGCAGGAATCGAATCTTTCCATGCCTCATTGAAAAAGGAAGAAGTATACACAACAAATTACTCAGATTTTGAAGAAGCAAATCGAGCTTTATTTAGCTACATTGAAGGATTTTATAATCGAAATCGAATTCACAGCTCAATTAACTATTTCACTCCGCAGGAGTTTGAAGAGCTAGCAAAAGAAAAACTGGTGTAATCGTCTCTACTAAATTGTGTCCAAGATCTTGACTCAAATCCAGTAAAAGAAATGAATAATGTAAAAAACAAACCAGTCTTATCTATATAAGACTGGTTTGTTAATTTTTATTTCAGTTTTTTAGAATGGAAGATCATCATCAGAAATATCTATTGGATTAGAAGCATTTTGAAACGGATCAGTTTCTGGACTGTGATATTTTTGTTCATTTACTTGTTGACTATTTGCCCCTACAGGTGCTTGCGCTGCTCCGTTATTTTCATTAGAAGCATTTTGTCTTTGTTGCGAAACCTCTTTTGACTCAAGCATTTGAAAATTATCAGCAATTACTTCCGTTACAAAGACTCTTTGTCCTTGTTGGTTTTCATAATTTCTTGTTTGAATCCGACCCGTAACACCTATCAAAGCACCTTTTCTACCAAAATTGGCCAACGTTTCAGCAGATTTTCGCCAAATCACACAATTTATAAAATCCGCTTCTCTATTTCCTTCTTGATTTGTATAACTTCGATTCACTGCCAAAGTAAAAGTCGCAACTGCAACGCCACTTTGCGTATATCGTAAGTCTGGATCTTTAGTAAGTCTTCCTACTAAAACTACATTATTAATCATAAACCTGCACCTCTTTCTATTTATTAAGCTGAATTACTTTTTCTAGCAATTCTTTTTTTGTCATGCTATAATACATATGAAAAGGGACGTACTGGTAATACGCCCCACAAGTAATCAATCCACTCCGATTTAAGATCGGTAGCATAAGTAAAACGTAAAAAAGACCGTCAAACTCAGCTAAAGTTTAAGGACGGTCTTTTTTGTTGTCTTCATCTTTGTTGCTTCTACCTAATTTGTAGATAACAACTAGAAGTTGTAGCAGCGCTAACACTTCCAAGATGGACATCATGCAATTCCTTTCTCTGAAATCTGGCTTTAGGAAAATTTTCCCATAAGCATCAATCCCTTCGATTTGGATTTGCTACCGTATCATAAACTTCGCTTCTCAATTACCTTTTTCTAGTATATCATATGTTTCTTCAGTTAATTAAAACATTTTTCAAGAGCCTCTTTTATATTTTTTGCTTCCATGAGTTTGCGTTCAATTCCAAAATATCCCAATGTAAATTTGTCTAAATTAGTTTTATATATTATCACAAACCTTTTATTATCGACAATGTTATGCACTGAATAGTGAATTTCTTGCTTCAGATAAGCAATCTCTTCTAATTCCCAATCTGCTGTAACAAATCCCCCTTTATCTTTAATAAAACTAATTAATCGATCATAGAATCTCTTTTCACTATTTGAAAAATATTTCCCTTCATCAACTTCTTTTCTTACTTTTTTTACAACATCGACTAGTGTTGTATTTTTTATAAACACGCTATTTTCGGTTGTTTGAGAACATGTAAATGTATGTTCATCAGAATAAATTCCATTTAATGCTATAGAATCTTGAATACTCTTAGCTACAAAATTATTGTGACCATTCTCATCCAATTTATGACTGACATAAGTTGGCACTAGTACACCAGAAACTGTCTCTTCTACAACAAAATAATCAATGCCATAATAATCTGTGATCCTCTCGCAACAAAACACCCCATTAATCGGAATCTCACAAATACGAAAATCTTTAGCCTTAAAACCTTCTTTTTCTAACATTGCGCAAATTCTTTCCCAATAAGTCCTACTCATCATTTTTCTCCTTTTGCATCTTTATTAATAATACAGAATGCTAAAATTTTGAAACCAAACGGAATTTTCAACATCTTCATTCCAACTTCCTGAAACTTCATAATAAATAACTCTGCTTTTTCTTTCATATTTTCCACCTTTGTTAGATAAAATAAACAAGCCTACAAAATGCAGACTTGTCTACTCTAAAATTTTTTTGACCTTTGTGAAGCCTCCTAAAATAGGCTTAATTGTGTTTGATTATACTTGATTCGATCTAATGATTGATCATAATATTTTTTATTCATTTCAAAGCCAATAAATTGTCTATCAGTATTAAGACAAGCAATCGCAGTCGTCCCACTACCCATACAATTATCCAGTACTACCTCACCTTCTCGAGTATATGTCTTAACTAAATACTCCAGTAAATCTACAGGTTTTTGAGTAGGATGGAAATTCCATTTGGCTTCCCTGTCAAATCGTAAAACATTACTAGGAAATCCAGTAAACTCTTGAAAGTATTCTTTATTAGAAAGCGAAGCAGAATCTACAATACTCTCTTCATATTCATGCCTTACTTTTCCTTTCAACTGTCTAACTGGCTCCAATCCTTGAGGATAATAATTGGCAGTACCCTTAGAAAAAACAGATATTGTTTCAACTTTTCTCATCGGCTGGCTTTTCGCAAATGTAAAACCAGTCACATTATTTTTGACCCAATACCAATCATAACGATATTCTTTGAAATTACTCATTCTTAATTTTGTTGAAAATGGCTCTGCACCAAATAATACAATTGCGCCATTAGGTTTTATAACTCTTCGATACTGAGTCCAAAGTTCATCAAATGGAATAATCTCATCCCAGGAACAAGCAGTTGTACCGTACGGCAAATCACAAATAATTGAATCTACAAAATTATCAGGAATTCGCAACATTCCTTCCAAACAGTTCTCATTATAAATTTTATTTAATTGAATCATACAAATTTCTCCTGTACGATTCGGGCCCAAACCAATTTTTTATTATTTCAAGTCTTGATAAGGGAATTATAATAGAGTTACCGTTTGGAAAAGAACGCTGTTATGTTCTTTCTTGGTTTATGAAAAAGTCATTTACAGCCTTTTAGCTATATCATAGATAACTGGTATAGTCACTGAATTTCCTGCCTGCATATATAACTGACTATCAGACATTTTCTGCTCAAAGTCGCAATGATAATGATCCCATCCTTTTTCAATAATTTCAAAGGCTATTTTTTTTGAACCAAACTTTGCGGCCATGAATGCCCAATCAGGAAAACCTTGTAATCTCCAACATTCCATTGGTGTTAATTTCCTAATTTCAAAATCTTCTGTCACAATTCCTTGGTGACTACTTGCAAGTAGCGTATGAGCAAATCCTTTACCTACACGCCCTCTTCGGTAATCTGAACCAGGATAAGAGAGATTAATACAATCTCCAGGATAAGCTTCAGTATATCCCTTTTTTGTGGCTTCCTGAATCAAAATTTTAGGTTCTTGACCACCACCACTCATTGTTGTTAATGTTGGAGAAATTCCTTCTGGATCTATAACACTTTGAGTTGACCGATATTTTCCATCAAGCTTCCCTGCTACAATAATCCCATGTCGATCTTGAGCAGTAAGAGTAAACATTTCTTCTTGATTCCCCTTGAGTCTTCTACCATTTTGTCGAACATTCACTCTGTCCGGAGAAAGAACAGGAATAGCAATCTTATTTCCTTCTCCATGGTTAGTAGTCAATGTTGGACTAATTCCATCCGAATGATAGACCACGCCTCCCATTCCCCTATTGCTTGGATTAGAATTGCCAACTACAATTTGCTTAGCTGACTTGTGATCCGTGGCTGTTACTGCGCCAACAATACCATCAGTAAAATAAGTTCGCTCTCTAGTTGAAGAAGAAAGATCATTCTTAACATGTGTTGTTCCGGCTAATTTTATTTTTCCTGATTCTTCATCAGTTGCATTTTCTTCTCGTATGAAAGGAAAAATTTGCTTGGTACATTCTGTTCGAGAACGTCCGATAATGAATATCCGCTCCCTATTTTGCGGGAGGTAATCCTTGCTGTTATGCACTTGCCATTCCACACCATACCCCAAGTCATCCAAGGTTCTGATAATTGTCTCGAACGTATTTCCGTGGTCGTGACTGAGCAATCCTCGGACGTTTTCCAAGAATAGATATTTAGGTTTGAGAATAGATGCGAACCTTGCAATTTCAAAAAAGAGAGTCCCTCTAGTATCCTCGAAACCTCTTCTTCTTCCTGCAATTGAAAAAGCCTGGCACGGAAATCCGCCGCAAATAACATCGGTACTTCCGATACTTCGAATAAACTCGTCTGATATTGTTGTAATGTCATGCATTTCCACCTCGTTTTTAGTGTCATGTATTGAACAGTAACTTCTTCTGGCATTCTCGTTAATTTCACAAAATCCTTTGCAAACATGACCGGCTGCTTCCATACCAAAACGAAAGCCTCCTATTCCTGAAAATAGGTCTAAAAAAGTTAATGATTCCTGACTCATAGTTAATCTTTCCCACAACGTTGTGTTTCATATATTCAAGCTTGTATTGAAAGTTTAACTATTAACTAGGTTAAGGCGCGCTGAAGAAATCACCGCAAAACGTTTATTTTAAAATTAATAAATCTAATGCTGTAGAAAATTGAATCATTGATATTTTTGATTCATCTGTCACTATATTTTTTTTGAAGAAAACTCTCTCTCCGATCGATTCAACTTGCAATCCATGTAGATATCTATATATGAATACTTTCCTTCGTCTTTCGGTAACGTGCGGCTTATAAGGATGCATAATTGCTGAAAATCCATATAAGAAGTATTTTTGGTAGAATTCAAAGTCATTAATCCAAGTCTCAGGACACTTATTGATATCAACAGGAAATTCTTCTCTGATTTCTCCGTATTGGTTAATTTTAGGACACGCTGGATAACCAATTCTCTCTCTGCTGATTTTCAATTCACAAATGAAAAGTCCTGTATTTTTAACCGTTTCAGACCAGTTGACTTCATCAAAACTAGGTAACTGATAATCTTTTGGATTGAATAAACTCAAATTATCGCTCCCAATCGTCTTTTATTCATTGTTTATTTATTAAGGAAAGAAATGCCTCTTCACCTAGAATAGTAATCTTATGCCCTTTTTTAATTAAATCAGCTGCATCATTTTCTTTCTTAGTCACTCGCTCTAAATCAAAGCAATCCATTTGCTTAAAACCAGCGACTAGGAAATTAGTTTTTGGCGTAACAGCTGTTTGTACTTTGCCACCCTTCTTTTGAACTATTTGCATAGCTTCTTCTCTAGTCATAAAACTCAGACTATTAGTAAACACAAAATATTGATCTGTTATCTCCACTAGCTTTGCTTCCTTTCATTCGCAAAAGAACCTCTCAAATATACTTGAGAGGCTAAAACATCAATTAACTTTTTTGCTTGATCCGTCACTATAATTAATTTCGTAATTATCTTGTACATTATAGATTATGACATTAAAGGAAATAGCGGAATCTTCAATACTTTGGGCTTCAATTTGAACACTTCTAGCTACTAGCTCATTTTCTAGGAAATGTGGTGTTACTCTGTATCTGACATGATTATCTGTTTCTTTTAAATATTCAGCTACTTTTTCCTCATAGATTGTCATATATTCTTGATTAAACTGTTCAGTACCAGTTAAAAGGTTTTGCCAATTATCATTCTCACCAGTAAATCTAAAAGCAATTAGATGGCTTCGGTTATATAACATTTCTCCTGATTCCATTTTCTTCTGCTTCCAACCAGTAGGATGAATATGCTTGATACTTTCTCTAGCTGCTGTAGGCATGAAATCTTTATGCAGCATAGCGTTCGCAACACCAACACGGTTTAATTGATCCAACTCTGAAAATTCTTGCCAATAGCCATTCTCCAGGGATAAATCTTCAGAAGAAAAGTTTGGCTTATTGTTATCAAATTCAACAACTACCTCACTTGCTTCTTGTGTTGAATTATTTAAAGCACTCCAGATACTAGCATTGATTTTTTCACCTGATTCAGTGATTGAACTACTTAACCACTGTTTACCAACAAGCTGTGGTAATACAGTGATTGCGATAATAAAGATTACTATTATTTGAGGTATCTTTTTTACTTTTTTCATAATGTCCTCCTTATCACAAAAAAGAGATAGTCCTTATTGGACTACCTCACCATAGATCATGTTGATTTTGATTTTCGATTTTCCTAGTAATTGAACCTCTTTGCTCTCTAAATTGATTTTCTTGGCTCTTACCAATCTCTCTTTGTTCTGAAATTGAAAGCGAACCAAACGCTCTCTCTACATTGGATGAAAAAAGTTTGACTGAATTCATTACTTCGGAAAACTCAATATCCCGCGCAAAAGCTTTGCTTTCCCGATATTTATTCCAGTTGTCTTTTTGGAAATCTGAATTCTTAAGACTTTCCAAAATTGAATCATATTGATTAATAGGAATTACAATATTCCTCTGAATCTTTGTTTTTTCAATTGTTTTTACGATTTGCTGATAATCCACATCTTTATTCATCTTTGTCAAAAAGTGAATATCATACAAATCTTTTGATCGACTATTTTTATCATCTTCTGCTCCATAAGCAAGTGTTGTGTAAAGCTTGTCTGATAAAACTTGTTCAACAGGATAAGCTGGCATTTGAATTTCACCATCTGAAAAAAGCAAAGGAATCTTCACGTTTTCCTTAATAGGCAATGTATCTTCACCTGTTGTTAAATCAATATCAAACGGTACTCTAACTTTTCCGTTAATATAATCCAATTTGATATTAAATCCATCATAATCAAATCTTTCTCTGATTGTTTTAATTCTTTTTACTTCAAAAGCAGGTTCACCTTCTTCGATAAATTTAGCAAAATCTCTAACTTGGTTTTCATCTAGCGGAACCCTTCTGATTGTAGAATCAAAATCCTTAGTTGTTCGGTTATCCAAACCATAAATTGAAGTCAATAGATAGCCGCCCTTTAAAACAAAGTTATCTTTATACTCTGATTGGCTAATTTTAGTAACTAACTGTTCCAAAGCATACATACTATACATATTATTTACTGAGATATCGTATTCTTTAGACCGTTGATTCACAACATTTTTCATCTTTTGCTCACTTAGCAAATACTTCCCCCTCTTTTCTCTTGAAATTTTCAACAATTTTTAGTTGCTCTTGTCGGTTTAACAATTCTGCATATTTATATAAATTGTCTAAATTTTTTCTCTCTTCCCACGCATATTCTTCTAACATTTCTTCAACGACATAAGGGTGGGCATGACTGCTAACAAGCATATCTAAAATAGTCCGCTCTTTATCATAAGCTAGAACTTTATTACCATGCCATGATTCAGTCTCAATTAAACCAATTGAATAATATTTTTCATCAATATAAGTTGGTCTAATTAAACTTTTCTTAAATTGCTTTGAATGATACCCTCTAGGGAAAGTCATGTAATAGTAGAAAGGGTTATCGGTTGTGTAACCGTATAAATTTAAGGCTGATTCATGTGAAAAAACACCTCTATTGTATTGAGATTGAATTGCTAAGTAGTCATCTTCAAGTGATTCTGGTAGCAAATAAACACCACGCTTGGGTCTTTCAATATCGCCTCTTTCATAGGCTTTTCTCAATGTTCCCTCACCAATACCATGTTTAATTGCAAACTTAACTGGTAATGTACCATTATATTTATCAAATACTTCTCTAACACTTGTTGTAAGCATAATAATCACCTCATCACCATTATAACATACTATGCAGTATAAAACAGTAATCAGCCTGGATTATTTATTATCAAAAGAAGTCCGCTTGCGGTTCCAAGCTATTTAACCTCTTTTGATTATTTTGTAATAATCCAATTTTTTTTTCAAAGATATGCTTGGCTTGGTCATTCCAATCCCACTTATTTAAGTCTGCTTTTTCTTTTGGTTTTTCTGGGGATTCTAAATTTATTTTTTCTAATCGAGAGCCACCAAGTTTTTCATAAAAATCTAGTAAAGAATCTTTCTTTGCAAAGTTTTGTCCACCTTTATCATTATCTACACAAAAGCTGACTGAATCTGGAATTTTTCCTAATTGATTCACTGTTTTTTGCAATTGATGAGTGAAAGTGACATCTTTTAAACCATCCATTGAAATAAATTTCGTATCCTTTATACCAGGATTAATCGTGGCATAGCTTAAAGCATCAATAGGGCTTTCAAAGAACTTCAAGTTTTTTGGTTCTCCAATGGTGAAATTAAATCCAGTTTCTGCTTGAGCATTTTCCTGGATATGTTTCCAACTACCTCTGGCGAAAGAACTGGAATGAACAGTGCCTTGTTCACTAGCTCCAACGATCTTCCCATCTTCAATCCATTTAAAAAGAACGTTACCTCTCTTATCCTGTGAAATATGGCCGCTATTGTGTAAAGCATCCACCAATTGATAATTTATTTTTCTATCATTTACTAGATAATTCCTAGCTCTATTGAAGTTTGAATTCTCATTAGAAGAATCGTATACATACGGTAGTCTTGGCTTCTCAACATATTCATGTTTTTCATAATTATCATTATTTAGCGTTCTAACCGCTTCGGTAAAAGATTCTATCCCTATTACTTTACGAGCAAATACAATAGCATTTCCATGAATTCCTTCGCTATTATAGTGAACAACATTTTTTTCAACGTCAATAAGTAAGCTGCTATGCTCCGTTGATCGATAAGTTTTCCTACTGTCTCTTTCAAAACTCATTCCATTTGCTCTTGCAAAATCTAGAATATCAACTTGACTTGCTTTATCAATTTCTTCTTGAGATACATATTTCTTCTGTGGACTTTGACTAAATTCTTGAGTCTTAACAGTTTTTTTAGCAGCAGCGCTTATTTCTGATTTCCCTTTATCTTGCAACAACTTAACTTGATCTTGAGTTAATGCCTTTTCTGATAATAAATCATAATACTTTTGATTAGATACAACGCCATCTCCGATATCAACTCTTACACGATTAACTACGTTATTATCAAGAATTTCCTCAAAAAAGAACTTATTATAACCTGCACCTTGACTTGACATAGAATCATCAAACTTTTTCATCTCATCAATTAACTCCGGCGTAACAATCTGATTAGTGTAATCTGGTATGTTCATCACACCAGAAGATTCATTGATGCTAACTCTAAAAAAGTTATTTAAGTTGGAATTTTCTTTCCTATCAGCTTTTTCCAAATCATTTTTAAAGGAAAGTAACTCTTCAATTCTTTTTTGTTCCTCTGGCGTTTTCGGTGGATACGAACCAGAAATTTTAAATTCTCCATTTTCATCTAATTCCAGGGCAACTTTTTTCATTCCATTAACAAAATATATGTTAGGTTTTTTCTGCCATTGCGTGATCTGATTACTATCAATTAATTTTTTAGAAAACTCCGTCATACTCCCTTCAGATATAGCAAGCTTTTCTTTCAACTCTTCTAAAGCTTTTAATTCGCGCTCATACTTTTTAATAGTATCTTTAGAATAGCTTGATTCACCATTTCTAGCCCGCTCAATCTCTTCTTTAATACGTGGGATATTATCTACACTAAGGATTAACCCGCCTTGCTTATTCAATCCTAAAGCTTTTCGCTCTGCTTGATTTTCAAGCATATCAACTCTTGCTCTTTGATCTTCAACTTCTTGAGATAAACGCCTTTCTGCTTCATGCAAACGCTCATGCTTATTGAACCATGAATTCCCATTTCTTTTATCATTCATTGGCTGGCCATTAGTTAATTTTTGATGCTCCAAGATTTCTTCAACTTTTGCATCATACTCACGTTCAAGGCGCTCTAGCTTTCGTTGAGCCTGCATTAACCGGCTATTATCAGTAGCAGCATTTACTTCAATGGCTTTAGCTTTTCCTTCAGAATCTAACGGTATTAAATCATATTCAAGAATTTCAGAATCTTCAAGCACGCGATTATAGGCAAGTTTTCCATATGGATTCCCTTCACTATTAACATGACTACGATCCCATTCAATGAAATCTTCTGGCGGCACACCCATTGATCTTGCTGGCTTTCTTAATTCATACCAGTATAAATTATCTACTTGATTAATAGCTGTATCTGCTGTTTTCCCGCTGCCTAAATAAGTCAAATCATAATGTTCTATTTCTTGTTTATCAAGCAGCTTAGAATAACCAACCGCGCCATATTTCATTCCTTTAGAATTAGTATAAGCAGAATCGACTTTTGGCTCATTATCTTGCGAATTTGGATGTGTACCGATACTGACCGGCCGCATATCTAAAGCGTACCAATGAAAATCGTCAACTTGCGTTTCCGGCTCATTCACTTCAATTCTTTCCGCTACTATATCGCTAGTCTGATCATTTTCAACAGTTTTCTCAAGCTCCATCATGTTACTATGAATTTCAGAAATAAAACTTCTTGATACTTCATGTACTTGTCCTAGCAATCTAGCTTTGTCTTCTATTCCTTCACCATTTTTAGTCCAAGAAGAAATATATCTAATTGCCTTTTCTGATGTATCAATGCCAAAATGTTTTGTAACCACGAATGAAGTCATTTCAGCTTGAAACTCTTTAGCTGCATCATCTAAATTATCATTAGCAGCTAATCCACTAGAACCATGTAGCTTCGCATGAGCTAATTCATGAATAGTAGTAGAAATATTTTCTGATAAATCATTATAAGGATTTAAGTAAATTACTTTCCTCAATTCTGATTGTTCAATTATCTCCATATATGTTCCTTTAGCATTTCCAATTAAGCGATCTTGCTCACTATCAAATCGAATGGAAATTCCTGATTTTTCACCAATATCTATCAATGAATCTAACACAATTTGAGAATCTTCGGTTAGGTCAAAAGAGTAGTGTCGATTAGGGAATATTTTTGGTAGGTCTTCCCTAGTAGCATTAGTTTGTGAGATATCGAATACATTACCTAATTTGTATCTTCTGATTTTATTTGTTTCGATCTCACCTGCCTTAATTCTTTTTTTCTCTTCTTCAGATGCTTCAGATATTTTTTTAATTTCTCCATCTGAAATAAAAGTAGTAATTTCTACAGGTACCAGGATCTTAATTCCTTTAGATCCTTTTTTTACAGGAAATCCAGCATCTTTAAGTGCATCAAAACTCCCAACTGCATATGCACCTGGGAATTGAGATAAAACCATACTCATATTATTTGCACTATAGTAGTAGAAATTACTCATAAAATCTGCTAGCTCAAGAATATCATTTTCACTATCGGTATAGCTTTGAATTTTTTCAAACGCTTGGCTAGTATACTCCCTAATTTGTGCCTCAATTTCTTTACCTGATTTGCGAACATAATTTTTCTTATAAGCCATCAGATAACAAGCCTCCCTTCAGAAACCTGTATAATTAGAATTTCATCTGAGGCAACACTAGTAGCAAGAAAGTTCAACTTATCAAGATCGCTTTCGTCAACAACCATCTCACGTAAATCATCAGATGAAACATTTTTTAGAGTTACTTTTCTTTCTTCAAAATTGACTTCGTTAACAATATACAAATCCATTTTTTGCCTCCATATATTCCAGAATTAAAAAAACAACAAGCTTCCTAGTGAGAAAGTTCTTGTTGCTTTTTCATGTATTCAATATTTTTTTGTGTTCTTTCGTATTCATTGATCTGCTGTTTTCTGTCATAGTCATTATTGACAATATCCTTAATTCCCAGATCAACTTCATTCCCTAAAACATTGTTAAGCTGCCTTTTAACCTCACCAATACCAGATTGATAATCTTTCTGTTCTCCTGCATTATAATCCGGCGCTAGTGTGTACTTTTTCTGCATCTCCCTAGAATACTTATTATGTTCTTTGATTTCCTTTTGAGTCATTTTTTCAACATTACTTATATCAAACATAGTAAGTTCTTCAAAGTATTTGATTGATCTATCATCACTATCAATTACAGGCGCACTAATATAGATTGGTGAAGCATTATCTATCAACTTATATCCCTTATTTTGCCAAGACCATTGAGAATAAACAGCAGATGCATTAGAATCCTGCTCCAAAATTTTTTTCCTATTGAAATGGCTAAATCTATTTAGATTATTCTCATATGCTGATTCAGAGGACTCTATAGGTTTTGTTATCGAACCCTTTTCATTTTCAAACTCTTTTAATTTTTCTTCGATTAGCTCTTTGTAGGAATCAATTGTAAGTTTTTCCTTCATGGCAACAGTTGAAGAACAATCATATACTTCAATTGGTTGGAATCCAGCAATTAAATTTGAGTCTTCATCAAGAATTGGTTGCATTATAACAATCGGCTCATTTTCATTCACCACTCTTTTTTCAGCTAGCCATCCATGCTTCGTTTTTACATGACTAGCAGTTGGCATTTGCTCCATGATCTTAATCTGATTTTTTTCTGAGTAAAGATCTAAGTTATTAGGATAATTTTTAATAGTAGGATCACTAGCTAAAGGTTTATTGGTTCCCCATGAATTTTCTTTTGCCTCATTGATATTAAGTGGTACCCAGTATTTATTATTTGTTTGGCTAATATCAAAAACTGCTAGCGATTGAAAATCAACTACCTTTTTGCTATTTTCATCAATTACAGGTTGCAAAATCATTATTGCATCAGAATCATTAACAGATTTCCCTTCAATTTCCCAACCATTTTTAGTTTTTACATGGCTAGCACCTGGACAACTATCCAAAATAAGTTTTTGATTATTTTTTGAATAAACAGAAATATTCTCCTCATAAGCTTTTCCTTCTTTTTCATCAAATAATGATTCAAATTCAAACTTATCAAGGAACTGTTTAAATATTTCCTCTTCAGTAATTGGCCCATCATGCACTTTTTTTGTATTGCTCAAGTCATAGATTTTTTTTTCCTGAAAACCAATTAGCTTTTTTGATTTTTGGTCGATTTTGGGATACATCAAGCTAATGCCTCTTTTTTTGTCAACTAGTCTTCCTTCTTTTAACCAAGCACTCCTGCTTTTTAAATGACTAGCTTCAGGAAATTTTTTCAAAATAATACTCTGATTTTTTTTTGAGAAATTTCCTAGATTATTTCCAAATTTTTCAAGCTCTTCTTTTGTAAGGCCCGAAATTATTTTGTCTTCATCAATAGTCCAATCCTTCAAATTTTTTAGCAAAGCATTTCCTAAACGTTTCTTAATATCTTTAAGCTTATTTTGATAATAATTATTTTTCTTCTTTTCTTTATTCTTAGCATACAGCGAATCACGAAAATCACTTTCTTCAGCAATCAACTCAAGATATTTATTATACTTTGGATTTTTTTCAAGGTATTTTTCTAAAAATGAATCAATCCTTTGTTTAGTTTCCAAAGGTATCCGCTTATATACCCACCTTCGTTTATCTTTAGGTAAAGAACCAAGTACATCTTTGAGTTGACCATCTAGACTCAAAAAATTTTTTTCCTGACGAATCAGCTCTGCTAAATTATTTCTTAGCTCTGTCATTTGATCTAACTCATTTGACCTATCAATTAAACGATTGATGAATGTTGACTTCATTAAATTTAAAGTCTTTCCACTTCTCATTCCCTTAGGTTGTAATACTGTTTTTCCATTGATAACTTCTTCGTGAATACTCCTGGTATTCATAGTTTCACTTGTAGCGACATGGACATGAAAATGATTTGTGTTGTAATGAATCTCAGCAACCCAAAAACCAGTTTCGTTTAAATTCTCTTCATTAAAGAATTTCATCATTGATCTTCTAGTTGCATCTATTAGGGGCTGCCTATTAAGCTCATCTTTAATCGGATCATAAATTCCTAAATCAATTAGGCTTTTGGTATCAAATGAAAAAACGTCCTGAAAAAGAATATTTCCTTTTTCTCCAGCTCTATTGAATTCTTCTTTCATCAGTCGCACATCTTCCCGATTAAAGTCATTATTACTTTGATTAAACATACCCGTTTTCAATTTTTTGACATCATTTTTTTCCTGAGAAATATGACTATCTACTTTCATATTATCTAATTTTTTTTGATAGTATGAATATTCTGCTTGTTCATCTGCTGATAATTTTTCTTTTTTTTCTAATGCATTTTTTCGGGTCAAATAATCTAGATACTTCTCAAAAGAACTTTCACCTTGATTAGATATATTAAGTGAGTCAAAAATATTATTTTGTAATATATCCATTGCCTCAGCCTCAATCATCTTGTTGTTTTTCTTTTTGGCTCTTTCGCGATTCATATAGCTAATGTATTCACCAAATTCATCTTTAAGAGTAAATTTAGAAGTTAAGATAATAGCTGGACTACTCACATAATTCACCTACTTCGTGATAGATTTCTCTTAATTCTTTTATTCACATTATCTAAAGCATCACTGTATGTTTCCGATTCATCTTTATCAATAATCTCAGTGTGTAAACTTTCAGTCAAACTGCTAACCAATTCTAAAATTACAGACATTTCTTTCGACATAGCAGTCAACTTCTTTTTTTGATTGGAATACTCTTCGTAATTTCTTAGAACTAGAAATCGTAAAGCTTGACTTCTGTTTTCAATATGAGGTTCTTGTTTTACTACATCATTTAGAATTTCTTCTACTGCTTCTGAAATATACATTGATTTTTTTTTCATTATTCATTCCTCTTAGTTATTAGCAACTCTATCAATTGATTTTGATTTGTTATTAATTCTGTAATCAGCTGTTTAAGGTCTGTATAGGAAGAAGCTAGATCTTGCAGCTGCTCAATTTCATTTACTAGTAATCCTTTTTTTAAATGATTCTCTAAAATCTCTTTGGCCATTTTATTTCTTGATTTTTTATGTGCTATTGCAACTCTTTCAAGCTCCACAATTAATGCCGGATTCATTCCTCGAATTGTGATTCTTTCTGGCACTTCTGACAAGTAATCAACTCCCATCTTCACTTAACAAAGCTCATTGATTTAATAAAATAAACTGAAATTTAAAAATTAAAAGAAAGAGCATAAGGGGGCGCTGGCACCATCCGATAAATCGGACGTTGAACAGGCAGAGCCTGTTGCGTTTTTAGAACCAAAACCTATGACACCACAAACATCAAAAACGTCATACCATGTAGCACACATTGTCACCCCGTCTATTGACTCATGTTGTCACCCCCAACACCATACGTTGTCACCCTAATTAGTTGACACGTTTTTTAGGAAATTTTTTCATTAAGTAACTCAATTTTTTCATTTAATTGATTTACTTTTTCCTTTTCTTCTTGAATTCTTTCTCTCAATCTGAAAATTTCATTATTGTTTGATTCAATCTTACTTTCAGATTTTTGAAGCTCTTCACCGACTTGATAATCCATATCACTATCAATTTTATTATTCTTATCTTTGAGTGATTCAATAGATTTTTTATGACCACTAATTACATTTTGATGGTCTTCAATTTCCAAATTAATCAACTTAATTGAGTAATTAGTTGAATCAACAATATAGCTTAAATCTGCGCCTAATAGATTTTTTTCTTTTGTTTTTTCTCTATCAGAATAAATCTTAGCAATAATTTCTGTATCGGTTGAATTCTCTTGAGAAGTATCATTAAACGAAATATCTTGCCTAATAACCTCAAAGTCATTCCCTACATTTTCAGTAGTTAGGACAATGTAGTTTTGGTCAATTCTTTCAACTTTAGTTGTCAACTTCTCAGATGAATTCCCTTTTGTTATTGCATAACTTTCTAATTCAATAGCGTATAAATCCACATTAGCATTTGTACTTAACCATATATCCATCCGGTATGTTCTCAACTTTGGATCATACACACGTTGAGCAACTTCATAATCAAAGTTAGTGACTCTTTGCTTCTCACCAATAGCTACTATGTCGTATCTAGAATGACTAGCAGCACTCAATCCGGTTACGATTGTTATCGCATATAAAGAGATAAACACTAACAAAATTGAGTAATATTTCCAATGAATTCTCTCACTGTAAAACATTTTTAGTTGATTAATCTTTTGCTTGATTTCCCCAAAAAGCTCAACAACTCTGTCTTGCATCCTTCAATTTCCCCCTTTCTTTTTTTATTAATATCCGTTTTCTACATAATCAACTGTGAAATCGGCAATCTTAAATTCGTCCTCTGACAATGTGATTGTGAAATAAACAAATTGTCGAACACCACTAATTGAAGTTGAACCAAACGCAAGATATCTATTATCATTTTCGACATCCTTTGCTACAGTTTCAATCTCACCATTAGAAGCCAAATCAGCTGAAACAGTTGCATCAATTCCTTTTTTCTTGATACATTCTTCAGTCAAGAATTCCTTAACTGAATTGTGTCGTTCATCAATTGAATCGTGTTTAACCCAATTTTGTGCAAAGGTCATAACCATATCTTCAACTTCTTTTTCCGATTCTTTATAGTCGTTTTTCTGTTCTGAAGAACTGTTCGGCTCAATTATTTCACTACTATCAACTACTATTTCAGAGTCCTGAGTAATTTCTTTTGAATCATTATCTCCACTAAATTTAAAGAATATTGCAACGCCAGCTAAAACAATAACTAGCCCTATTAGAATTTTTTTTGCCATTTATCTCACCTTCCTTACAATACTTTGAATTGGTCTACTATATGTACTTAAAGTACATCCATGACCTGCCCACTGATCATAAACAATGACTGACTCACCTTGAACACTATGGCAAATTGCGGTATGCCCATATAGTATATGGAAGCCATTTCCCCGTTTGAAATTGACTATATCACCAGGTCTTATTTCTGAATAATGCGGGTTCATTTTAACTTTCCATCCATGCATATCCCAATTGTAATCTGAACCAATATCACTTGCCGCCATAAATCCTGACCCCATCAATACTGGCCCGCCTAATTGATCCACATACCAAGCAGTCAATCCATAACATTCACCATTGTATACAGGTACACCCATCATAGTGTTTAATAATTCAAGACCTTCCCCTGTTCCTTCTGGTAATTCACCTGTCACACTAAATTCAAATGTAGACCATTTCGATATAGCAAACTCATCATATTGAGTAAAATTATTGGCTTCAATAATCGCCATACAACCTACATAGTAATTACTTGATATTGTTATTCCTGCTGCCGCATAACCCCCTCTTCCGAGAATTAATAAACACTCACCTGGATTTTTATTTCCAACACAAGCATTAAAATTAGATTGACGGGCAACCATATAGCCATAGTAGGAAAAACAAGCTTCAGCTGATGGAAACTTCATGTACCATCCACCTTCAGAGCCACCAATCCCTCGCGTGCTACCTTGTGGGAATCCGCATCCTTCAAACCAGGTTATACCAAAAAAGTTAGTATCATGCTCTGCTGAATAAGATCTTCCCCATTCACACTCATAAGCGTACTGCGATAAAATGACACTTGGTAACAGTTTATACTTTATTGCTGTTCCTACTGCCAATTGAGCGATCTCATCTGTGATAAGACCAGTACCCTTTATTTCATCATAGATAGGTAAATGCTCACTATATACACCTGTGAAGGTTCCACCTGTATAAGCTGAATCTTCACTCTCAACTCCACCACTAACAGCAATTAAAAAGACAGTTGCTAGGATAATTCCGCCAGCAAGTAATAATCCTGTTAGGCTAGTAAAAACACCGACACTTACTCTAACAACATGGAATTTCTCACCAGTTTTTGCAGTACCAGCTATCCATTTTCTTAAATTATTTAAAAATTTCATATGTCTATTTTCCTTAAATTAATTGAGTCTAAAGCAGCTCTTCTGTTCCAGATAGCCGGAACAGTTCTTCCGATTACTTCAGCTATCTCTTTATCAGTGTGTGTTTCGCTTAGTGTTAATAATCTTTCATCTTCTTCTGCTGTCCACGATTGTCTATGATTAAAGCATTTTGTTTTATCAATCATATAGTCTCGTTTTTTTCTCATTATTTTTCTCTCCTTAATGTCCACCAGCAAAGCGAATAAGTTGCTCCTCTGTTGGATCAACATTAACTTTATAAGTTTCTCCTGCACCGAAACTAAATAACACTTGTCCTTTTTTCAAACCTTGCATTGTTGCATAATCTGAATCTTTATATCCACTTCCTAAAACATTTTTCAATCTTCCAACTACCGATTCATCCATCCGTAAAAACATTTTTGTATTACATAGCTCAAATACCTGCTTAACTTTATCTGAATACAATCCACTATTTCCTTCGGGCAATAATTCCTGTGGAGATTGAGTCATTAGAAATGTTCCCGCTGAGAATTTACGCATTTCTTTTAAGAAATCTACAATATACTCAACCGCAAATGGATTATTTTTATTTAAAATATTTTGACACTCATCTAAGAAGAACATGAAATAACGGACTTCTTTTGCGGTGATTTCTTTGTTATCTAAAAGGTTTTTCATCTTACGACCATTTTTCATAGCTTGGTTCCAATTCAAATTTAAAATTGTAAATAATTGACTATGGAAAACTTCAGGGCTTAAACCACTAATAGAATCTATGTCAAAGAATAGAACATCTTCATTCTCAAAGTTTTTGAAAGTTGTATGCCCGTTGTAAAACGCCCCATACTCATTCACCATTGCATCTAAAACTAATCCAAATGATTCTAAAGCCCGCTTTTTTTGTTCCGTTCCAGATCGATACTCTGGTTCCAAAATGATTTGTTTATAGAAATCCCTAAATTCTTCGACTGTAGGATATTGATTACTAGGAAGCCCAGTTATTTTGATTCCTTCTCTTTTCTTCATGTAATCTTTTTCAAGCATCCCAATTTCTACATAAAAGGCATCAAAAATACCACCAAACATCAGAATATCAACTGGTTCAAAAACAGGATTTAGGAATCTAGAAGTAGTCATAAACTTTGATTTATGCTGCATATAAGATCCTAACTCATCTAAATGTTTACCCGTAATATCAGTTCTTGTTCCTAATACTTCCATAATATTGATAACGCCATTTTTTCCGGACATATCAATAATTTTTCCATTTTGACTATGAATCAACTTGTACCAGTCTTTATTTTTCTCTATTCCCCTAACGATATTATTTGCACCAAATAGATACTCTTCCATCATTTTTAGTAACGTTGATTTACCAGATCCTGATAGTCCAACACCAATTCCACTGAAAGAAGTTCTAGTGTCTGTAATATGGAAAGGATTATAAATAAAAGCGCCATTGCTTGCTGTTGTTCCCACATAACCACCATAATCATCAATTAGGTATTGATGATTGAATGGATAGCCTCCGCCTATAGCGGTTGCTGGTACCGCTAATCCATCTCTAGATGAAAAGTGGCTTTCTTGTTCTGCGGAAGATTCAAAAAGCGACAACCATTCCTCTTTTTCTTCAAAAAGGAAAGTTGTCGCTTTATAATTTTTACTTGATAGTTGCTTACGAATTTCTTTCTTCTGTCTTTCTAAATCTTCAATAGTATCTGCACTAATATGAATACGAATCTTCATCATCTTAATGATTTCGCCACCTTGAGTAACAGCTGCTGCAAAGTCTTGTAAACTAAAAAATTCATTTGAAGCATCATTTCTGCTAGTGTAAGTTCGTTCATTTTCCATTCTGTCCTTATATTCTGATAAGGTTAAGTTAATTGAACGTAACACTTTCTCTTTGTTGGCAGTTGCTAAATGAATTGAAGTTATTGTATTCAAATTCTCTGTTAGATTAGTTAGCCAAAACTGAGGCACGTCTGTAGGTAAACTAAAAACGTGTAAGCAGCAACTATAGCCATCACCGGTTTGAACATATAAATTATTTTTGAAAGTAATGCCGCCTTGTGGCTTCACTCTACTTACAAAATCCAAATCATAACCTTCATTACGCAATTGTTGCATTTTCTTCTTCGTCAACATAAATTACTTCTTCCCCATTTCCATCAAAATTATTCATTTGAATCACTAGTTCCTTTGTAAGCAATGAATACTTCAACTGATATTCGATTTTCAAATATTTAGGAAAATATATTTCATCACTTATATAATAGGAACCTTTTTCGTCACTATGGAATTTCCCAAAAGCAATCTTTCCATCTGGTCTACGTTGTTTTTCAATAATCTCAACACCTGTAAGTGTTACATAATCTTTCCAAACAGTAGCAGGAAATAAAAACGGATAAATTTCATCCAAACTAATTTCTTTTGATTTACCTTCTAGTCCTGGCACTGCGGAAATATGTTCAACTTCAGCAAGCTCACCAAGTATTGTTTTCCATATTTTTTTATTGTACTTTTCCCATACCAGTTTTAACAAAAGCGATATACCAAAAGTGAAACCAAGCCAAATTAACAACTTAACAAGTTTTTCTTCATACATCATCTTATTAACTTCAACAGTTATTATTGTAATTAGATTTAATATCTGATTACATACTCGCTTATAATTCTGTTTAAAGACAAAATAAATAAGCGACATTGCATAGTAAAAAATTAGAAGATAAACGATTGTTTGGACTATATCTTCTGCTTTCCCAGCGTTAACCAAAGTTGCCTTTATAAAAAACTCTACTAACAACCATCTGGCAATAGCAAAACCTAGAATATTCATAATCAAGGATGGAAGAAGTGGAAATCCCTTAGTTAGCAAGTACGCTGCATTAAATCCTTGAATTTTAGGGAATTTCTTATCACGTTTTACTTTATTTAGCCATTCTTCCCTTTTTTTCTTTGTTGTATAACTTATTTTTATTTGATCTATAAACCAAGGTGTATCATGTTTTTTGTATTTCACACCCTCTGTTATTAGAAGAATACCTCCACCTAAAAACAGCACTTTAATTGCTATATATAAACATTTTAAATACAAATCTTGATCCTTAAAATCGGGTAACGAAAAGATCCAGCTAGTAGCAAAAAATAAAATTTCCAATATGCAACCTATTAAAATGATACTTAATCGATCTTTCTTTTTATACTTCTTCACATAATCTTCAGTTGGTTCTATGACATATTGCTTCTTTCTTATAACCATTCATTTCCCTCATTTCACTATTCTTGGTTTAAACTTCAGTATTAGGATTAAATAGCTTAAAGAGAATTTTTTCTACATGATCAGCCTTTACAGCTTTTATTGCTAAATCAGAAGAGCTATTTCTAATAAGCCTTTTACCATTTTCAATTAATTCTGTTTTGTTGTTGCCATATACAAAAATGTAAAATTCATGATTAGCCAATTGCTTTTCAACCCACATTTGAACATTCACTTGGTTTTTGGCCGCTTCCATACGCTCTAGATTCATTTGTTCTTGAGCTTGAATAAATTGTTCTCTCCAATAATTTTGATTTACCTCAGTTGAAGATGGAAACATCATACTTAAAATGCATAGATCTTCCACATATAAACGACACAAATTTGTAAGTGAATCCATCACTTGATATCGTTCAGCAAGACTCAAATCATAAATATTTTTGGTTTCAACCTTATAAATTGCCTCATATGTATCATTCTTGGTAACTAAATAATCACCATCCATTCTTTTATAAGGAAAGACCTCTATAACTTCATAGAGGTCTTTAGAATTAGTCGGTTGAATTGATTCTCTTTTGGTTTGTTTTCCTTTTTTAACCACAGTATCCTTATCCTTTCGTTCGATAGTTTCCTGAAAAGTACCGATTTTTATCCTTTTTCAATAACTGAAATATTACTTGGATAGTTTTCTTCCCAGGATTATTTGCAGTTGGTAAACAACAGAATACTGCAAAGACAACATTTAAAAAT
Organism: Enterococcus sp. PF1-24; assembly: GCF_029893325.1. Lineage (GTDB taxonomy): Bacteria > Bacillota > Bacilli > Lactobacillales > Enterococcaceae > HY326. Next base: position 28,498 of record NZ_JARXWL010000013.1, read on the forward strand.
TGCATCACAAAAAAATGAGTTCCTGGCAATTTTAGAATACCTTGAATGTACGTTCCTATAAAGAAAGCACCAATAACCGCAATTGCATCTGTTAAATAGAAAAAGAACAGCTTGATACTAACTTTAGTTGTTGCGGGAATTCTCATATTACTGTAATTATTCATAGCTACACCCCCATTTTTTATAAGTCATCATAAAGATTTTTGAATTTGTCTTTTTTCGGTGGCGTATTCCCTTTATTAACTTGCGTATTACTTTGATGGTTACTTACAGTAGAATTATTATTAACATTGGCGTTATTGGTATTATTGACATTATTAACCTTTTCATTTCTAACGTTATTAACTGTCTTTTGAGTTGATTCTACTTGTTTTGTAGTATTAGAAGTATTTGGTACTACTATGCCGCCTTCACTACCTTGCATTTGTACTGTTTGTTTTTCTTCAATATCAATTTTTCTTTCACTACTAATCTTTTGAGTACTGCTTTCGATATTTCTAGCAGTCTTTTGTTCTTGTCCTTGCACTGAATTAGCAACATTAGTATTCACACGTTCGGAAACTTGTTCATTTACATCTTTTTCGCGCTGCTGAGTTGTACTATCTCTAACAGTCGAATTTTGATTATTTTGACTGCTTGCCGGTTGTTTACTTTGTGAATTTGCTGAATTACTATTTCCAGCTGCTGCTTCAGTATTTGGAGTTCTAGTTGGCCCACTGTAGCCATCTACATTTGAAGCATCTGGTTTTGTACCAGGACTTGATTGTGATGCTTGTTCTGCAACTGTATAGCCCATAGAAGATTTTGGCTTAGGATAACTGTACGGAACAGTAGCTGCTCTTTGTGGGTAATCATTACCATCACCTGTGTCTACTACAGCTCTATGACTACTTGGAACATCTGAAGATGCTGCTCTTGTAGGATAGTTTTCTTCACCTGATGCTTCAGAAGAATCGCTATCATTGTTTTTAGCAAGTTTAGCTCTATTATTTGCCCCACTAGAAATTCCTGAATCCACACCTTCATCAAATGCTTCTTTGATATTTTTAACTGGTTGAGTTGAAGCTGCTGCCGCACTTTGAATTTTTCCGCCAACATTATCTTTTACAGTTGAAATCTGTTCATTTAAGAATCCTGATACACCTTGTTCAGAAATATTACCTACAGCACTACCAACTTTTCCGGCTGAATTTTCAAGGCCATCTTGAGCAGCTCTAACTGATTTTCTAGCTTTTTCTGGCGCTTTACTAGCAACATCTTTAGCTTTATCACCGGCACCTTTTGCTGCTTGCGCACCTTGTCTAGCAAGTCTATAAGCACCATACATACCAGCAATACCTGCGACACCTTCTTTAAGACCTGTATCAATACCAAATTGTCTTGCAATGGCATCAGAACCTTTCAGAAAGGCTACTAACCCGATAATACCGCATATAAATATGCCCACAATATTCATATCTAAAGTCATAATATAAGCATAGTAGGTTACAAATAAAGCTCTTGAAATTCCCATTAAACCAATTGTAAAGAATGAACTGAATATCCCTTCAACAGCTTTCTTAGGCCTTTCCCCTGTTTCTAAATCAGAGAAAGCTAAGATAGGAAATGTAACTTTCCTCATCACTAAATCTATTGCAATAAATATAAATTTACTGAATAGCAAAATGTTATAAATAATCATTACTAAAAATGAGATATTCATAACTGAGAAATTACCTGTATAGCGAAACGTTCCTTCATCAAACCAATCAAAGAAACCATTTTTTATTTCCTTAGTTTCAACTTCATCACCAGATCCTGCACCGACAAGGTAGTATTTCAAGTTTTCTACTTCATCATTTTCAGAATCCTTTTGTAATTTATCCAGGTCTTTAACATTTAGAATTGTAGCCAATTTAATTAATCCAAATTGTTTTTCAGTTAACTTATTTTTAACTGTACTTTCTTCTAAAAGCTTATCAAATCCTTGATAGGCTATATAATTTATATCAGCTGTATTCTCTTTAACAATGTTAAAAGACATGGATTCTCCTTCTACATTATTAGAAGTGATAACTTGTCCTGTCTCATCATAGAATGTTTTTGATGCATCATAGCAAAGATCCATAACTGTGGGCAGCTGAAGTAATAGACAACTATATATCATTGCCCTTAATCCCGCATTTTTTAAATCAACTTTATTGTTGAATATAAGCCTAAACCCTATCCACATGACTGCAATTACTAGTATTCCAAATGCAATAACTTGCATGGAATCAAAAACTTTCTTCACTACTGAATTATTTAAAAATCCAAAGACAGAGAAAACTTGATCGATTAATTCTTCTGATGCTTTACTTAGTTGATATAAAAACTTAGTAAACGCCCAATTCACATTCTGAGATACCCAAGAAATTAAGTCAGCTTGTTTAATCCAATCAGAATATTTTTCTAAAAATTCAATCAATCAATTCAACTCCTTTCTTTATCTACTTTATTCACCAAACAAAGCTTGAAAACAAGCCGAGCGATTTTTAACTTCTCTACTTCGTTGATATACTCTTGAGTAGAAACCTGTTTTACCCAAGATCCTTTAAATCCAAATCCTTGCCATTTATAATTATTTTTCCATAAAAAATCTTTTTGTTTATAAGCACCAGCGACAATTAAATAGTAAAAATCTGAAAACATAAGAGTTTTGATATCGCCTAGCATGATGTACTCCTTATTTACACAAAGCGTATACTTTAATAAATCCACTTCTTTTTGTGCTTCTGTTTCACTTGCAAACACTTTTGCCCAGGTACGATTGTTAGCGTGATATTCATAGTTTCTTTGCTTTAGTGCTTTCTTTTCTTTATAGGCATGATGAACAATGACATACTGCTTAACAGAAACTCTTCTTTGCTCAAATTTCCAAAACTTAATGTTTCCAAAATACTTCACTAAATTATCTATATCCTTAGTTCCTGCAATCATTTCCTCAAATGCCTTAATATCTAACAATTTAAAGGAAAATGCTGTTAACAGTAACTTATGCAGTCGCTTATAAAAGCACTCATTTTTTCGTACTGTTGCTTCATCAATAAAGGCCACATGACGTGCAATTTCGTATATGCAACTATACAAAATATCGTCATATGGCCTACTAATGTTATATATTTCAATTTTTCGATCATTTGGATAGTAACAACTATCTTTTGAACCCAGCTCTTTTTTGGTTACGGTTATTGAAAAATCTTCATAATCACTATAGTTTTCGTATGTTTTTGATAATACGTTTACTAATACTCTTTTTAAGAGATCATGATTATACAAGCAGCTTCACCTTCTTACTTATTCCTGGTGTAGTTTTTATTTATGAAATCAACGATTGCATCAATCGCCTCACTATCCTTGATAGTCGTTTTAACTGTAACTAATGCAGCTGTGTCATTCTCTTCAAGACTTCTTAGAATTTTTTCTCTATCTTCAAGCGGAATACTATATCTACTCAGCAACTCATCAATTGTTTCTGGTTCTGGTTTTTTAACTTCTACACCATCAGAAACTACATAAGGTGATGGACGGTCTAAAAAGCTTGAGAAGTCGATCTCATAGTCTTCTAAATTCAAATAATTATGTTCCGATTCAAAAGGAATTTCGTTAACATCCTTCCTGGTATCAAACTCATCCGCAAGAAATTCGTATCGATAAGGCATGGACGTTTCCTTTGTATTAAAGATAGGATAAGGTCTAATTTTCCGACCCCTTTTATCCTTTCTATGAAGTTTTCTAAGCACCACTGTTTCACCTTCCAAGAGTGTACCTAACCTTTCTGGTGTAAGTAGTTTTTCACCCTCTGGTTTCACAGAAGCATTGTTATTCAAGCTTAGAGCTTTTCTTGAAGATGACGATTCCAAAATTGTACTACTACCAACCTCTTTGCTGATTTCCGCAATCGTATCTGAATCGCCACTCATTATATAAACTGTATTTTGACAGTTTTCTTTAATAATTTTACCGTTTTCTTTCCCATAGCCTTTGTAGAATTGATAGAAACTTTGAATGAAGAAATTAAAGAGTATATTTCTACCAAGACAAGCAACTACATAGGCATCTAAATTACTAATTGGTGACATACCACCAAACTCATCAAAATCAATATGAACTCTTGTAAAACAAGCGCCGCCAACAGTGATTGCACAGTTTTTAATTAATGTTTGATAAACTTGATTAACAAAAATACTTGCAATCGGATGGAGTGATTTATCAGAGTCCGGCGTAATCATATAAACAGCAATTGGTTGACTGTTGTAACTCATTTTAATTGATTTTAACGTAGTCATATTTTTGGCCACTTCTACTAAATTAGTGTCATAGCCTTTTGGATCGCTGCTTAACTCAATAGAAAAGATTGCTCTTCTTTCTTTTCTATTTTCATCAACATACTTTAATTTCACATAATCACCATTTTGTAATTCAGTAGGAAAATTTAATGTTGCAATCCCACTCTTCATTGGCTTCATAGTGAAGTGGGCCAACTCTTTTTTATTTCTAACGAATGAAACTGAAACTTGCTTATTAAACATAGCAGGATCAAAAAAAGCTTTAATATCTTTAGGAAAACCAAGACGTTTAAAATCAAAGCTATTTTTGGCAGTCATTTTCGCTATAGATGGAAATTGGAAGATTCTCAATCCACGAATTGCAGTAGATAGAATACTTCCTTTTTCTCTATCACCGGCGAAATTAACTGAAGCATACTGCCCCTTTGCTAGACTTCCCTGGGGTAAACTATTAAAATATTCATCTAATGCATTTTTAGGTTGCATGGTAAATGGATCTATCCATCGATCACTACCCATTTCAATCACGAATTGAGCGACATTAAACATAATTACTTTATGCAACTCATTTCTTAGACTACACTCCTCTAACAATGCTAAAATGACAGCATTGACAAGTCCTTGTGCGGTTTCATTGAAATGTGCTGCGTTTCCTGAAGATTTTTCCTGGTGATAGAGTGTATAAGTTAGTGAGTTAACAAGCAACTGAACATTATCAATATCACCATCTAACCAATAATCCTTAATTATGCTTAACAGATCATAACTTAGTGATTGCTCTGGATTAACCAAATTTAAAGCAAGTGTCAGATAACCCCTTAAATCAAGCGTATCTTTAGCAGCTGCATACAATTCACCTTTCACATCATTGGTCAGCATAGACCCTTTATCTTCAGCGCGAGATACGATATCTTGTTTCGTTGTTACATACATCTCACCTTTACCAGAACGTGAAACCCCAATATAAGCTGTATTAACGGTATTAGTATCAATAAAATACTTTTTATTGAAATGACTAATTGGAACGCCACCCATACCTTTAAATGCCTTTTTTCGATCTGGAATAGCTTTATACTGTTGCCTAATTTCTTTTAATGTAGTTAACCGGCTATCGCCTTTTTGGCCACGATCCAAAATTATAAACCTAAATTTCAACTTTCTGTATAAGAGAGAACCTAATATTCCCGCAATTACTAATGCAACTAAATACACAAATATTGGTAATCTCAAAAATAGAGCATTACCAATCATATCTCTTTCAACTTGTTTAGCCGCAAGGTTATATTCACTTGATGAAATTTTCTTACTCATTAGCTGAATAACTAATGGAAAAAGAGAATACAAATAAGAAAAGGTAAGGTTGAATCCAACAAAGATTGCTGCTCCAATTCCAAGAGATAAAAATAGAACCCAATTAGGCGTTGCTCTTTTATCACTAGGTAAATCTTGCCCATCTATCTTATAATTTTTTCTTTTCCAGTTTAAGTTTTTAGGAAAAATATCTAAAAATCGTTTAATATCCGGTAATTTTTTAGCTTCTTTTTTTCTCTTAACCATAATCAAACAATCCCATCATAAAAACTTCTACTAAATTTATCAGTCGGCGCTTCCTCATAGACAGTTTCTTCAGCTGCTTGTCGATTATTATCTAACCTGGCTTTTACAACCTCTTTACTTTCAAGACAATGATAAAATTCAACAGTAAGAATATGCCTTAACACTTTAGGTAGATTTTCCTGATATGAAACTAATTGATTATTTTCAATTGATTGATAGAAACTTTCAAATTCACCAGATACCTCTATATACTGGTTATCCAGGATATGTTGATTCATATTTATTGCCCTATTTCCAAAAGCTTTACATAGGATAATATCATAGGTTTGTTTTGACTTATAACTACGTTTACACAGTAAAGAAAAAAACAATGAAGTAGAATCCTCATTGTTTCTAAACTGCTTATCCCTTACATAACCACGTACTCTTCCGCAATTATTAAAATTCATAATAAATTCTTCCTTTCAATAGGAATTTCTTCTATTTCACTCACCCCCTTCCATTCTCTATTGTTTTCCCAATAATGAATTAGCCTCATCAGTATCATTTAGTTGATATAATTTTAGAGCTACTAGCTGCTTTCGATCATCAGTTAGCTTGTTCTTGTCTTTAAGTCGGCCATACTCTTCCTGAGTTGCTATAGCATTGTCGTTTAAGAGCGCCACATCTAACTTACCTAAAGTTGTTGGATACTTATTATTGAATTCCTTTAAAGCTTCAACATCTTTATCGTTATAAATATACTGCTCAATGACATCATGTTTAGACGGAAAATTCTCCGCTGCTTGTAAATACTTTTTATTCTTTATTAAATAATCGAAACTTTCTGTATCCTCAGCTTCTATTACTTGCGGCGCCGGAACCTCTATAAACTTCTGCTGCTCCAACTGTTGCTCAATACTAGTAATATTTCTTTTCAATTCTTGCCCATGTTGATATTGGCCATAACTATATGAACCAAAACCTAAACTAAGGATCAAGATAACTATTCCAGCAGGTATAGAATTCTTTAATGCTTTTTTTACATCTCCATATTTTACTGCTGGTTGTTCTTCAACAAGCTCAGTATCTAACTGAGTTGTATCTTTAACAGGCTCTGAAATCGGCGGATCTGAATTACCGCCTTGAGCCTCCTTTAATTTTTCAATCAGCTGTTGTACTTGCTGCGTTTGATTTTGTTGGGCCATAAAGCTTTGCATCATTAAGTTCATTTGATTTTGCATCATATCTTGCATAGCTTTTTGCTCTTTTTCATTTGAAGCATTGGATTTTTCAATAGCTATTTGTGTCAACTGAATTTCTTGGTCTTTTAAAGCATTTTTTTCTTTCAAAATACTAAGCTCTTTTTCCCGCTGCTCATTTTCAACTTCATTTTGGACTTCGGTTTTCAATAGCAACTCATTTTCATTTAAAAGATTTTGTAAGGAATTAATGTATAGCTGCTCTTGTTCTTCTAATTCACTAACAGTTTCAAGAACACCTTCTTCCATACGCAAATAAATACGTTGACGTTTACTTAATAATTCATTTATTTCTGTATTTCTTAACTGGTAATCAAAATCATTAAGTGCTTTTGTAAGTTGAAGATCCTTTTTCTGCTGTAAGCTATTGGATAATTCTTTTTCTTCAGTCAGCAACTCCGTACTGTACTCTTTTTCAAAAGTCATGAGTTCTTCTTGCTGTCTTCGCTTCAGATCTTCCATTTCACTTTTTTGCTTATCTAAAAGTTTCCCCTTTAACATAGAAATTTGTTCATTCTTCCTATGTTTAAATTCTTGAAGTTCCTGGTTGATTTCTTGATCTAGCTTTTTCTCACTTTCAGATCTGAAATTAAGAATACTATTCTCATAATTATCGCCATTTATGCGACTATTAAGATAAATATTTTCAAGCGTATCAGCAGTTGCTTTTCTTAATTCAACCATATCCTTTTCAAACAACTGTTGTTGCTTCTGATAAAAGTTTGGTTGTTTATTCCTTAAAACCAATGCTTTTTGCTTTTCTACAAAGCGACTTGCATTATTATGATCCAGTCCTAATAGTTTAAAAATATGTTGGGCTTCTTGAGTTTCCTTTTCAATCATTCCATTTTTTAAACGATCAATTTTTGAATCTATTGTTGCTTCTGTAGGGTTTAAATATTCATCAATACTCAAACTTAGTATCTTTCTACTTGAATAATTTGTGTCAACAACGGACGCCTCTTTAGAATCTTCAAATTCTTTTGTCCGATAATTAGTTTTAGGTTCTTCTATTGGACTAGAGAAAGCTTTAGGCATATCGTCATAAACAATTTCGGCTGATACCTCTTTTTCTTCAGCTTGCTTTTTAACAAGCTGATCAAGAATAGAATCATCATATTGAATAGCTTCATTAGAAACTTCAATTTCTTCTACATCTTCAGCTGATACATCATGAGTAATATTTTCGCTAATGCTTCTCTTTGCTTTTTGAAATAGTTTTGTTAGTTTGTTGCCTGATTCTGCATTATTAGTTCCAACAATTGCCTTATTTAAAGAAGCTGAATCTCCAGTAGATTCAGCTCCAATTTGTTCAATTAAGCAATTAGAAAGTTCTTGAAACTCCTTTTTATCCTCTTCTTTCATAGATTTCATTGAAACATGAATATCATCTGTTAAAAGTTGTGTTAAGGAAAGTTTGTCAGTTGGCGTACTCACTAAGTCTATCTCAATGTCAAATCCGTAAGTTCTGTCATATAGCTGCCCTACAAGAGTTAATGAAAAAGTAAACTTATCAATACCAGTTTTTTCACCTTCTGAAATTAACTGCTTCATTAATTGACTTGCAGCTGTTAAATTCATATCTTTTTTCAATGGTATTATTTTAAGTTTTTTAGCAACTCTGCTCAGCTTCGTAAACTGAATAACATAAACTTCTACTTCGTTCTCCATTGACCTTCTCCTTTAAAAAGAGAGAACAAAAATCGTTCCCTCTAGAATGTCGTTGTTTGTTCAATCATATCAGCTACAGTTGCACCGCCAAAGATTAAGCAAGCACCAATTAATAGCCAAAATAACCAGCTCTTCCCTTTTTCTGCACCTTTGTTACCACTAAAAAACATAAAACCAACTAAGATAACACAAACAAATAGTGATGGTTTTGCGATAGTTTTTAAGAAGTTACCAAATTCAGTGATTTTTTCGTTCAATCCGTTACCAATAGTAACTGCTAACATAGTTCTATTCACACATTGTAATAAAGTTAAAATATTCAATTTGGATTCCCCCCACTTTTAGACAGTTCTTCTAATACCAGTTGATTCATTTCATCCTGGATTACTTGTTCCTGCCATTTTTTATCTAAACCTTGTAAAACTAACATTTGACGATCATAAATTTTTTTCTTTTTCCATTCGTCAAAGTTTTTTCCTTTTTTTTCAAGAATTTTTTTTGAAGCACTTTCTAAAGGCGAAAGGCTAACTTTTTTTCCGGCCAATAATTACGCCTCCTTCATGCATTTTTAAATTGTTTTAAAATTTTTCTGAATATGTTCAGCGGATTCACTCAACAGCTGTTTACCTTTATACGAACAGTGAACGTGTGTCCGATCCGGTGTTCCATTTCCACCATAGCAAGTAATTAAGGTTGCACATCTACTTTCATCATCTGTTGGATCTTCTAATATATCCACGCGACTCTCTGATATTTTTTCTCTATAATCTACTTGGTAAATATACAGATACTCATAATCAGTAATATAAACTTGCATACCTTTTTGTGCATTTTTTAATGGTGTAAATAATTGGTATTGAACAACTGAATTGTGGCCCACTAATACATAATTGCGCTCTCCCATTTTCCTTGGTTCACTCAATTCTGGATCATAGTAATCACAAGCACCTAAATATTGATTATGTCCGGAAAATCCTGCGAATACAGGTAGATTCAAATTGATTTCTGGAATCCAAATCCCTCCAACTTGATTAGTGTTTGTTTGACCAACTGAATCCAGTAGTTGCACTGCCGCAACTTTTTCTTCAGTGATAGGTTGAATCAATTCTGGATCATAATTTTCCACAGGAAGCACTTCTGCTTCACTTTGATTCAATCTCACTTGAAAAATAGGTACTTCCATATCGACTAAATTCCTTTTTCCAAACTCATTCAATCCGATAATGTAAGTAAATGTGAGTGCAACAATAATAGTAAGAGCGGCGATTGTAAAAAATCTATATGGTATTTTCTTTTTCTTTTTAATTACTCTTACGACCATGTTTTTCCCGCTTTTCATTTCAAAGGAAAAAAGAGAGAAAATTAATTCTCTCTTTATTTCGCTTTATTCTTTTTATTTTTGATTCTATCTGCAACTAAAACTGAAACCAAAGCTACTAGCATTGTATATAAGAACCAATGTTGTGTAGAAACATATCCCGTTTCCGGAAGTGTTTTACCTGGGTTTTCTTTTGGAGTTGATGGCGCTGGTGCTTCTTTAGGCGTTAGATCTTGATCTTTGTCCTTGCCATCAAAATTATGTTTACTATCTTCAACATATTCACCTTTATCAGTTACTTTATAGCCAATTTCTTTAAAGAAGTAGTGAGTATCTTTTGGATACTTAGAAGTATCAACTTTTTCAGATACTACTTGTTTTGTAAATACAGCATCTGAAACTTCATAGTCAATGATTTCTGAAGTCCAGATATCCTCTTCTTTAAATGTTCCATCTTCTTGTTTTACAACAGCAACTAGAATTGCTTGGAAAGCCCGTTTTGTACCGTCTAAAATGTTGTCGTGAGTAATCTCTACATCATCATACATATTCAATACATCACCGTGTGTGAAAGTTTGGTTGCCTTCACCATCATGTGCTTTAGTTTTAATTGTAACTTTGTTTTTGATAGGAGTAAGATCTTGATCTTTATCAGTTCCATCAAAGTTATGTTGACTATCTGGAACATATTCACCTTTATCAGTTACTTTGTATCCAATTTCTTTAAAGAAGTAGTGAGTGTCTTCAGGATATTTAGAAGAATCAATTTCTTTACTTACTACTTGTTTAGTAAATGCAGCATCTGAAACTTCGTAATCAATGATTTCTGAAGTCCAAATTTCTTCTTGATTCAATGATCCATCTTCTTGTTTAATTTCAGCAACTAAAATTGCTTGGAAAGCCCGTTTAGTGCCATCTAAGATATTGTCATGAGTAATTTCAACATCATCATACATTTTCAATACATCACCATAAGTGAAAGTTTGGTTGCCCTCACCATCATGTGCTTTTGTTTGAATGCCTACGTTTTCGTTTTCCTTAACATTTTCAGCCACAATCTTAACTGTTTCACCATCTGTTTCTGGTGTAATTTCAAATGTATAAGTTTCTTTTGACATCATGTAGCCAGCTGGTGCTTTAACTTCTACAACTTCATATGAACCTGTAGGTAAGTCCTTAACTGAAATTTTGCCTTTTTTATCAGTTGTGAAAATCCCTAGAGAAACGCGAGTTTCTTTTTTATCTTCAGTTGCTGTTGCATCTTCGTCTTTGTCTTCAACTTCGCTTGTTTCAGTTGTTTCAGTTGAATCCTCAGTTGTACTAGTTTCAGTACTTTCTTCACTTGAGCTTGTTGTATCAGTTGATTCAGAACTGTTTGAGCTTGAAGAACTATCTGTACTATCTTCTGTAGAAGATGTTGATTCAGAACTGCTTGAATCACTAGTATCTCCTGTTGAATCAGTTGTATCAGTATTATCTCCGCCAGTAGATCCACCATTTAATAAATCTCCTAAGCCAATCATATCTAGGATTTCGTTTAAGTCTGGTAATACGCTTAAATCACCATTTGCTAAACCTGTAAGGATTGTACCTAAGTCACCAAGACCTACTAGATTCGCTAATCCTCCTAATCCTTCAACAATCGTTGGAATTTGAGTAATATCGCCATTTGCGACCGCAACTAATGCACTAATTGTTTCTGTTAAGCTGCCTAAATCAATATTTCCAAGACCACCAATGATATCTGTAAGGCTTCCTAAGTCAATTCCACCAAGAATATCACTGATATTACTTAGATCTAAACCATCAAGAACGCCTCGTGTTGTCGCTCTATTTTCATAATTGTAAGCAGCGATAATTGCTTCCGCTACTTCTTCAATTTGCGCTTGGTCTGCTTTTGAAAGTTTGTTTTGTGAAGCTTTTGCATTTCTAATCAATGGTGCAGATGTAACATCAGCACTTGTTGAAGTGCTAGTTTCAGTACTTTCTTCTGTAGAAGAAGTGGTTTCAGTCGTTTCTTCTTTAGAAGTCGTATCTTTAGTTTTATCTGAATCGCTATCTTTTGTTTCTTCTTTGGCTTCAGTTTCTGCTTTATCAGCTACTTTTTCACCCAAGTAGAACAATTCAAATTCAGCACCAGCTAAAGGAACTTCAGTTTCAGCATCAATCTTCAACAAATCAAAATTACCACGAGATAAACGGTTAATGAACGCTTCAAGAGCATCTGTTGTTACGTCTTCTTTTTCTTCTTTTTCAGAAGTTTCAGTCGTTTCTTCAGTGCTGCTTGTTGTTTCTTCAGTAGGTAATGTACCTAATTTAGATTTTTTAGTTTCAACTTTTGAATCGTCAGAACTGCTTGTTTCTTCGGTTTCTTCTTCATTTGAAGTAGTATCCTTAGTTTTATCGGAATCGGCGTCACTGTCGCTATCGTCAGTTTCTCCGTCTTTATCAGCAGTTTCTTTTGTTTCAGCTGGTTTCACTGTAATTGTTTCTTTGGCTTTGTTAGAACTAGGTTTGAATGTAAATTCATGAACTGTTTTATCCAGTACATGAGATTCATTTGCTTTGATTTCTTTAACAAAGAATTTCACTTCTTTGTTTGGTAATTTTACATTTTTAAATGTAATTTCACCTTTTTTAACAGTTGTGTACGCTAAAATAGACCCAGCTTTCAGCGTTTCTTTCCCGAATGCTAGATCTTCATTGATACCCAAAGCGAATACTTGGCCATTTCCATCTTTTAAATCAATAACAGCTGCGCTGCCTTTCCAAGAATCCACAAATTCTTGTTTCTTGATTCCTTCAATGGTTAATTCTTGTAATTCATTTTCAATTGAAACAGTCGCATCTTTTGCTTTATCTTCATCAGCTGTAATTTCAAATGCTGTTCCTTTTTCTGAAAGAACAACACCAGCTGGTGCAGATACTTCGATTAATTCATATTTACCAGGTACAAGAATTTTATCTGTTTTAGCAACACCAGCTTTTGACGTTGTTAGAACTAAATCTTTACCATCGACTTGGACGAATTCACCTTTTTTAACGACTACGTTGTCGTCATTGTCTTTAATGTCAGCTTTCGCTTTAATTTTAAAGCCAAAACCTTCACCAAGAACTTGTTTGAATTCTAATTCATTGTATTTGCCGTTTTCTTTATCTTCTTTTTCAGTGAAACCAACTAAAGTTTCAACTGTTTTAGTTAACTCAACAGCGCCTTTAGGTTGTGGTTTCTTAGGATTCACTACAGTAATGACGTTGCCGTCTTTAGAAACAGTAATTTCTCCTTCAGAAGAATCTTTGTCGATTGAGTAACCTTTTGGTGCAGCTACTTCTTTGTAGCTTAGTTTTGTTCCAGCTGTCAAATCTTCGATTTCAATAACACCGTTTTTGTCAGTTGTCATTGTTTCAGTCTTACCATCAATAGTGATCTCAAACTTAACACCTTCCAGAGTTAAACCATCATCACCCGTTTTAACAAGCTTGACAGTGCCTTTGTCAGGTTTCTTGATGTTTACAACGTTAATGGTATTTGTTCCAGCTGTCAGAGTAACTTGACCTTCAGAACTATTTTCATCAATTAAGTAACCTTCAGGAGCTTCAACTTCTTTATATTTGACAATAGTCCCTACTTCTAATTCTTTTACTTGAATTTTTCCTTTTGAATCAGTAGTCATTGTTTCTGTTTTATCATTAATAGTAATGTCAAATTTAACACCAGCTAATAATTTGCCATCGTCACCTTTTTTAACTAGCTCAACAATAGCTTTCTCAGGTTCTGGTTCCGGCTCTTCATCTTTAGTATTCACTACATTAATGACGTTTTCACCTTCTACAATTGTAATTGTACCTTTTGAAGTCGCAGGATCAATTGTATAGCCAGCTGGGGCTTTAGTTTCTTCATAGCTAACAACTGTGCCAACTTCTAAATTAGGAATTGTGATACCACCATTTGTAGCCGTTGTATAAGATTTTGTCTCACCTGAGATTTCAAAATCGAATTCAGCACCTTCTACAACATTTCCGTGTTGATCAACTTTTTTAAGAACAACATTTCCTGTTCCTGGAGGAATCACTTCTTTAGGATTCACAACTGTAATAAGGTTGTCACCTTCTTTGATTGTTACAGTACCTTTTGAAGTCGTTGGATCAATTAAGTAGCCAGCTGGGGCTTCAATCTCTTCATATGCCACAATCATGCCTACGGTCAAGTTATCAATTGCGATATAACCGTTCGCATCAGTAGTTTTAGTAACAGTTTCGTCTAACTTTAATTCAAATTTAGCACCTGGAAGAGGATTACCATTTTCATCTACTTTTTTAATTCGGAACTCAGATTTATCAGTTGGCTCCTTTCTATTTTCAATGGTTATAATGTTATCGCCTTCTACTAACACAACTTCCCCTGAAGGATTTGGTGTTTCTAGAATATATCCAGCTGGGGCTTTGATTTCTTCCCAATGGAAAGTATCGCCAGGTTTCAATCCACCAACGTGTAAGTCACCATTACCATCTGAGTTTTGCTCTTTTGGTGTTCCGCCATTAACTGAGTATTCAATTCTCATGCCACCCAAGCCTGCGCCTGTATCCGCATCAACTTTTTTGATTTTAACGACAGAACTTTTAGGTGTTTCTTGTTCGCCTTTGACGTAAATACCAAATGAAGTCGCACGTGTCTGACCGCCACCAGCGTCTGCATAAACATTAAACATACCCGTATGAGTCGCAGTATTACCCATCTCAAAGCCCCAGTTCAGATTACTGTGTTGGGCTTTCACTTCGTGAGCTTTAACCCAAGCATCGTGACCTGCGGCGTTTGGAACGTCATCCCACATATTCCATCCTTCATTACGAACTTTATCTTTCGTAACGTTAATGTACTGTTGAATATTACCCATTGCAGCTGCGTAATTGTTCAATGTTGAAGTAGGAGTAGTATTGTCTAAGTTACCCATTGGCAAGCTGTAGCCAATTACCGCACAATATAACCAATCGTAGAAGTTTCTAACGGCTTCAGGATTATTACCCAGCGCACTTGTAATTAATCCATTCACTGTATTGTTACTACCTACAGGATTTGTTTTAATTGTAACGTTGTTTACGCCACTATCTTTTGTATCAATACAAAAAGCTGGGTAGTATTTACCATCAGGCAATAAGATAAACGCTGAACCTGAGCTTGTAACGCCATGATAAATCGCTTTGCCCCATTGTTCAGTATAGCCACCAGCTCCGCCGGCACTATTATTACCTACTTGATTGTCCCAATCTGCATTCCCAGCCGCATCAGCTTTAACGCTTGAGAATGCTGTTTTAATTGTATTTGCGATACCTTTTTTATTGATATTCAGTTTTGTTTCAAGTTCTTTTTTCTTATCAGCGCTCAAAGTTTCTAATTTCAACGCCATTTTATCTAATTCTTCAACTGGAGCGCCTTGATACTTCGCATTGACCATTTGTTCCAATTGATTCACATCATTTTTAAGATCGACATAAGGTACATCTTTGAATTTTTCATACCCTTCATCATTAAAAATTTTTTTACGTGCTTCTTGACTAATCAAATTAACTTTCGTACCTGAATAAATTTCTACTAATGTACGTAAGTCATCAGAAATTACTTCATCAGTTTTACCAATGAATGATGCAGAAGCTAATACATTCCCTGAAAGAAATAGGTTTTGTAAATCACTAGTCCACTTATCAAATTTGGTATTTGCTTTAGCTTCTTTAACTAAAGCTACATAATCCACATCGTAATAAGACTTCAAAGATAAATATTCTAGTTCTAGCTGAGAAATACCCATTGATTGGATTTCTTCAGATTGACTCATTGCTTTTGCCGTTTTATCGGCTGCTTTACCTTCTAGGCTTTCTTTTGTTTCTTTAATCTGGTCAGTAACTACTGATGTTTCCTTACCTTCATCTGGTAAGACAATCGTAATCATTGTATCGTCAATTACAGCCTTGTCCTTAAAATTATTCGATACGGATTCAGAATCGGATAGATCTAAGGTAGAAGTTGTATTTTTTAGTGTTTTTGTTGCTTTAGATTTTTTTGAAACAAGCTTTCTCGTTGCCTCAATATTTTCTTTTTGTAAACCGATTTTTACACTTTCTAATGCTCTGTTTTCATCAATCAACTCAGCTGCGGATAGTTCCATTGTTTCTGCCGTATCCGTTTTGTTGGATACTCCTTCAGCTAGTGCAACTACTGAAGGGCCTAACGAATTAGCAACCATTGTAGAAAGCATCAGAATGCTAGTTAGTCGTTGTTTAAGTTTTTTCTTATTAAACATCGTGTTACTCCTCTCTTTTAAATGTAAATGAACGCACAAAAAAGCACTTATCCTGCTATGGTTAAGTGCTTTGACTATATTTAGTTATTTCTGGAAATTATTAGTAATCTAGTGGCTCTCTTGAGAAATTCCAAGCAGACAAGGCAGTTAAATTAGTTACTGATGGATTGCTTAAATCAGTAATAATACTGTAGCTAACGCCAAAATATTTATAGTCTCTCAACAATGTAGCATTATGTCCTGGACTAGCTTTAAATACATTCAACATTCTTAAAGCAGTTGAACGTTCATCCCCCATCCAATTAGTACCACCACAATTTTCACCTATTGAATATTTATATTCTTTAGGATACACAGTAACATAGCTTGTTCCATCTGGTCTATCGTGTCCAAATACAGTCCACAATTCTTTTGAGCGAATAGCAGTACCATCACACAACTGTTTTGATAATTTTAAAGGTTCCAACCCGTTTTCTGCTCGATACTCATTTAATAGGTCAAGCGTTACTTGTTCCATATTATTTAGAATACCATCAGTGTTTGGTGGCAATTTGAAGTTAGGAACGCCATTGACTGTTCCACCATTATTATTACCAGAATTGTTATTACCAGGGTTGTTGTTATTACCAGAATTATTGTTATTTCCTGAAGAACTTCCAGAAACGCCATACCACGCATTACCTTCATTTCTCCAACCTGCTCTAATCAAGCTATTATGCTCCGTTAGATTGGTCGTATAATTATGACTTCCTGCTTGTGCATTTGGATTGTACGAACGATATAAAGCTACTGTTTTATTTGTATCTGAATACCAGCCAATGCCCTCATAACGCCAACCAGAATTAACTAAACTATCTTTTTCATAACTATTCATAGTGTAATGGTGGTCACCAGCATTTGGATTATATAAACGATACACTGGATCGCCAGTGGTCGGCGCACACCAGCCTGTACCCTCATACTTCCAGCCGGCTATAACAAGATTGTCCTTCTCAGCTGTTGCAGCCGTATAGAAGTGTTCTCCTGAATTACCATTGTATAGTCGGTGCATTGTGTTACTAGTTGCGGCTTCCGCTTTTCCTGTTTCAATTGCGAATGCCGCACTTAATGCAATAATACTTGTGATTGTTACCTTAAGCCATTTTTTCATTTTTCTATTCCCCTTTTTTCCTGTTTTCTACCTTTTATGGAAAGTTTTGTACATATACGTTTACATTGAGTTTTGAGATTCTGAAACTTCCATATGATATTTTTATAAGGTTCTCCTTTCTTTGAATTTAGTGAATATTTGCTCCTCCTCTCATTACAGGGATTAGAAAAAGGCTCAATCCCGTGATTGATTGAAGTAACAACTATTCAATTTTCAATCAAAGGATTCAACCTTTTTAAACCGAGTTTTTTTATGCAATCTTTTATATAAGCCCATACCCTCTTAATAATTCTGCTTTGCTTTTTATATAAACATTATTAACTTTACGCCAATGAATCATTTTATTTGTTGTATAACCATACATATTCGCAATTTCATTCACCGTATGACCTTTTGTTAGTAATTCTAAATAGCTATCCATAGTTAATGTGTTTTGTAACCTATCTATTTGAAGTTCATTTTGATTAGTTGACAATTCCTTGCCGATTTCTTAAATTTCCTTGGTCAACTTATCATCTTTTTTATACCATTTTGGGTTCTCATTCAACAGATGGAGTAACTGCAATCGCCGCATTCTTTTTTCTTTTTTATCCATAATCGACACCTTAATCTGTTTAAAAAATTTTTATGCAAAATCTACTTTTAACTTTTTGCCCATTGCATGAGCAATTGATGAAAGTTTATCAAAAGAAACGTTATCTCCTCGTTCGATTCTTGCTATGGTTGCCTGTGTCGTATGTGCCCGTTCTGCCAATTCTGCTTGTGTCAAACCAGCAGCTTCTCTTGCTTTGTATAGGGCAACTGCTGTTTCAAGTTTCTCACCTTCAGCTTCATACATTTCCTTAAAATTTTCATCTTTCAGTTTTTCTTCGATTAATTTACTTATTTTCATTATCCAGCCACTCCTTTCTTATCTTCTTTGCATGTTCCAACTCCTTGACAGGTGTCTTCTGTGATTTTTTTGTAAATCCATGAGTAATTATGTATCTTCCATCTATTACATGAAAATACATAGCTCTTTGAATATTAGACCCTACCTTGCTTCTGAGTTCATACAGATTTACATCTACCTTTTTTACCCATTGCAAACGCTGAGCCATTAACATCCCATTTTTTTCTGTTTCTGAAATCATTCTTAATAGTTTAGCGCTGTCTTTCTGCGGTAAAGTCTCTATCCATTCGAGAAACTCATCATGTCCGTTAGGACGCATACATGACTCAAAATTTATTCTATTCATGCTTTTATTATATCATATATTTCAAAAATATCAACACTTGAGAATTTTTTTGTCGATAGATAGCTGTTTTTTATCCCACTCACTCAGTAACTTTTGACTCTAGAGGTGTAACATATATTGTTCCATCTGCATTGTAGCGAACACTTAGGCTACTGCCTCTCGCAGTTTTATATTTGAGGTAGTTAACACCTGTTTCAGAATCAACAAAAACATCGGTACCTCCACTTAAAGGCTTTGAGTTACTTTCACAAGCTGAAAATATTATACAAGCTAGTGCTAGTACGAATATCATTCTAATTTTTCTCATTATACTCATTCTCTTTCCCTCTTCAATCCCCAAGTAGCGAAGACCTGCAGAACTTCAAATAATTCTTCAGACGAACACAAATATATATATTGCCTTCTGGAAGGCAATGCATAAACTCCACTATCTAGGACTTCTTCTATTGCATTTTTTTTAAGTATTTCCAACACTACTTGCTGATTTTCATTCAATGTAAATCACTCCAATACAATTTCTTCGACATTTAAAAAAAACGTCCTTAAGATATTCTTTTTTTTATTTCTTTATCTATATTTTTGTTTGTATGAATACTTATAAAAAATTTTATAATTACAATTAAGCTTATTAATAGAGCTCCATCAGTTAAAAAATTTCTCTGTTCACTAAAAATTTTGTGTTGTGAATAAATACCAAATAAGTTAAATAATAGCAGAAAAATAGAACCTAATTTATCTAAAAAATATCTGTCTGGCAAATCAAATGATACTAGTCTTGAAAAAAAAGATTTATTGCGGAATTTCTTCACTTGTTTTATCTCACTCTCAATTTCTTTATTTTCTTCGATCACTTTTTGTTTATTATTGTCAGAAGTAGAATCTCTTGTTCTCTTCTTGAAGCGCAAAGTCTTAATTTCAGTCTTGAGTATTCTTACACTATAACCTTCGAATTCAAAACAAAAATATTTTGATTCCTTGGTTAAGTAAGTCATTATATGCTCCAACTCTAAATTATCCCTGGTTGAGAACAACTCTACATGATATCTTTCATCAATAATCAAAGTGTATATGTACTTTTGGCCATGATCATTTTCTGTTAAACGTTCTTCTCCATTACTCAAAACATATCCTGTAAAAGCGAATACAGTTAGAAATATTGAAATAACTATCATTTGCTAATAGCCTCCTTATTTTTCTTTTTAGCTTCCCTACATATTTCTAATTCATTTTTGAATCCAACGAAGAATAGAAAATATCATTATCTACCTCGTTACTTAAGCCATTCCACTATCTCTATAATCATAGGAAGTAAATTAACTAAACCTATGTATATTGTAAATACTAAAATGAATATTTGATCTTTTTTAGTAAAGTGCTTCTTTCCAAAATCTGAATACGCTAAAAACAACCCTATCATTCCTACTATTGATAATTCCACTTTTGTAACCCTCCAAATATATACTCAATCAACATTCGTTAATCTCCTTCTTATTTTTCTTTTTTCCTATAAACATATATTTTTATAATTGCAGGCATTAGCAAATATATCCCTAAATAAACGGTAAATATTGAAATGAATAACCGGTCTTTTGGAGTTAAGTATTTATTTCCAAAATCCGAAGCTACCAAAAATAGACCAATAAACTCAACTATTACTAATTCCATTTTATATTTCTCCAGTCCTTCAAATATAATTTTATTCAAAAATCTCTCTTTCCTTTCAACCTCCAGTTACTCCCACTACAACCAACAAAATAGTATTAATTATATTCAATTCTATATTTTCCTTAACGGAGTTATATAAATCATCAAGATTAGCTAATAAATCGTCACTGATGTTTAAACTTATTTTAGGGTCTTTTTTTCAATGCTTTTGTCTTCATTTAGAATAATCCGAACTTCAATCTTCTGTGATTCCAATCATTAATGAATTTTTTCACCCTAATTTCAATTTCTTTTTGTTTTGTCATATTAGGCTCTTTTTCATCAGCGCTTATACTCATATAAACACAAGCATTTTTATAATCTAATTCTTTATCTAGCGTGAAAATTACACTAGTGCTATCTGCTTTATTTTCGATAGTAACTTCACCTGCAATAATGTTGTCTTCTCTTACTTTTTTAGGAATTTCTCTAACATCTTCTAAAAAAATATCCGAATCATCATCCATATATTCAGAATATAGAATTTCACACTCTCCAATATCCGTAGGCGCATTGAATGTAACTGTGTATTCATAATTCCCATTGTATGGTATATATCTGAACATTAATTTCGCTGGTAGTATAATAGGTTCATTAGACAAATCAAAAATATCTGAAGTTTTTTCTGTGCTGTGAGCAAAAAGAAAAATTACCAAGAATAAGAAAATCCCTCTCATTGCTATTACAAAGACTTTTCTCTTTGTTCCCATTATTCGTTAACCTCCAAGCCAAAATCTTGATCCTTCAGTCTACCTAGATATTCATATCTTGTTTTTACTGGTTTATTCCTATAGATTGTCACAATCACTTTTACAAAAACTTGATTATCAATTTTAGCTACTTTATAGGCTTTTTGAGATACCTCCAATTCTGCTTCTAATTTCTCTTCATTCCCTATAGCCACAGTCAAATAGTAAGAGGTATAACTTGAATGGATTGGAATTATCCCTGAACCAGTGTTAACAAAAGAAGTAGTATCTGTTTCTTCTTTTTGTTTATCAATAATCTTTCCTTTATGAATTTTTTCATCTTCTTGATATATATCAATCTTTACTAGGAAAAAACTATATAACCATGTACTACCTTTGTATATTCCAACACCTACTAGTCCTATTGAACATAATAATAATATCAATATGATTAATTCTGAAATATCCAACTCTGTAAAATGAAAGAGCCAATAATGGAAATCTTCATAGAATGAAAGTTTGGTAAAAACCCAGAAGCTAATTCCAATGATAATCCAACCAACAGCGTTAATCCAATGTTTGCTTCCAATCCCTCTTTTGTAGTCATTCATATTAATTCCCCTCCTTTTATCTATTAGTTTTCTTCAAAATTGATATTTTTCCTTGAACTTCTTCAATTTCCTTTAGTAGACATTCATCATTCATTAAAGGTATGTAAAGGATATTGTAATAATAGAACATATACACAAAGCATAGAAAACCAATCACTGTTGCTACTGAAACTAATATAGATTGATTACCTAGGTAACTTAGATAAAAGGTTCCTAACACACCTAAAATTATAAATCCAGCACTCACTCGATATGCCAAGTTATTATACGTGAGATATCTCATCATTCGTCCATGCGGAACTAATGAAAGAAGATTTTCTAATTCTAGTTCCAACTTTTTTACTTTTTGCTTCTCTTCAATAGCTTTTTTGATTTCTACATTTTCCCTTAATCTTTTTACATTTTCAGATTCTTCCATATTTGCAAGCTCCTTTGTTTAATAGATGAATTTGTTAAATCGTTGACTGTAATGCATATCTTTATCTCTTCTCCTATTATTTCCTATATCCACTCATCAAAGCCTTAAAAAGTTTAAATATTGGCTTTAGAGAATTCATCCCGATTGCTTTACTACGAACGGTAACTCTTGTACCTTCAGTCAAGTCCTCAATTTTAATTGAACCATCCTCATCCGTTGTATAAGCAACAGGATCCTCATCTTCGATTGTTATCCAGAATTTTTTACCAGCTAATGGACTACCATTGTCAAATTTTCTTATAACGAACTTTCCACTATTCTCTACTTCTGAGTTATTGGTCATAACTTCAGCATTATGTTCGGTAAAAGAAGAACTAGCTTCTACTTGACCTGTTTCAATAAAAAAAGCAGCGCCTATAATGATTGCTAAAAAGAATTTTTTACTCTTCATATTTCAAACTTCCTAACTTTTTTTTTCTAGTTCAAAATAGCTGCACTAAACCATACGATTGTGGAAAATGAAAAAGACATAATATTGGAT
Organism: Enterococcus sp. PF1-24; assembly: GCF_029893325.1. Taxonomy (GTDB): domain Bacteria; phylum Bacillota; class Bacilli; order Lactobacillales; family Enterococcaceae; genus HY326. Next base: position 51,239 of record NZ_JARXWL010000013.1, read on the forward strand.
AGGGTATGGGGCCAATACTAATTTTTGGGAGAACCACAATCGCATGAGTTAATGCAGCTATTACTTTATATTTTAGTTTTCTATCACTAAACTGCGGCTGTACAAGATATTCGTACATAAAAATTTTAGCTTTATAGGAGAAAAACAATATTTCGGACTTGCCAGTCATTAATTACTTTACGTACAGCCGCAATTTGCTAATAGAAAATATTCCTAAGCTACACTGAAGACTGGGATCGTGGAAAAAATATTTAAAAAGGAGTCTTACTTACGAAAAAACCACGATCCCAATCCTCAATGTAGCTTATTTTATTAAAATATCTAATCCGCCTACGCCTATAAAAATTATAAATATTGCAATTGATAGGCCAATGGATAAGGTAACAAGAAACAGTAATGTTTCAATAAATATCCTGAAAATCATATATACAAATGAAGTTGCATCGTCCTTTACCTTCATTCAGAAATACCTTCAGCATCAAGCTCTTTTTTTAATCTATGGATTTGATCTTTCTTCGAGTTAATCAAGCATTGAAGCCTAATATTATTAAGCCATGTGAAACCAAAAGCGAAATTCACTGTATTTACGACAAGTACTATTCCTATAACTACCCCTATTAAAAAACTTACATGAGGCACAACCATTACTAAACAGTTCTTATATATTTGTTCAGTTGAAATAAACTGAACAAACATTTTTGCTATAGTTTCTAGCTTTGTAAATAGAAATGAACCTACAAAAATATGAATTGTCATTACACTTAATATTAGGAGATTAGGTCGATACAAAACACTTCTTTTCAGCGGAAGATATTTAACTAACTTTAATAACTCTGAAAATCGCTCTTGTTCCTTTTGCAAAGTTTCTTTTTTTTCTTGATTAATTCTTTTATTCAGTTCAGCTAATACATCAATTTCTTTTGACATTTTGCTCCACACCCTCACAAACTTTAACTTTTCTATTCTTGATCAGCAATTTCTACTTCTTTAAAAAGCTTATCCAAACTATCTTCTAAGCTTTCATGAGCATCTTTTTTTGTATCTTCTATAAATAGTTTGTTTACCATGTCTGCTAAAATTAGCTTAAATTTATTTAACATTTCTTCAGCCAGTTTCTCATGAAATCTAATAACAGTTTAGTTATAGTACCATTTTCTATTTCTGATAAAAATATAGAAATCAAACCAAACATGCAACCTATCTTCAATATCATTAATTCAAATTTTTCATCAAATTCTTTTTTTTCTTCAATTTTCTTTTTTTGGATAATTTCTTCCTTGCCGATTTCTCTTATCTTCATAGAAAACTTAAGTGATTTTATTTCAGATTTTAATAAATTAACATTTCCATCTGCATATTTTAAAGAGATATAGCCAGACTCTTCAGTTAGAAACGAAAGTGCATGTTCTAATTCCCAACTATCTTTATTTGAGTAGAGGACTACATGATACTTATCATCAATAGTCAGATTGTAAATATATTTTTGACCATTATTACTTCTGGTCAAACGGTTCTCAGCATCTTTTAGAACGACTGCTGTTGATCCTCCTAGTGCTAAAAGCATTGGTATTATAAACATGTTTGCTCATCTCCCTTTTTTTCAAAATTTTTTATACAAGAAAATATCCAATATTGAAAAATGTAACCATTAATACAATAATCCGCCTGTCTCCCTTAGAAAATTTTTCTTTCCCATAGTCCGAAAAAAATAGAAATAAAGCTATCATTTCGATTATCAACATTACTTGATTCATGAGCATTCTCTCCGTTCATTTTTATTACTTGAACTGTAAATAATTTCAAGTTCTTCAAGTAAATCATCACTCACGTCTAATGAATCCCCTGATGCCTTCTCTGTCTTATCAACAACAGAAATTAAATCTATTACTATTGTTTCTACAATTAACGTAATTTTTTTTGCATATTTTTCTGGTATTTCTGTCCCCTCATGACTTGCTAAGATAGTTGTCATACTATTAATTAATGCAGCGTGTTTCATTAAGTGGTGTACAAATAGCTTCGATCTTTTCGCTTCACTTTTATCTAAAATAATCAATTTATCAATAATTAAATCAATTACTCCTATAAGAGAGTTCTCTGTATCATTTGAGTTAGCTATATCTAGCCTGTAAATTACTAAAGAAAATTCTTTGAATATTTTAGTACAAAATTGTTTATCTTTTCTGCTGTTAAATAGGTTCTTTTGCTCTTTTGAAAAGTTAGAATATTTCTTTTGAATGTGATAAAGACAGGTTTTATTCATAGTTACCTTGCCCTCTTTTATAAATTCTTCAAACTTTTATCATTATTTACTATTCTCAACTTTGGTTTGCTTATCATTAATTTCTATATACTCAAAAAATGCTTAGGGTTTAAGCAATCGTTTCCCCAACTCTACAAAGGTAGAATATCTGCTCCTACATTCACTGAACATAATCATGGCAGATCCTTTGATGTCCCTCTTTGGCCGCTAGGCTAAAATCCTACAATGCGATATAGAGGGAAGACACATTGCAGCATATTATTCAGTTTTAGGTCTTTTCTGCTTGTTTAAGTTGACAAATTTATTTGCCCCTTGCCCGTCATCGACAAGTTTTAAATCACAAACAAACCAAAGTTGAGAATTTGCATTTTTTATTTTACTTTTGCATAGTTGCTAAAGTGAGATAACCTTTCTGATTTGTTCTAATAATTGAATGGTTCTTTGTGTGGATAATCTTGTAGTAATCAATTCCTTCTGCTTTTAATCTTCGCTTCAAAGCTCTCTCAGCAGTCATGGACAATCTATCTATCTTAATTTCTCGCCATTTCAAAATATTTATTTCTGGTTCAAAGTTCGGTTGATTTACATTTCCTTCACTTATCCAACATAATGATTCAAACTTTGTTTTCCTTTGGGCAATTACCTTATCAAGCAAATCATAAACGATTTTAATATCTGGATATATTTCATTAATCTCGTGTATGGCTCCAATTTCATTGTTTTTTTTTACTTTGCCATTAACTATTTTTTCAACATGCCTATAACATCGGCCATATAAATTTTGTTTCGCTGGATCATGTCCGATTAAGTATTCTCTTTTGGAAAAAGTTAAAACACGATATCCCTTATTTTCTAATGCTATTTCATCAAAATAATTCATTATTTTTCTCCTCCCTCGTGATAAGACAATTTATTATAAATAAACAATCGTTTGCTTTTCGTCCTCAAAAGGTTGGTTTTTATTCCTGATTTTGAATTTTTCTTTACCTTTGCTATTATTTTCTTCTTGGCAACAAAGTAAGCTCATGCCTGGCGCTTTCCTCTTAGCAATTACTTTCCCGCCGGCATTGAAAACTAGATGAATCTCATCATATATCCGATTTAATATGAATGTATCTTTTGTAACAAAGCTTACCCAGCGCTTGTCTTTATTTCGCCAACATACTGATCCATCAAATAACTGAACTCTCTTAGCATTTTCTTGAAAAGCTTCCTTTTTGAACTCCTTTTGAAAAGTAATTTTATTAGCCATTGCTGCTCTCCTCCCATTCTTTTTATTTTTCAATCCTCAGAATTGTTTTTGTACAACCGTCACGTATAATATAGTTTCGCTTTAGCCCTGGTACTTGTTGAACTCTAGACAAAATATTAATTACTGAACAATTAAGCCTCTCGGCCACAGCTTCCACAAAGACATCAGAGTCTACCTGCTTCAGAAACTTTTCAATATCAAAAGATAGTTGATCTCTATCTCCTAGTCGTCGCTGGCTATAATCTTTTAGCTCTAGCATATTCACTCACTCCTCTTTTCTTTTTCATAAACACCAGAATTTCTTTTTTCCCATTCACGACTATTGAAGATTTTTCAGCTTGTGGGATTCTTTTAACACAATCCATCACAACATTTTTAGATAAATTCGTTTGCTTAGCTATTAAACTGACAGTCACATCTGTTTTTTGCGTCTTCAGAAATTCTAAAACTTTATTAAATCGCTTTTTTTCTGGCGCATTCTTACGGTCTCGGATTACCTGTTTTCGTGATTTTTTTGGCTTACTTGGTAAAAAATCTCTTGGAATCTCCTCTGTGACTGTAATATTGACTGTTTTCTTACATTCCCAAATCTCTTTAATCTCAAATACTTTAGGAGAATGGTTGAATTTTACAAATCCAAACGGACAAATACCTTCTTGCCAATTTTTTACGGAAACTAATTTCGGATTAAATCTTTTTCTTTTCTTAAATAGCCGAATGTAATGATCTCCAGATACTGTTTTTTCAGGTATCAAATTCACATCATGGAATACTCCGGCCACACAATGGTCTCTTTTCAGGTATAAAATATTATTTTCAATTTCCACTACTTTTCCTCACTTTCTTAGTTTCAATCTTCAAGGTCTATCTCAAATTGGAACAAACAAAAAAAGGGCTGTACAGACTTGTTTAAGTCGTACAGCCCCCCGATTGGTTAATGTCTCAAATACTATTAGAAAAAGCATACAAGAGCAGAATTTATCTAGGGATATTACATTCTTAAATAATTCTTTCCTTGAACTAATAATTCGTATTATGGTACACTAAACTTCGGGTATGCAGTCCACTTAGGAGGTCTTAGAGTAACTCCTATTGGCGAACACTTACTAGAGACGGAATTGCTTAGGATAGCAATTCTGAATCAAACCTTTGAGCCTAGGAAACTCATTGGGGTAGGTGCGCATACCTTTTTGTTTGCTCTAATTCAAAATAGAGCTAAAAGATATATATTCATTTTTCTTAAATTTTTTGATTTATATTTACAAAATAGCACAGACATTTTTTTAATGCAAGTCTATTTTTTTCTCAATCCTTAAAATGGGTTGGGATTTTTTTTGCTAATAATAATCTAAAGATAAACTTTTATATTATTATTAGTGTATGAGATTCAATTTTTTATTTGTTACTCACCTCCAACAAATTTGTTTGTGCAATGATCATTACACAATAATTATCAACCGAAAAATTAAATAACACAACACATTTTAGCTAAAAAGTGCAGTTTTTTTGCCAAAAAAGGCCGAAATGTGTCAGAACTGACATGAAGCGCTTACATTAAGCGGTTAAAAAAGGGGGTATGTGTCACATCTGACACATCTTTATTAAATTTTGATTAGAATTAGTTTTCAAATATAACAAAATTTAGGGGTGTTTTGTATGGAAAATTTTTCAGATATCTTATTAACTGTTCGACAACAGAAGCAGATGTCACAGAAGGATGTTTATGGGGGAATAGTAAGCAGATCCACTTACTATAGATTCGAAAAGGGGAAAATAGAACCAGAGATTTCAACAATGGCTGAACTTCTTACCAGATTAGGCCTTAGCTTCAAAGATTTAGAAAATGAATTATTTATTCCAGAACTTTTCCGTACTAGGAACAAACTAATCTGGAAACTTAAAAACCATGAATTGAAATTAGCGGATAAAGCCAAATTACAAAAAATTTCAGAATCAATCAAAAAGAATTATCCAGGTCCAAAGGGAATGTTTTTTTACTTAACCACAAAATTAATGCTGCACTCACAGTCACCAAATGAATTTCAGCCACTAAACCAAAAAGATAAAAATGAATTTAAAGATTACTTTGAACGTTTAGAAAAAATTGAATTTCAAACAGATTTCAAGCTTTTCAGTAATTTTCTAACCTACTGCCTCACTTATGAACAATCCAAAGAAATTTATTCAAAGTTAGTAATAATAGATCCATACTCTTTTGAAAATGAAGATCTTAATTATCGAAATGAGGTCCATCGAATACACAACAATATGTGTGACTATGCCATCGAGAATAACGACCTAACCTTTGCAAAACTAATTCTTCGAATCCAGAAAGAATATTTGAACATCCACAATGATATGCAATACAATCTACTTCACCAGGTAAGCGAAATTACCATCACATTCTTAGAAAATCATGATCCAAAACTTATTGACGCTCTTATTAAAATTAAGCAAATTTTTTTAGATGCAAACGACAAACCAACTGCTCAAATTATTCAAAGTCAATACGAAAAGCTTATGTTTAATAAGACTTATTTGTCTAGTGATCACATTGTAATTGACTAGCTTAACTATTACGAGTGTTATTAGCTGACATATTTTTTTACTAGGTATACACTTACTATGTGAGGTACGCATAACCCTCATTAACTCTCTTAAAGCGGATCTTTCTTTTTGTACGTAACCAACTGACTTACAAAACCTCTCTATGAGAAAGGTCCGCTTTGCTTTCTTATCTGTTTTGCACATCTTTTATAAACAGGAACATAAAAATCCTTAAAGACTATAGTTCTTGGGGTTTTTATGTTTTTTTAGATTAAGACTAAAATAGTTCAAGCCCTTTGCCGCTACTCGCTACGAGTCTTGCCCCTGCTACAAACAAAAAGAGAATAATATAAATATATTAGCTGTATTCTGCTGGCTGACTTACAAAGTAATATAATGTCTTATGGCAGTTTGCCTATTTATTTTTAACTTGAATTGGCGATCTGTAAATGCAGTTGTACCGCTGTTTTTTCAATTGCAATCTCACTTGGGTTTAGTGCAGCAACAACCGTATCGACAGCCTCCGGTAATTTACGTCTTAGTACCTCTAGGTACTTCTCTCTGTGTTCTTTTTTAGCTTTGATAATCATACCAAATAGCGCAACTCTAGTTGCAACTACAATTCCCCCACCAAAGCCACGTTTTGATTTGAAATAAATTTCTCCAGCTGCTTTCATTTCTTTTAGGCAGTGGTCTAAAGATCTCTTAGGAATCCCGATTTCATCAACAATTGCTTGTTTGCTTGTCTGAATGTAGGCCCACTGTGTAGTACTGTTAGCATTTAAATAAACTCGTAAGTCCTCTTTCCACTCGTCATAGTGACTGTTTTTACGGTCTTTTCTTGCTTTTTTGAATTTATACCAGAAATTCCCGAATAATTGAGCATCGGTGTAAGTCCCAGGAATCCAGTTCTCAATTAATTCACGAATTTTTGTTCTTTTGGCGCCTTTATAGTTTCCGGAATAAGCAGAATTTAAAGTTCTATCAAACTCAATTTGATCAATTGGATCTGATAAGTTTGAGTTGAATTCATCCAGAATATCATAGCAATCTTCATAGCTAACAGCTGAGGAATAATGTGCTAATGCTAGTGTAAAAATGGCATTATTTCGCCCCAAAAGCCCTTTATTACCACGAATTCCATCGTTTCTAAGCAACATTTTCACCCAGGGTTGAGAAACTTGGCCATTTTTTTGAGATGGATATACTCTGAGTGCTGCTTTTCTTGCAAGTTTTTCCTTATTAGCTTTTGCCTTTTTCTTAGAGTAGTGTTTAATTGACCAATCAATCAAGCTTTGCATATCGTATGTGCAGCTTTCGTTCAGATCAACAATGTTGTCTGTTCTAGGGATTCTAGCAATTCCAAAATGATTGCAGCCCAGGTCTACAGGCAGTGTTTGGGCAAAGTACTTACGAATACTGTTCGAAACGTTGCGTGCAAGCTTCAGAGAAGCATAGTTATCAGCATTTGAAATAAACCAAGGCTTATCCAGAACAAAATAAGCCTGGTATCCACCCGGTGTTTTAAGAATAAAAGTTGGCAAGAATCCGAAATCAACATTGCAGCAAGCATTAATAATATCCATTTCAGATAAATTATCAGTCTGTGGAACATCAATATCTACAACAAATGTATTGATTTGACGTAAGTTTTTCTCAGAATGGCCCTTTGTGATTTGCTTAGCAGCATCAGCATATGTGCCATAGCTGTATACGTTCGGTGTCCAATGTGTGAATTGATCTTCGTTGAAAAGCAAAGCCTCTTCAGAAGTGAACACTACTCCTCTAGCATCGATCATCTGCTCTTTTGATCTAAAAACAAAAATTGCCCCTTTATTTCCTTCAGGCTTGTAAGAAATCGGCTTGATTTTGCTATTTTTATACTTAAATTTGCGAATTCCGTCTTTTAAAATCATTGAATGAATCTCATGTAATTCCACTTGGACACCTCCTGTCATTTAATTTTATGTACGAAAAAAGAGAACACTAAATAAACTAGTGTCCTCTCAAAATTAAAAAATGCTTAAAAAAGTGCTGTTTTTACATAAAAAGCACACTCAAATAAGCATTCTTCTGTTGAATTTTTTTTCAAAATTTGCTATAATAAACTAGACGTTTTTTACATAGCAAAAGTGTATTCCACTACACTTTTTTGAAAAAAGAAGAACACTACTAAGCGAAAAAGTTTGAACGCCAATTCAAATTTTTTCGTTTTTTTATTTATACCTAAAAATAGCAAAAAGGAAATATTAAATCAACTCTTTTTTTTGAGCATACTACTTTAATTATTGTCTGCATACTACTTTAATTATTTTTTCATTATTGCTTACATACTACTTTAATTATTTTTTTGTTGCCAGTACATACTACTTTAATTATAGTTTCGATAAACTGTACATACTACCTTAATTATGTCGCTATTTACCAACAGATACTACTTTAATTGTTTTTTTGATTATCAGCGCATACTACCTTAATTATAGTTTTGATTATCAGCGCATACTACCTTAATTAGCAAGAGAATACTACTTTAATCAAATAAAAACGATATGCCAATACTACTTCTTATAACTTCAAGATACTACTTTAATTAATAACTACATACTACTTTATTCAATTTATTTTCTCCGTATAGTGCCTATTTATCAGCGTTTTGCAACTTTGACTATATGATAACATACTACTTTAATTACTAGATTAATATACTAGAATACTACTTTAATTAGATTCTGCATACTACCTTAATTACTAAATTGATACTACTTTAATTAAGTTATTGAAATGATAGATACTACTTTAATTAACTTTTATTGAAATCTTCATACTACTTTAATTAACTTTCCTTGGTTAGATGAATACTACTTTAATTATTGTTTAGTTTATCACCACATACTACTTTAATTAACTTTTATTGAAATCTTCATACTACTTTAATTAACTTTTATTGAAATCTGCATACTACCTTAATTACTAAATTGATACTACTTTAATTAAGTTTTTTGCCTACTAAAATACTACCTTAATTATTGTTTCAGACTCTGTTTATTATCATAAAAAAGAGAATATCCAAAGATATTCTCTACAAAATCAAATTTCCCATCTTTTTTTGATTTGTTCCGCAGTGTATTCTTCAATTTCATCAGGCCTTCTGACAAGATTTCCTTCTTTATCATATTCAGCAAGAGTAGGGTGTTTCTCTCTATATAACTCTAATTCTCTTTCTAAATCTAAAAAAAGCGATTGTTTATCTTCTTTATTCAATTTACTTCTAATGTATTGATCAATTGCTTCTCTTAAAATCTCATCTCGAGTAAGTTCTGTTTGATATTTTTCTGTTAGTATTGTTGATACAGAATGCAACAAAGGTGATATTTTTATTGGTTTACCATTAGTAGTTACAAGTACTCGATCTGATGTTTTCAAAGGAGGACCAACATTCTTAGTTTTTTTCTCTTCTTTTTGCCTCGCTAATTCATCATTTGCTACAATTCTCTTCTCTTTAGGCTTAATTAAGGGAGTAGGGGTTGCTTCTTTTTTTAGGTTTTCGCTATTTTGCTTCTCTTTTATTTTTGCTAAGCCTTTATTGGCATTAAAAATATTTAGATTTCTTATTTCAGCCATTTACATAACCTCCTTAATACCAAGTTTCATGCTCTTTAAGTTCATCAAAAATCGCAATAAATAGTTCATGAGTTTTTCTATCCCATTGTTTAAGTGTACCTTTTTTGGTTCTTTCTGTAGTTATCCCAGAACCATCATATCTCTTCAGTCGAGCATTTTTTAATACAACATTTTTAATTAAATGCTCCCCATAAATATCTTTGGCTTGTTCATACATTTCTTTATCAACTGAATCGCCAGTTTCGAGCATAAATGGAATTACACCCACGACTTTTAAGTCTGATTCAAATGTTTCAGTAAAAAAATCCATATATTCAAGATACTGCATAGCATTTCTCATTGACTTTACTTGAGTTTGCAAAACTACTATTGCCCAATCAGCTATGTACATAGCTGATTTACTGAAGTTTGAAATTGACGGGGGAACATCAATATAAATTACATCGTATTTATCATATAGTGGAGAGAGTTTTTCATCCATATATTTAAATCTATCAATACTTTCTGGATAGTTAACAGTACTCCAATTATCATATTCCTCAAAACTCATATCTGCTGGTAAAATATCTAAATTGTTTATCACTTGATAAATTGCTTTTTCAACTGGAATATCTTCCATAAGGACATCTGCAATTGTATATTCAAAATTAATCGGTGTATTTTCTCCACCACCATCTTCTTTGCTATAGTTCATATGAGTAAGATTCATAACATCTGAAGTATTTCCTTGCATATCTAAATCGACAATTAAAGTTTTCAAATTGTAATGATATGCAGACTCAAAACCTAGCATTTGTGCAACCGTACTTTTCCCAACTCCACCTTTGAAATTTCCAATAACATATTTTTTTGCTCTCATTTATTTTTCTCCCTTACAATTTCTAGCATGTACTACTTTAACAAACTTACTTTCGTACTACCTTAATTAAAATTATAACATACTACCTTAATTAATCAAGAACTTTTCACTTGTACTACTTTAATTATATTTACAACAAACGTTATAAGGATAGTATATTGAAGAAACTATCGTTGCATACTACTTTAATTAAGGTAGTATGCGGAAATATAAAGACCAAAGAAAAAAAGAGAAAAGGAGATTACTTTTTTCTCTTTTATATTTTTGACCATTTCCAATTTTCGACAAAATGAATGTTTCGTATATCTGATATAAAGTACCAGGTACTATCAATTAGTATTTCGTCATTTTTTTGCCCATTAAACTTCCCAATTATAGATTCTGTTTGCCGACCAAACTCATCCCTTGTGTTCAGCTGTATGGAAAGTAGCACATTATTTTCCATTGCTTCTTGAAGTACATCTGATATTTCCTCTTCTGACATTAACGGTAGGGTAGGGATCTCCTTAGTTGCTTCAGCCGTATTCTTACTTATGCTATTGGCCAGCTCGGCCATGTTAAAAGCTGTAATCCATTTCATAAAGCCTCTATCATGATAATCATTATAATCACTAAAACTCTTATCATTACTAATTTGAATCACCTTCAATACCAGCCATGCCTCCGGCGTGCCCACCAATTAGGGAAGACCTCGCTATAGCACGACCACCGTCTAACAAGCTTACAGCACGTACTATCGACTTAAAACCATATTTACTCCTTATCGTATCAACAATGTGATCCACGTTCATGTCTCGTTCTTCCTGAAGCGGATCTGAAAATAAATCCAGCTGAAGTGAATCCGTATGAATCAGATTTCCAGTATTTACAGAAATATTCCGGACTTCCTGACGGTTATAATGCTTATCAAATATCAGGAGTAGAGCATTGGCCAACTCCCGACTTGAATTAGTCGCATGGATCTTCAGCTGCTGCCGAAATCCTTTATTTCCGTATCTATCTATATAACCTAAACTATATCCGATTCCCAAACTTACAACCTGTGCTTGCATTCCAGAACGTCTCAAACGTGTCGCAACTTGGTCAGCCATTTCCTTAATCACAATTTCAATTTCAGACCGTTTTATATAATCTTTATTCAGTACCTGGCTGTTGCCAATCGATTTTGAAACCGGCTGAATTTTTTCGCCCAGGAACGAGCGATCAATTCCCCACGAATGAGCGTATAGTTGAGCTCCAATTATTCCTAACCGATCTTTGACTGCATAGTAATTACTATGTGCCAGATCATATATTGAATGGATGTTTAATTTGGCTAAATTAGCAGCTGTTCGCTTAGAAATCCCCCAGAAATCAGTAATGTTCTGAATCTTCCAAAGGGTAGAGGGGACATCTTCATATCGCCATTCCGCTATCATTTCATCAGTGTGCTTGGCCGCATTATCCAGGGCTAATTTGGCGAGTAGGGGATTGTCCCCAATTCCGATCGAAACATAGATTCCCAGCTGTTCAACAACTTCTTGCTGAATTTTCCTAGCTAATTGATAGGGCGTACTACAATCAAATAATTTCAAGGCACCAGTAACGTCCAGAAAGGACTCATCAACTGAATAGACATGGAAGTTATTTTCATCACAAAACCGGCGATAAATATTATTGATCTCCATGTTTTTTTGCATATAAACTTTCATACGTGGTTCAGCTATAATCAAGTCTTCAGGATAAGGGAAGGGGAGATCCCTAGCGCGACTAACATTAGAAATATCATAAGCTGCTTTAGCGGCGGGGGAGGAGGCCAAAATTAAACCACTGCCACGCTCTGATTCCGAATCAGGAGGGTAGGAGAGAACAACAAGCTTCGCTTTGAGCGGGTGTAAGCCACGTTCCACAGAAGCGTAGAAAGAGCGACAATCGATGCAGAGAATATCACGACTAGGTTCTTTTGAGTAGTCAAAATTTAAAACGGATTCGTACATAATAAATCACCTCACGTTTTTATAATACAAACATACGTTCGTTTTGTAAAGCGAACATAATCTAAAATTTTCAAAAAAGCAACCATAATTTACTATGTTTGGTCAAAACAAATATTAGAGGAGGGTAGAGAGGAAGAACATGCCATCCCTAACCTAAATAAAGTTTTTACTTCGTAGAATTTTTTTGGAAAGAAGAAAAAAGCAGTCAAGCAACGAATGCTGCTTGACTGCAAAAATCAAATTATTCTATTGGATTTTCTTCCCCAACACCAATTGACAAAGAACCGATATTTTATCCAAAATAATTTTTCTCGTATTCAACATATATTTTTTAGAAAATAGGAAGGTGATTTAAAGCAATTTTATTGATTACTAGTTATTCAACACACCCAGCAAATCATTTAACTCAGGTATTTGCACAGCTTTAAACTTGGTTGTTAAGCGCCAAACCATATTATTGCCGTGAGATTCTTCATCAAGACCATCTTTCAAAACAACTTCAGTAATATTGACGTTTAGATAGACTTTCATATCTTTTGTTGCTGTAAAAGTAATATACTGTGGCGCTTTTTCGTCCAATTTCCCTGCGCCTGCACTTAACATTTCAATGCCTTCAATTTCTTTATATTGAGCATCTACTTTTACACCAGTCGCTAGTACATATTCGATTTTTCCGTAATCTTCGACTAAACTTTTAGAAAGTTGTTTACCTGACAAGGCAATCGTGTAAGTTTTTCCGGCTTTTACGTCAAATTCTCTAGTTGCATCTGGTAAATTTTTCTGAGTACTCGCATAGGGTACATAGCCATGTTTTTCATTTTCAAAAAGTCCACCACCCAACAAAGGCAGTAGGAACAAAGCTCCTATAAGAATTAGTAAAGAACCCAAGAGACCAATCGGAATAGTAATAACTGAAAAGTAACCCATTCCCATTAAAAATGCTGCTATACCACCCAAAGGAAGTCCAACAAGCAATACTAATCCCGCCGGAATTCCTAATATAGTAAAGAGCAATATAAAGCCCGCAACCATCCCGATACCTCCAACCACTATGTAGTCAAAAATCCAAAAAACTATGCCAGCAAATATTTGAAAGACAGCCAAGCTAAACATGCCTGTACCTACAATCAGCGCTAATAGACCTATCGGTAACCCTAATACACCAAACCCACTACCACCAAAAAGCAAATCAACGATTTCTTCTTGCAAATTTTCACCAGTAATATCAATCGGTTTTCCTTCTTTATCAGCTATATCTGCTAATAATTCTTCATCCACCGTAATCTCACCATTGCTATCAGCACTTTCAACCATCTCAGTTAAGGTATTTTTTAACGCTTCAGCATCGACTTCCTGCAATGATTCTTTCATTGTTTCAACTGTTTCAGGTGTAACAGCCTCTTTCAATGTTTCTTTAATTTCAGTAACTGAAATATTTTCCATCTCAGCAGCAATATCAACATTTTGAATTTCTGCCTGCATTTCAGCAACTACTTCTGGAGTAACAGAGTCGGCTGTTTGATTAATAAAGTCTTGGTCAAGTTCAGCTACTCTTGCTTGATATTCTGCTTGTGTCAAATTATTAAAATCATTAATAAAACCGTCATTTTTATAAGTATTAATTATTCCAGCATCTTCTTCAGACAACCCGTTAATCTCTAACTCATTAATCACTGTTTGCATTTCAGTTAATGCTTCAGCAGGAACAGCTGATTTGATTGTTTCCACGTCTTGTTGCATAAGTTTTTCTTTTACAACAGTAATATCCGTTTGACGGATTTGTTCTTGAATGGCTGTTGCATCAAGCTCAACGTCTTTGAGTTCTGTTAATTGCGCTGAAATCTTTTCGGTATCAACTGCTGCTAGTAGTTCTTCTTCATTTAGTTGATCGATTGATTGACGAATTGTTTCTTCACTAATTTTTTCAAACTCTTGATTAATAGCAGCTTGATCAATTTCTTCGATTTTAGCTAAAGCAGCTTTTTTTTGCAGTGCGACATCTCCTAAATTTGCACCTGTTACAGTACCATCTGTTGCAGCACTAACCACACTAGGTACAAATACCGAACTAACTAAAAGCGTGGTACAGAACGATATGCCTAGCTTAAATATTTTTTTCTTTTCCATATAAACTCCCCCTTGTATTCCTTGCTCACCTGTTTAATAATCCACGCAAGCATGATTTGTACAAATAAAATAACATATTAATCGAAGATGAACCTACCAGATTTCAGCCTGAATAAATAACATTAGTTATAAACGGCTGTTTTTATTCGTTTTCTTCTTTATATATAATTATTTATCTGAACAATGATATTATATCACTTTTTTAGTTATTTTTCAAAAAAACTAAGCTTTCTTATTTTAACGAGACAAAAAATAAAATAACTAATGTTATCCACTTTGATAATTATTGTCTAAGGAAAAATCTTATGGATACCATTTCAACTCCCATAATCTGCTTGGATGTTGGGGAAGCAATCAAAATTGAAAAGCAAAAAAACAAGCATAAATTACTATGCCTGGTTCAATAAAATATAGTGGAGAGAGCAGGGGAGAAGTACACATCCAACTCTTCAGCAATTATTTTGAAAAGTGCTTATAATCCACTTCTCACACACTATTAACTACGCAAATCAATTAATTATCTTGAAAAAATAATAGAAAATATGCTATAATATCATCATACCAACAAACAACATCCCTTAACCAATTTTTTTCATTCTAACTCCTTTTTCCCCTAGCAATTGCTAGGGGACTTTTTATGTCCTTCAAAACTATTCTCTTAGTCAATGCATATTACGTTACTAAAAAAACTTTTAACCCTATAATTAAGTAATAGGAGAGTGATTCATTATGAACGAACAAAAAATTTTAAATGGACTGTCTTATATCTCAATAATTTTTGCTCCATTTTTATTTCCCTTAATTGTTTACTTAGTTAGCAATAATTCCGATGTTAAATATCACGCTAGTAGAGCACTAAAGCTTCATCTATTGCCAATTATTTTAACAATCATAGCCTTGATTATTATCGGAGCTACAGGTTTAATTACTAACGATGCTCAGCCTACTGCAATTCTTAGCGGCATTTTAGTAATAGGAATAGCAATTTTGGATGTGGCTTTAGCCATATACAATTTAGTAATAGGAATCAAAATTTTATCAAATTAATTCTATAAAATAGTCCTGGTAACTTTCGAAAAAAGTTATCAGGACTATTTATAGGAATCTCAGCTGATACTGCAACTATCACTTAACAAGTACTTTATTGTTTGATTATAGTAATTTACCGCTGTTTGTGATAAAATAGGAAATGTAAAGAGGGCATGCGTCAACATACCCTCACCAGCACCGTTTAAGACGGTGACGAGTATTTAAAAGACTAAAAAATAGCCGGTCAGCTCGCTAAAGTAGACGGCTATTTTTTGTCGTTTTTAAGCATTTTAACAACTAAGCCAACTAGAGCTATGGTAAATGTACCAAAGCCAAGCATGACTTGAATCGTTTCATATGCGGACAAAAGGCTGCTCCTTTCTCTAAATTCAGTAGGTACTCGCATAAGCACCACCTCACTTTCGATCAGAACGCCACCGTCATAAACTTTACTGTCTATGATAGTATAGCACAAATAGAAGTTGTCCAATAGCTCTTAGTACCATAAGATATTATGCAGGAAAAGGGTAGAATAATTAATCTTATAGAAAGCAGTCTATACCAACTCCGCATAATATTATTTCTGCCTAATAAAGTAGGAGTGGGTACCAATAAAAAGCAGCTGCCATTTAGCAACCACTTTATTTTCACCGCTATTTGTGATAAAATAGAAAATGTAAAGAGGGCGTGCGTCAACATACCCTCACCAGCACCGATCAAGTTGGTGGCTGAGAAACTAAATATTGCTAAAAAATAACCGTATCGTAACTCGGCTAAAGTTGACTAACGGTTATTTTTTGTCGTTTTTAAGCAATTTAACAACTAAACTTATCAGAGCAATGGTAAACATACCAAAGCCCAGGATAACATCAATTGTATCTTTTGCTGACAAAGGCTTTTCCTTTCTACAGATATAGTTAGTATTTTCATACAAACCACCTCCGTTTCTTAAAAGATAGCCACCGCTTAAACTTTACTGTCTATGATAGTATAGCACAAATAAAAGTTGTCTAATAGTTCTTAATAACATAGGATATTTTACAGGAAGAGGGTATAATAATTAGCCTTATAACGATTGGTCTATACCAACTCCCGGATGTCAAAATAAAGTGCAACACTTTACAGATACTGGTTAACTAATTTTGTTATAAAAAGATTGACAACTACATAGACAACCGTCTA
>NZ_JARXWL010000014.1 GCF_029893325.1 Enterococcus sp. PF1-24
CTTCTTTTTTATTTTACTAGAAAAAACGCATGAAATGAACGATTTTTCGTTATTTCATGCGTTTTTTGTTAGAGACTTTTGTCACAGCCCCTTTTTCGTTTCTATAACCGGTAAATTATTTCTTCAACATCTCAGCTAACGCTGTTTGCCATGTAGGAATTTCAAAGCCTAAATCTCGGGCTTTGCTTAAATCCATCACAGAATATTGTGGGCGTTTGGCTTTTTGCGGATATTCTTCAGAAGTTACTGGCAAGACATTGACCTTTGTGTCTTTTAAAATTTCTTTTGCGAAATCAAACCAAGTACAGCTGTTTTCGTTAGATAAATGATAAATGCCAAATGGCGCGGCTTTTTCCATGACAAAGACCATAAATTCAGCTAAAGTTCTGGTCCAAGTAGGACGACCAAATTGATCGTTAACCACTGTTAATGTATCTCTTGTTTCTGCTAATTTTTGCATAGTAAAGACAAAATTATGACCGTAATTACCAAAGACCCAAGACGTGCGGATAATATAGTAATCCTCTAAAATTTCTTGAACCACTTGTTCTCCTAATAATTTAGTACGACCATATTCACTTTGTGGGTTGGTTGCCGCATCGGTTGCGTACATGCCTTCTTTTAAAGTGCCATCAAAAACGTAGTCAGTTGAAATATAAACTAATTTTGCCCCGACAGCTTTAGCTGCTAAAGCCACGTTGCGGGTGCCAGTTACGTTGATTTTTTCATCAAGCTCTTTGCCTTCATCTTCAGCTTTATCAACAGCCGTGTAAGCTGCACAGTGATAGATTAAAGTCGGTTTGATTTCTTGAATCAGCGCCATGGTTGCTTCCGCATCGGTGATATCCATTTCTCCTGCATCAGTTGAAATATAGTCTAGTTTTTTTTCATCTAAAAGATGTCGTAATTCTGTACCTAATTGTCCATTACCACCAGTTAGTAAAATCATTTATGCCACATCCTTCTTTTCATTTAAAAATCTTCTAGCAAAAAAGAGTTGGACATAGCCGACTTCCGTTATATAAATCCCGACACACTAAGACCTTGCTCCTGCGGTCCCGTAGGTCCTCGTCGCAAGCGGATTCTTGCCTTTGACAGAATGTTTAGCGATATTGAGATTTGACGGAAGTTAAGGGCTTAATGTCCACTCTTTTAACAGTTAAAATTATTGTCCGTTTTTCGCGTAGTTATTTTCGACAGCTTCTTTTTCAGCCTGCCACCAATCTTTGTTATCAGTGTACCATTGAATGGTATCAGCTAAACCATCGCGGAAATTAGTAAATTCTGGTTGCCAGCCTAATTCTTCTCTTAATTTTTGAGAATCGATGGCGTAGCGTAAATCATGACCAGGACGATCATTAACATGGTCGTAAGCATCTTTTGGTTGACCCATTAATTCTAAAATTAATTCAATCACCATTTTATTATCTTCTTCACCATCAGCACCGATTAAGTAAGTTTCGCCAATTTTACCTTTAGTTAAAATAGTCCAAACCGCTGATGAATGGTCATTGGTATGAATCCAGTCACGAACGTTTTTACCCGCGCCGTATAATTTTGGCTTAATGCCACTTAAAACGTTAGTAATTTGGCGGGGAATAAATTTCTCGATATGTTGGTAAGGTCCATAGTTATTAGAGCAGTTAGAAATGGTCGCTTGTAAACCAAACGAACGCACCCAAGCTTTCACCAATAAATCTGAACCAGCTTTAGTTGAAGAATACGGGCTTGATGGGTTATAAGCTGTTTCGGCAGTGAATTTTTCACCGACACCTTCCCCATGACCTGGTAAATCTTCTCTTAATGGTAAATCTCCATAAACTTCATCAGTTGAAACGTGATGGTAGCGCACATTATGTTTGCGACAAGCTTCAATTAAAGTGTATGTACCAATAATATTGGTTTGTACGAAAGGAAATGGATCTTTTAAGGAATTATCGTTATGAGATTCTGCGGCATAATGCACGACAGCATCCGTCTTTTGGACCAAACGCTCAACTAATTCAGCGTCAGCGATATCGCCAACGACTAATTCCACACGGTCTTTAGGTAAGCCAGCAATATTTTTTTCATTACCGGCATAAGTTAGTTTATCTAAAACAGTGACATGGATTTCTGGGTGGTTATTGACAACATAATGTACAAAATTTGAACCGATAAAACCGGCTCCACCAGTTACAATAATATTTTTCATAAGTTAAATTACGCTCCTATTCTAAATGGCTAGCTACGCTTTAAATTTCGCCATAAACAAAATCATTTTCTGCTGCAAATTCTTTTAAAGTTGGATGTTTGCGGTCTTTTTCAGAAGTGATCGCTTTATCAATGGCAATTGGCCAATCAATTTGCAAATCTGGATCGTCAAAAGCAATGCCGCCATCCGCTTCAGCGTTGTAATAGTTATCACATTTGTATAAGAAATTAACGTTAGGGGTTAAAGTCATAAAGCCGTGAGCATAGCCTTTTGGCACCAATAATTGACGGTGATTATGCTCTGAAAGAATATAACCTTCCCATTGACCATAAGTTGGGCTACCTTTACGGATATCAACAATCACATCTAAAACAGCGCCCGTTACTACGCGAATTAATTTCGTTTGCGCAGCTTGGCCTTTTTGGAAATGTAAACCACGTAAAACACCAGCTTCGGCTGATAAAGAATGATTATCTTGAATAAAGTTAAAATCAATACCTGCTGCTTTAAAATCTTCAGCTGAATAGCTTTCAGTGAAGAAACCACGGTGATCGCCAAAAACGGCTGGTTCGATAATTTTTACATCAGTTAGTTTGGTTTCAGTTACTTTAATTTTTCCCATGTTTATGCTTCTCCTACTAAGTGAATTAAATATTGGCCATAGGCATTTTTCTTCAAAGGCTCAGCTAAAGTTAGCACTTCTTCTTTGCCAATGTAGCCCATGCGATAAGCAATTTCTTCTAAACAAGCGACTTTTAAGTTTTGACGCTTTTCAATCGTTTCAATAAAAGTTGACGCTTCTAATAATGATTCATGGGTGCCGGTATCTAACCAAGCAAAGCCACGGCCCATCACTTCAACTGATAAATCGCCACGTTCTAAATAAACTTTATTAACGTCAGTGATTTCTAATTCGCCACGATCAGAAGGTTTGATATTTTTAGCGATTTCCACGACATCATTATCGTAGAAATATAAACCCGTTACAGCATAGCTAGATTTTGGTTGGGCTGGTTTTTCTTCAATAGATAAAGCTTGCATATTTTCGTCAAATTCAACTACACCAAAACGTTCTGGATCGTTAACGTGGTAACCAAAAACAGTTGCGCCAGTCGATTTACTAGCTGCGCGTTGTAACATTTTTGATAAGCCCCCACCGTAATAAATATTATCTCCCAACACTAAGCAGACGCTGTCAGAACCGATAAATTCTTCACCGATAATAAAGGCTTGCGCCAATCCATCAGGGCTTGCTTGCACAGCATATTCAATATGAATCCCTAATTCATGACCATCACCAAATAATTGTTCGAATCTTGGCGTATCTTCTGGTGTTGAAATAATCAAAATGTCTTTAATTCCCGCCAACATTAAAGTTGACATTGGATAATAAATCATTGGTTTGTCATAAACCGGCATTAATTGTTTAGATGTTGCTTTCGTTAGTGGATATAAACGCGTTCCTGATCCACCTGCAAGAATAATTCCCTTCATATAAGAAACCTCAATTCATTTATTTTTTCGCAAATTTTATTTGCTTATTTATTTCATGATAAAGATAAAAACTTAAAGTGATTATCGACAATAAATTATAGCATACCTTCAAAAAGATAAAAAGCTATGTTACAAAGACTTAACATAGCTTTAATGATTAGTCATTAGTAAGAAAGCCGATTTAACGCTGAAAATAACAACTGTTTTTAATTATAAGCAGGCTTATTATGACAAAAAAATAGCTCGCCGCCACCAATAGCAGTGGCATTGAGCTAAAAATTTATTTTTTCTTCAACCAGCGTTTCTTCTGTTCTTCACGGAATTCTTTATTACCAAAAACTTTGAAAACATACATTAACGGCTGTCGATTAGGCCCCATTAAGCCAATTAACTCTACAAAAAGCTCTAAACCGACTAAGACTAAAACAAAGAGCAACACTGTTGACCAAACTGAATGATTATAACTTAAAATCAAAGCGACGAAAGAAAAGATTAAAGCTAAGCCGTAAATCGTTAAAACCGCCCCTTTATGAGTAAAACCTAGGGAAATTAAGCGATGATGCAAATGCATTTTATCAGCAGAATAAATTGGCCGATTGCTTAAAAAACGACGAATAATCGCATAAACGGTATCAGTAATCGGTACGCCCATAATTAACATTGGCGTAATCAAACTGATAATTGTGGCATTTTTTAAACCTTGTAATGATAAAACCGAAATCATAAAACCTAAAAATAGCGCTCCAGTATCCCCCAAATAGATCTTGGCAGGATGGAAATTATAAGGAAAAAAGCCAATAATTGCCGCAATTAAAACGAAAATAATAATTGCCACATAAAAATTAGCGGCAGTTAGAAAGAAATAACCTATCACGCCAATCGTAAATAAGGCAATAATTGAAACCCCAGAAGCTAAGCCATCCAAGCCATCAATAAAATTCAGAGAATTAGTAATCGCCACAATCCACAAAATAGTTAAGGGAAATGATAGAAAACGCAAATCAAGAAAACCGACAATTGGTAAAGTGATACTATCAAAATGCACCCCTGCCACAAAATAAATCTCACAAGCTGCAATTAAAATCCCAGCCATTTTTTTCAGTGGAGATAGTTCTTTGACATCATCAATTATCCCAGTAATAACGATAATCAACGCCCCTAATAATAAAGGTAGTAATTTACTTTTAGGAATTAAATCATCAAATAAAATTAAAGTCGAAAAAGCAAAAGCACAAAAAATTGCCAAACCACCCATCGTTGGCATAATTTTTTTATTAATTCTTCTAGGACCCGGTACATCAACCGCCCCAATTCTAAAAGCTAATAGTTTAACTAAGGGCGTTAATATCAGTGAAATAAACACGGTAATAATCAACCGCACAATCACAGTAACCATAGTATGCATAAAGGCATCTCTCTTTCATTCAAAATCAAGTAAAGCATATCATCAATAACACATTTCTACAAGACTAAAAAGCGGAAGGCGTTTGCTCAACTCCCGAGTAAAATGCATAAAAAAATATTAGCGGTGTTCTATACCGCGGATTTGTTTATCATTTTATCGAACGGAGTTAACGCCTGCAGCTGGATTACCTAAAAAGTGGAACAAGCTGGTCAGCCCCCGAGTAAAGTGCAAGAATAAATTGTAGTGGCGTTTTCTGCCGTGAATTTCATTTATTATTTTTCCAGTAAGATTAACAAATCCAAAACTCTCATTCCTTTTTTATTAAGAAAGGGATAAATAATCTTGGGAGATTGATTTTTCACTGGTTTTTCAGTAGTATTATACTGATATTCAAAAAATTTAAAATTCATTGAATTTATATATAAATTAAGGGGCGACCTATTATTAAATCCATCGCGATTAGTATTGTTACTCACAACAGTAGTGAGGCAATTCAAACTATAGAGAATTTGAAACAGGAAATTCTGCCGAACTTTCCGGCTGAACTTTTCATCTTTGATAATCACTCTAGTCCAGATTTTCAAAGACAATTAGCAGAAATAGCCACTGAGCAGATTCATGTGACTTATCATTCAGAAAATAAAGGCTTTGGTTTTGGCCATAATTACAATGCCCAATTAACTAAAAGCACTTATTTTTTGATTTGTAATCCTGATATTTTAGTAGAAAAACAAGCGTTTCAACAGCTATTGACTTATTTAGAAAGTCAGTCAGATACCGCTTTAGTGGCACCAAAAGTGCTTTATCCTGACGGGGAAACCCAATATTTATTGCGCCAACGCTTAACGGTTTTCGATTATGCTTTGCGCTTTGTACCTTTTGGTTTTGTGAAAAAACTATTTAATCGGCGTTTGACTCGTTTTGAATGTCGAGAATTGACGGACCAAAACACGATTCAAGAAATTCCCTTTGTTTCCGGTTGTTTTATGCTTTATCGTAAAAGTGATTTTGATGCAATTGACGGCTTTGATGAGAATTTCTTTATGTATTTTGAAGATAATGATATTTGTCAAAAAACCCGCCAAGCTGGCAAAAAAATCGTTTATTTTCCAGAAGCCAGCATTGTTCATTTTTATGCTCGTGATTCTCATAAAAGTAAAACAGCTTTCACCATTTTTATGAAATCAATGAAAACTTATTTTAACAAATGGGGTTGGCAACTTTTTTAAACAACCTACCTAAAAGGAGAAAAGGACTGTTTATATGCAGAAAATCACCTTGATTTTAGTGATTTACCAAGAGAAAATTGCTCAGCTGCCAATCTTTTCTTTATTAACAGCGATTGCGAATCAAAACCGATTTCAAGTTATTCTTTATGATAACAGCCCAACGGCTCAGGAAAATCCTTTATCAGCAGAGAATATTACTTATTTTCACGATGCTAGCAATCCTGGTTTAGCGAAAGCTTATAATTATGGGTGGCATAAAGCCCAAGCAAATCACTCCAACGCTTTATTGTTATTAGATGATGATACGGAAATTTCGCTAAATTATTTGGAAAAATTAATGAAAATTGAGCTTACTGCTGATTTAGGTGCTATTGTGCCGTTGATTTTTGCCGAAGAAACACAAATTTCACCAGTTGCGGCTGAAGATTATATTAGCAGCAATCATCAAAATTTATCTGCGGGTAAAACTAGCCAGCGTTTAATGGCGATTAACTCGGGGGCTTGTATTCCCCTTGCTGTTTTGAATCAGATTGGTGGTTTTAATGAAGCTTTTCCTTTAGATTTTTTAGACCACTGGTTTTTCTGGCGACTTTATCAAGAAAAATTAGCTGTGGAAATTTTAGACGAAAAATTGCAACATCAATTATCCGTTTTAGATTATCAGCAAGTTTCCCCACAGCGCTATTTAAGTATTGTAATGGCTGAAAATTTATACTATCGCGAATACGAAACAACTCTGCAAAAAAGACATCGCCAGCAATTATTTTTACGCTTATTAAAACAGTTTTTATTAGTTAAAAATCGTAAAATTTGGCGAATTACTTGGCAAGAATTAACGAAAAAAACGAAATGAGGTTGGCTTTGCCATGATTTCTGTTTGTTTGGCGACCTATAATGGCGCCCAATTTATTGAAAAACAGTTACGCTCAATTTTAGCTCAGCTAACTGCTACAGATGAAGTAATTATTGTTGATGACAACTCAACGGATCAAACGTTAACGATTATCAAAGCGTTGCAACAAGATTATTCAGCCAGTGTTAACATCTATCAAAATAAAAAAAATCTTGGCCCGATTGCTTCTTTTGAAAAAGCCTTAACTTTAACGAAAGGTGACTATATTTTTTTCAGCGACCAAGACGATCAGTGGTTTCCTGAAAAAGTAGCCAGCGCTTTAGCGGCTTTTCAAAAAGATAACAGCGACTTATTTCTCCACGATGGTGTGGTCATTGGGCCACAAGGTGAAGAATTAGATGCTTCATGGAATCACTACCACCATAATCAAGTACAGCAAGGACTCTTAGGAAATCTTAAAAAAAATGCTTATACAGGAGCGATGATGGCAATTTCTCGGCGATTAGCCGATGCCAGTTTGCCTTTTCCGGCAAAAATTGAAATGCACGATCAATGGTTTTTCCTAGTTGCTAAGAAACGCAATTTTAAAATCACTATCTCTGAAAAAGCTTTAATGAACTATGTGCGCCACGGCAATAATGTCACGGGCATGCACAAACGCCCGCTAACACAACAACTCCTTGGCCGCCTACAAATGTTAAAAGCTTACTTGTTTTATTCAGCTAAAGAAAAAAACAACAAGTTAGGTTAATTTATAATAATTTTACCAATTTTTAAACTTATCCATAAAGCTTGTCTGACAAGCTCTTTTTAAAGTTAAAAAAAAGCTTATTGAATCTTAATAAGAACCTTTCTTGCTTTTACATGGCTGTTTCTGTAAAATTGGTGTGTTAATCTATTTTATATAGAAAATGTTTTAATAAATAAGAAAAAAAGTTATCGCTTTTGAAAGGAACTCAATTTATGTTTACTGAATTAAAAACGTTTGTTAAAGAAATTTATCAAAATAAACGGTTACTGTTACAATTTTCATTTAATGATTTTAGATCTCGTTATGCTGGTTCAACTTTAGGGATGTTTTGGGCCTTTGCCAACCCAGTTGTAACGGTAGTTACTTACTGGTTTGTTTTCGGTATGGTTTTCAAAAACCCCAATCAAGAATATCCGCAAATTGTTTTGTTACTAACTGGTTTGGTGCCTTGGTTCTATTTTTCTGATGTTCTTGGCTCAGGAACTGGCGTTTACCGCGAGTATAGCTATTTAGTAAAAAAAGTCGTCTTTAACATTCGGATATTACCGACGGCTAAACTTATTTCTAATTTGTATATTCATGGCTTTTTCGTAGTTATCGCTTTAGGCGTAACGATTAGTCAAGGCTTTATGCCAACGTTACAAATTTTACAAATTTTCTACTATCTATTTTGTTTAATGATGTTTTTAACTGGTTTAACTTGGATTACTTCTTCTATCCAACCCTTCTTGCCAGATATTAACCAATTTATTGCGATTATTATGCAAGCTTTAATGTGGGGCACGCCAGTTTTATGGGATATTAGCAGCTTTGCTAACCACCCAACGATTTTGTTCTTACTGAAATTTAATCCACTATATTATGTGGTTCAAGGTTACCGCTCAGCTTTCTTAAATCAAGGTTGGTTCTGGGAGCATTGGGCATTAACAGCTTATTTCTGGGGCGTTACTTTCATCTTATTAATAGTAGGCAGCTTAATGTTCAAACGCCTGCGCCCACACTTCTCAGATGTATTATAAAAAAATAAATACCTTAATATAAGAACGCAAGGCTTGAAACTAAAAATTTATAGTTCTTCCTTTGCATAAACAAGGAGCTTTTTATGTCAAATTTAGCAATTGAAATTAATCATTTAACAAAAAAATATAATATGTACGCCAAACCTTCTGACCGTTTCAAAGAAGCTTTAAGCCCGAAACGGAAAAACTATCATGACGTTTTTTACGCTTTAAATGATGTCAATATTAAAGTGGAACCTGGCGAAATGATTGGCTTTATCGGTGAAAATGGTTCTGGTAAATCAACTTTATTAAAGATTATTACTGGCGTTTTAACCCCTACTGAAGGGGAAATGAAAATCAACGGTAATATCGCGGCCTTACTGGAATTAGGTTCTGGTTTTAATCCGGAATACTCAGGCTACGATAATATTTTCCTAAATGGCATGGTTTTAGGCTTTAGCCGTGAAGAAATGGAAAACATGGTAGATGATATTATTAAATTCGCTGATATCGGCGACCACCTTTATCAACCTTTAAAAACCTATTCAAGCGGGATGACTGTCCGTTTAGCTTTTGCTGTGGCAATTAATGTTGATCCTGATATTTTAATCGTCGATGAAGCTTTAGCTGTTGGGGATTTAGAGTTCCAATTAAAATGTATGGAAAAATTCACTGAATTTCGGAATGCTGGTAAAACCGTTTTATTCGTTTCTCATGATGTCAATGCAGTTCGTCGTTTCTGTGACCGGGTTTATTGGTTAAAACATGGCGTAGTTGAAGCTGAAGGCGACACCATGGAAATCACTGAAGAATACGAAAACTTCTTAAAGAAAAAATCTTTAAAAACCGTTGACCGTGAAAGCACTTCGGTGGAAGAACATTCTGCTTACGATATCGTTGAAGTCAATCAAGCTGAGCTGTTAGATGAAAACAAACAACCTATTCAAGATATCGTAATTCAAGATAGCAAAGTTTTTGTAAAAGTTAAATATACTGTTAAAAAAGTTGATGTGAAGCGCCCTGTTTTAGGGGTAGCCATTCGAACAGTGGATAATCAATATGTTTGCGGGTTAAATACTTTATTAGATGACGTTGAAATTCCTTGGGAACTTGGGGAAAATGAGTTTTTCATTGAATATAGTAAAATGGCGTTACTTGGTGGCGAATACTATTTTGACGTAGCGGTTTTTGAAGAAAATGCCACGGTGCCATTTGTTTACAAAACGAAATTTTTAACAATGTTTATTACAGGGAAATATGTTGGTGAAGGAATTGTTGTGTTAGATCACGTTTGGAAGGAGCAGGCATAGCCATGAAGTATGATTTTGATTTATCTTTAGAAGAGCATACCAGTGTCGGCAAAATTATTACCCAAATTCCTGCTGGTTCTTCTGTTTTAGAGTTTGGTCCTGGTAATGGTCGCATGACTGAGTATTTAGTGAAAGAAAAAAACTGTCAAGTAGCCATTGTGGAATTTGACCCTGAGCTTTATCAAAAAGTAATGACTTTTGCTAACGATGGTTTTTTAGGAAATATTGACACTTTTGAATGGGTGAAATATTTCGCTAATCAACAATTTGACTATATTATTTTCGCTGATGTATTGGAGCATTTAACCAATACTGAAGAAGTTTTAAAAACTTGCCGCGACTTTTTAAAAGAAGCCGGTCGTATTTTAATTACATTTCCTAATTTAACCCATAATTCCGTTTTAATCGGCTTGTTTAACAACGAGTTGGATTGGAAAGAATATGGCTTACTGGATCATACTCACAATACTTTCTTCACGCAACATGGTTTTGAAGCTGTCTTTCAGCGGATAGATTTACATATTGCTATTGAAGATTTCACTTACGCCCAAGTGGGCCAAAACGAAATTGAAACGAGCTACGAGCAATTACCATTACCTAGTCGCTATGATTTTCAATCTCGCTTATTTGGTGAAGTTTATCAATACTTTTATTCATTAAGCAAAACACCAGTAGCTGAACCGATTCGTCAAACACCGATTAATTCTAATTTCATTAAAGAAGTGGTTTTAACTTATCAATATACTGATGAAAAAGAATCTGGCATGTATTTATTTAATAATACAACTGGCGAAAATAAAGTTTCCACTCATCAAATTGCTGAAAATGTGCGTTCTTTAAAAATTTATCCTTTGAAAACTTCTGGGATTATTGCTTTTAGCGCTACTATTGACGGTGAAGAAGTCACACCTTTAGAAACAAACTTTATTACCAATGAAGATGAGCTATATTTGTTCTCTAACAAAGAAACCCGTCCTTACTTTTTATTTGATGGTGCAGACATTGCTGGCAAAGAATTAGTCCTATCTTTGGATATTCTCAGTGAAAATCAATTTTATGATATTGAAGAAACAGCTTTTTATCAATTAGTTGAAACTAAGAAAACCAGCCAAGAAAAAATCAAACGGATGGAATCGCATCAAAAAGCCTTGGAAAACGACCAAGAGCAGTTAATTCAACGTTGTCAGCAATTGAATCAATTAGTTGATGACAGTACTTTGATGAAACTTGCCATTTTAAAAGATAATTCAACTTATCGTCCTTATTCAAAAGACTTAGAAACAGAAATTCATTTAAATATTGAGATGATCGATTTAATTCCTGATGAAGGAAAAACCGTGATTCATGGTTGGGGCTACAGCAAACATGATAAATTACCTTTAATTTATGCTTCCCCAGCTACCCAAGGGGCTTACTTTAGAGTAACCACTACTTTAAGACCTGATGTCATTGATTCTTTTGATTTAGTTGAAAAAGAAAAATATGGTTTTATTTTAGAAATTGATCATTTTATCGCTAATAAAACTTTGAAATTAATCGTGGCTGACCATACTGGTAAAGAATGGAAGCTGAAATTTAACCGTTTTAACTTAAGCAACGCTTCTTCGACTGCTCGCTTACGCCGAGTGTTAGGTTCGATTAAAAGAAACGGCTTAGGAACTAGCTTGAAAAATTGGCAAGCCCGCAAAAATAATCAAAGTGCTTATGATTTATGGATTGCTGAATATGAAAACTATGATTGGGATGCTTTGAAACAACAAGCTCAAGCTTTTACTTATCAGCCGAAAATCTCAATTGTCGTGCCTGTTTATAATGTTGAAGAAAAATGGTTAATGGCTTGTGTCAACTCTTTGAAAAAGCAAGTTTATTCAAATTGGGAACTTTGTTTAGCCGATGACGCTTCTACTGAAAGCTATATTAAACCCTTATTGGAAAACTTAGCTAAAGAAGATAATCGCATAAAAATCACTTTCCGTGAAAAAAATGGTCATATTTCAGAAGCTACTAATTCAGCGATTGAGTTAGTAACTGGAGAATATATTGGCTTTATGGATAACGATGATGAGCTAGCGCCTAATGCTTTATTTGAAGTAGTCGCGGCTTTAAATCAAAATCCGGCAATTGATTTTATTTATACAGATGAAGATAAGATTACCGTTCGTGGTCAACGCTTCGATCCTTTCTTTAAACCTGATTGGAATGAAGAACTATTATTAGGTCATAACTATATCACCCACTTTGTAGTGGTGAAAAAAGATATCGTAACGACTCGTGCCGGTGGCTTACGCCATGAATTTAACGGCAGCCAAGATTACGACTTTGTTTTACGAGCAACGGAAGTAGCTGAAATTGTTCATCATATTCCAAAAATTTTATACCATTGGCGCACCATCGAAACGTCAACGGCCTTAGATCCACAAAGTAAAGAATATGCTTACACAGCTGGTAAAAACTCAGTACAAGCTGCTTTAAATCGCCGCAATATCCCGGCTGAAGTAGTTATGACTAAAAACTACGGGGCTTATAAGCCAAAATATACAATGGAAAAAGCACCTTTCGTTTCAATTTTAGCGATTGGTGAAGAAAAAAATGTCGGTACTTGGTTAGATGGCATTTTAAAACAAACGGTTTATCCTAACTATGAAATTTTAATGTCGGCACGCTTCACCACAGCAATTGGCGATTTAGATAAACGGATTCGCTTTGTAGCTGGTGCTAACATTAATGAAATGGCCGCTAACGCTAAGGGAGAATATCTAGTTTTCTTAAATGAACTATTAACGCCCAAAAGTCGTCAATGGTTATCAGAGTTAGTCAGCAGCGGGCAAAGAGCAACAATTGCTGCCGCTACTGGTAAAATTAATTCTGAACACGAAGTCGTTTTAAATGTCGGTGTCGCTTTAAACCAAGAAAAAGAACAGTTGGAATTTGAACAACGGGGTGCTTCTAGCAAAACGATTGGTTCTTATTTCCGACCTGTTTTACCAAGAGAAATTTACGCTGCTACAGCTGATTTCTTATTGGTTAGCAAAGCTGATTTCCTTGCAGTTGGTGGCTTTGATTTAAACTTAGCCCAAAACTTATGGGGTGTTGATTTAACGATGCAATTGCGTAATCAAAAAGGCAAAATTATTTTCCAACCTTATAGTGAAATGGTAAGTGCTGATCAAACACTCTTTGATACCCCGCTACCAATCGCTGATTTACAAGGAAAATATAGCGCCGCTGAATTAAATGACCCTTATACCAACGAAAATATTTTTCTACTTTAATTGATTGCTAGCCTGAGGTTGAGGAAATAAAAGCTATTAATTAATTCTCCTGCCTAAAGCTACTAAAAATAGACAGCTAGAATAATTAATGGCTCTCAACCTCATTTTTTTATGAAAGGACTTTCCTTATGAACGCAACGAAAACAATCTATAACATTGATAAAATTGAAAAAAATCGCAAAACCAACGAACTTATTATCAGTGGTTGGGCTTTTGACGAAGCTAACAAAACGGCCACTACTATTTCTGTTCCTGAAGAGCAAGTTAGCAATTTTTCAGTTACCAACCTTTATCGTAGTGACGTGATTATGGTGCATAAATTAAGCGCCAAAGAAGAAGTTGGCTTTGAAATTCGCTTGACTCCTAAAAATGTCGCTACTTTGCCAATTACTTTTGGTGAAAGTGAAATTTATCAGTTAGATACCAAACAAAAATTCACCTTCACCCCTGAAAGTGAATCAGACTTAACGAAGCTTTTACGAAAAACCCGCAAAGGCTTAGGCTATTTAAAACGCAATGGTTTAAAACGTACTTTACAACGGGTGCAATTGGAACAAACGAAAAATACCAACGAAAATTATCAACAGTGGATTGCCGAAAATGAAAACTGGCAAAGTGAAGCAATTTTAGCAGAAATTGAAAAATTTGCGTACCAACCGAAAATTTCAATTTTGGTGCCTGTTTATAACGTGGAAAAAGTTTGGTTAGATAAATGTATTGAGTCAATTGAAAATCAATATTATAGCAATTGGGAATTATGTATTGCCGATGATGCTTCAACAGACCCAGAAGTCCGGAGAGTTTTAGACGGCTTTGCTAATCGTGATGACCGTGTGAAAGTTTATTATCGTCCAGAAAATGGTCATATTTCCAAAGCAACTAATTCAGCTTTAGCGATTGCCACTGGAGAATTTGTCGCGCTATTAGATAACGATGATGAATTACCAGCAGTTGCTTTGTATGAAGTGGTTAAATGTTTAAATCAAAATCCCGAGCTAGATTTAATTTACAGTGATGAAGATAAAATTGATTTAGAAGGTCAGCGTTTTGAACCAGCATTCAAACCTGATTGGTCGCCAGATTTATTACTTGGTACCAATTATATTTCTCACTTAGGGGTTTATCGTAAATCTTTAATGGACGAAATTGGCGGTTTCCGGGTTGGTTATGAAGGGGCGCAAGATTACGATTTAGTTTTACGTTTCACTGAAGCAACTAGCAGTCAACGAATTGCTCATATTCCAAAAGTTTTATATCATTGGCGAGTGTTACCGACTTCTACCGCTGCTGACCAATCTACCAAAGGCTATGCTTTTGAAGCTGGTTTAAAAGCAGTTAGTGAAGCTTTGCAACGACGGAAAATTTCTGGTTATGCTACTCACGCTGCTGGCAATGGTTTATATGATGTTCATTATGAAATCTTGAAAAAAGAAAAAGTCAGCATTATTATTCCCACTAAAAATGGTTACGAAGACATGAAACGCTGTCTGACTTCGATTGTTGATAAAACGGATTATGATAACTATGAAATTATTGTTGCTGATAATGGCAGTACCGAAGAGCGGATGTTTGAGCTTTATCAACAATTCGGCCGTGAATTAGGAGAAAACTTCTCTTATCAAACGATTGATATTCCTTTTAATTTCTCTAAAATTAATAACATCGCTGCTGCAACTGCCAAAGGCAACTATTTGCTATTTTTAAATAATGATACGGAAGTCATTTCGCCTGATTGGTTAACGAAGATGGTTTCTTTTGCTCAGTTAGAACGAATTGGTTGTGTGGGAGCTAAATTATATTATCCTAACCACACAATTCAACATGCCGGCGTTATTTTAGGTTTAGGCGGTGCTGCTGGTCATGGGCACCATACTTTCCCCCAAGGCGACTTCGGTTATTATGGCAAGTTAGAAATCAATGTTGATTATTTAGCGATTACTGCTGCTTGTTTAATGGTGAAAAAAGCTGATTTCGACCAAGTCGGTGGCTTTGATGAAGAATTAACCGTCGCCTTTAATGACGTTGATTTATGTTTGAAAATTTATGAATTAGGTAGAAATAATATTTGGCTTCACGGTGTAGAATTATTCCACTTTGAATCACAATCTCGTGGTTATGAAAACACACCCGAAAAACAAGCTCGTTTCCAAAAAGAAACGGCTACGATGGAAACTCGTTGGCAGAAATATATTGATAATGACCCTTACTACAATCCTAACTTATCAAGAACTTCCGGCGATTTTTCAATTCGTGTAAAAGCATAAAATGAACCCCAGGGAACAAAATCAAGTGAAGTGATTTTATTCTCTGGGGATTTTTTTAGTTTGATACTTTACTTTTTGTATAACACAACAAATTAAAAATCTTTTAAATCCCCCTGATACTCTAGTGTAACGCCTTTCTTATCTTCTTTTTTCCTGCTATCTGTGTTATATTTATCTTTGGGAAAAAATTCGGAAGGGTTTGCTTTATGGTATATACAACTTTATTATTAATCATTTTATTTAACTATCAGTTTTTTCAATCATTTGAGAAGAAACAGCTATTTACGCTGTTTAAAATCGCAACCCTCAACTTAATTATTTCATTTAAATACTATACGATGTTCGTGGGCATCCCGACATTTAAGCAGCTACCTCATTTACTTTTTGGAGCTGACGAAAAATTACTAATCGCCTCCCTCGTTGCGGCCGCACAAATTTACTTTCTATTTTATCTCTATTATCGTTTACGAGAAAAGAAAGTTTTCGTGCCTCGCTATCAAGAAAATTTAAAATTAAATACCTTACGCATCCAAATAATTTTGAAAAAATTCATTAGTGGTGTGGCGGCGTTTTTAATTACTCTGAGTTTTCTCTTTTTATTTGCTTGTAATTGGGCGATTAGCTATTTCGGGAAAGTTGATATTAACCAAATATTGTTCACTTTAAGTCAGCCCTTAGAAGGCTCTGGTAGTGAACAAATTGAAAATTTTGTCTTCTCACCTTTATTAAACAGTATTTTGTGTAGTGTTCTAGTTTGGCTAGTAGTCAATCATTTGATTCAATTTAAAATTAAATGGAAAAATAGCGAAGAAAAGCCATCGTTGAAAATTTGGAAATACCTTTTATTTCCGGCTTCAATTGTGATTTTTGCTACCAATTTATACTTAGGTCTTTCTGTTTTTGGCATTAAAGAAATTCGGGCAGCTCTGTTTGAAAATACGGAATTTTATGAAAGCTATTATAAAAATCCCGCAGAAGTCGAAATTACTTTTCCCGAAAAGAAACGCAATCTGGTTTATATTTACTTAGAATCTATGGAATCTTCTTATCTCTCACAAGATTTAGGTGGCGTAAAAAAAGAAAATCTGCTGCCTAACTTAGCGGAATTGGCACAGGAGAACACTCATTTTTCTAATACTGAGAAATTAGGTGGCGCTTTACCCCTTTCAGGCGTCAACTATACGGTGGGGGCAATGGTGGCACAAACTTCAGGAATTCCTTTAAAAACTAGTTTAAATCAAGATGTGCCGGAACAAAAAGCTGGTAATAATTACGGGGAAAATATTGAAGCCTTTTTACCGGGCGTTTATTCACTAGGAGAAGTTTTAGCTGAAGAAGGCTATCAACAGCAGCTGTTTATTGGCTCTTATGCCCGCTTTGCCAGTCGTGATAAATACTTTAAGCAGCACGGGGAATATCAAATTATGGATTATCCTTACGCTCATGCTAATCAGTGGATTCCTTCAGACCACTATGTTTGGTGGGGTTATGAAGATGAAATTCTCTTTGAACTAGCAAAAGAGCAAATCGTCAAAACCGCAGCAAGTGGTGAGCCGTTTAACTTTACTTTGTTAACCGCGGATACCCACTTTCCTGATGGTTATATGACAGAAAACACGCCAGAAATTTTTGATGACCAATATTCAAACGTCATTCACTATGCCGATGAAATGGTGGCTGATTTTATAACGTTTTTACAAGCACAACCTTTTTATGAAAATACCACGATTATTATTTGTGGCGACCATATTACTATGGACCAAACGTTTGCCGCTAGCGTACCAGATGATTATCAACGAACTGTTTATAATTGCATTATTAATAGTCCAGTTGAAGCTAGCAAAACACAAAATCGGCAATTTTCAGCCTTAGATTTATATCCGACAACTTTAGCAGCTTTAGGAGCGCAAATCGAAGGAGAACGCTTAGGCTTAGGAACCAATCTTTTTTCTAAGCAACCAACTTTAATCGAACAATTAGGCTATGACACCTTAGATTTAGAGCTACAAAAAAAATCAACCTTTTATGATGATGTCTTATTAGGGAAAAAACGTGAAGAACCAACAGACGAAAAAAAGCAGGCTGAGAAATAAACTCAGTCTGCTTTTCTTAATTCTTTTAAGCGTGTTAACATCCCTACTCGCTCTTGAACTTTTTCCCCTGTAGTATATTCCGCCACCACAGCATTAATTACACCGCCGAGAATCATCACCACCGAAGCAAAATTCAACCACAACATCAAGACGATGAAGCTCCCAATAATTTGATAACCACTTAACGTAGTCACAAAAAAACTTGAGTAAAGACTAAAAGCTTGCGAAAGCAATAACCAACCCGCTGTGGCAAAACACACTCCTGGAACGATTGAGCGAAAAGAAGCTTTAGCGTTGGGCACTAAGAAATAAACTAACATCATAATCACAAACAAGCCAATTAAAGTCACTGGCCATTTTAAGGTTTGAAAAGTTACCAACCAACTGTTAGGCAGCTGTAAAATCGGCGTTAAATAATCTAATATCATTTTTCCATAACCTAAAACGACTGTTACTAAACCTAATGCTGCTAATAAAAAGACAATCATAAAAATTGATACGATGCGTACCCAGATAATATTGCCCCGTTGTTCCACACCATACGCTTTATTCATAGCCGTCTGCAAAGCGTTAATACTTTGGCTAGCAGACCATAAAACCGTAAGCGCCGAAACGGACAATAAACTACCAGAACGTTGCGTCAGCAACCCTTCAATCGCCGGTTTCAAAAAATCAAAAATTTCAGCTGGCATCATCTCTTGCACGTAAACAAGCACCGTTGAAACTTCAATTTTTAAGAAAGGTAAAATATTCCCTACCGCAATCAATAAAGGAAATAACGAAAGCATCAAATAATAAGCAACAATCGCCGCATGATTAATAATGTCTGCTTCCGTCATGCGTTTATAAACCACTCGGATAAAAGTCGAGAGCTTCAACCTTTGTTTCCATTTTTCAATCATTAAACTTCTCCAAGATTACTTCTCTCTAAACTGTATGAGATGAAGATTTTTTATTTCAAATAGCAATTAATAATTTTTTTCTTCCCCTTGAGAAGTTAAAAGGATTGGTCCTTCTTTAGTAATCGCAATTGTATGTTCAAATTGGCAACTTAAGCCACCATCTCTAGTGTAAGCCGTCCAACCATTATCATCCATCTTCATTTTCCAAGTCCCCGTGTTAACCATTGGTTCGATGGTAATTACCATACCTTCTTTTAAACGTAAGCCTTTGCCTTTCATGCCATAATGAGGTACCGCTGGGTCTTCATGAATTGTCGGACCTACGCCATGACCGATAAAATCACGCACTAAACCGTAACCTTCACCTTCCACATAAGTTTCAATGGCATAACCAATATCACCAATGCGATTGCCTACCACCGCTTGTTCAATCCCTAAGTATAAAGCTTCTTTACTGACAGCCATTAATTTATCAATTTCGGGTGTTGATTCTCCCACTACATAAGCCCAACAAGAATCGGAAATCGCACCATTTAAGTCAATACACATATCAACTTTAACTAAATCACCAGATTTTAAAGGCGTTTTACGTGGAAAACCATGACAAATTTCATCGTTGATACTAATGCAAGTAGCATATTCATAACCTTCAAAGCCAATTTGCGCGGCAATGCCACCATGGCTTTCAATAAAATTCCGCACAAAAACTTCAATATCCCAGCTAGTTACGCCAGGTTTAATAAAAGTTCGCAAATTACGATGAACATCCGCTAAAAGTTCCCCAGATTTTGCCATTTCTTCAATTTCACGTTTTGATTTTAATGTAATCATATAATAAATTTCCCCTTACTTTTATAAATCTTATCATATCATCTAATTGTAACACTATGTTAGGGTTTCGTCATCAAAGTAAGCTTTAAAAAACAACAAATTTGTGCTATATTATGTATTATTAAAATACTGTCTGGAAAGGTCTTGCTAAATTGCTAATTGCTAGTATTGTTATTTCATTTTTAGTCTGTCATATTTTAAATCTCGTTTTTCATCGAGAGCAGTCATATAAATTAGTTCCCCATGTCAGCTTGTTTAATTTTATTATTTCATTGCGCTGCTACACGTGGTTCGTTACAACACCAACTTTAGACGAGTGGTTGCCAACGATTTTAGCAATTGATTTATCCGGCTTTATAGTTGTTATTTTAACAGGCTTACTCATCTTTTTAGGAATGTATCTTTATAACTATTTATTTGATAAAAAAGTTCTAACCTCTAGATTTACTACTGAAAAACCTGCGCAAAAAGCCGAAAATAAATTACGAAAGTTACAAATTAAAGTCTTACTGCAACATTTTTCAAACTTTATAGCTTTCCTAATTATTTTTATTGGCTTCCTCTTCCTCTTTGCTTGTCATTGGGCATTGGATTATTTCGGTGAAGTTGATATCAATCAAATTTTATATACGCTACAAGCACCTTTATCAGGAACAGGTAATGAGCAAATCGAAAGCTTTTTAAGTACACCTTTACTTACTAGCCTTTTTTGCAGCTTATTAGTTTGGTTAGCATTAAATCTTTTACGTCGTACCAAATTAGCCGAACGCAAGCGACCTGAAAAAATATCAATTAAATTTTGGCGTTACTTATTATTACCTAGTTCGCTACTGATTTTATTAACTAACCTTTACTTTGGGGTTTCCGCTTTTGGTTTAGATGAAATCAAAACAGCTTTCTTTGATGAAACCATTTTTTATGAGCAATACTATGTAATGCCTGAAGATGTTGAAATTACTTTTCCGAAAGAAAAACGCAATCTGATTTACATTTATGTGGAATCGTTAGAAACTACTTATTTATCAACTGGCCTAGGTGGTACACAAGAAGATAATTTATTACCAAACTTAACTTCACTAGCTGAAGAAAATATTAATTTTTCAAATACCAATAAATTAGGTGGCGCTTTAAATCTACCTGGTACAAACTTTACCGCGGCCGGCATGGTTTCGCAAACCGCCGCTACTCCAATTAAAACCAGTCTTACGCAAGGAGCTAACGAAGGGGATGCCGGAAATTCTTACGGTGAAAAAACCGACCGCTTTCTTCCAGGCGTAACTTCGCTAGGTGAAATTTTAGAAGAAGAAGGTTATCGCCAACAGCTATTATTAGGCTCAAACGCCGTTTTTGGTGGTCGAAGAAAATACTTTACCGAGCATGGTAATTATGAAATTTATGATTACAACTATGCGGTACAATTTAAAGAAATCCCTGAAAACTATTATGTTTGGTGGGGTTATGAAGATGCTAAACTCTTTGAATTTGCTAAAGAACACGTTTTGGCTTTAGCCGAATCTGATCAACCGTTTAACTTCACTATGTTAACGGCCGATACTCATTTCCCTGACGGTTATAAAAATAGTAATACCCCTAACTTGTTTGATGATCAATACAGCAATGTCATTTATGGCTCTGATGCCATGATTGCTGACTTTATCGCTTTTATCCAAGAGCAACCTTTTTATGAAAATACGACGATTGTCATTTCTGGCGATCATCTTAGTATGGATCAAAAATTCTTTGAAGATATTTCTGATAATTATCAAAGAACTGTTTTTGATATTATTATTAACAGCCCTGTTTCAACTAAGAACACGAAAAATCGTCAATTTTCAACGTTGGATCTCTTCCCGACGACTTTAGCTGCTTTAGGAGCTAAAATTGAAGGTAATCGCTTAGGTTTAGGCACAAATCTATTTTCTGATTTGCCAACTTTAATAGAAGAATTAGGTTATAAAGATATCTATCGAGAATTAC
This sequence comes from Enterococcus sp. PF1-24, assembly GCF_029893325.1. Lineage (GTDB taxonomy): Bacteria > Bacillota > Bacilli > Lactobacillales > Enterococcaceae > HY326. The sequence continues at coordinate 21,577 of NZ_JARXWL010000014.1, forward strand.
AGAAAAAATCTTTATTCTATGATGATGTGATTATGCAAAAAGGAAAAACTACAACAAGTAGTACTACTGAAACAACGACGACTAGTAGCTCACAAACTTCAACAACGAGCGATACAAGTACCGTTCAGTCAGAAGCACCTTTACCTGATTTTACTAATCCGCTTAAGCCGTTTGTGCCTGATGAAAGTCCGACTCAGAACTATTCACCACCAGTCAACAACGTGACGCCTGGTTCTTCCGGCAATACAACGAATACACCTCCGGCTGTTCCGACACCAGAACCTACGCCGGAGCCTGACCCAGTGCCAACTCCTGAGCCGACACCGGAACCCACGCCTGAGCCTGAACAAAATCCAGAGCCCAGTCCAAGTCCGGAACCTACGCCAGAACCCACGCCTGAGCCGACACCGGAACCATAAACTTAATGACTACCAGAATTTCATCGGTAAATTCTGGTAGTTTTTTCTTTTAAAATTAAGCCAATCAATAAGGTTGATTTCTCTATCCTATCAATGATATGCTTAGTACTGCTGATATTTTTATTATTTAGCAGATTATAATGAATAAGGGGAAAAACGAAATGACTTTAGCTAAAATTGTTTTTGCCAGCATGACTGGTAATACGGAAGAAATTGCTGATACAGTAGCAGAAACTTTAGAAAATATGGATATCACGGTTGAGATTAATGAATGTACTTCCGTTGATGCCAGTGATTTTGCTGATGCTGATATTTGTATCGTTGCAACTTATACTTATGGTGACGGCGAGCTGCCTGACGAGATTGTTGATTTTTACGAAGATTTACAAGAACTTGATTTAAAGGGTAAAATTTTTGGTGTTTGTGGCTCGGGGGATACTTTTTATGAATGGTATTGCAAATCAGTTGATGATTTCGAAGCAGCTTTCGCTAAAACTGGTGCTACCAAAGGCGCTGATAGTGTTAAAGTTGAACTAGCAGCCGAAGAAGAAGATATTCAAAATTTAGAAGCTTTCGCTAAAAGTTTAGTAGCGGCTTTATAAAACTTAAATCAAATGCTTTATCATGATGCTTTCTGATTTTTTCGGAAAAACTCATGGTAAAGCTTTTTTTAATTCCAAAGAAATTATTACTAACATTACAAAAAGATTGCAGAATGTTTTCTAAGGTGTTACAATTCGTTTAGTCAAAGAAATTAACTTTGATGTTTATTAAATAAGAAAGGTAGGCAAAGAAGTACTATGAAAAAATCATTATTTTATGTTGGAGCAGCATTAACTCTTGGTGGTGGCTTATTTTTAAGTCAACAAGCAGATGCGGCTACTGCTTATCGCTTGTACAATCCTAACAGCAGCGAGCATTTTTACACAGAAAAGGATGCAGAAAGAAATCAGCTTTTCGATCTTGGATGGCACTATGAAGATTTAGCATGGACCACACCAGAAAAAGGTGCAGCTGTTTATCGCCTGTATAATCCAAATTCTGGTGATCATCATTACACCACTGACAAAGGTGAAGCCGATGGTTTAGTCAAACATGGTTGGTTACAAGAAGAAACCGCTTGGTATTCTGCTGAAAGCAAAGCGGTGCCGATTTATCGGGCTTACAACCCTAATGCCAAAACGGGCAGTCATCATTACACAGCTTCACAAGCTGAAATCAAAGAATTAGTAGCGCTAGGATGGAAAGAAGAAGGCATTGGTTGGTATGCCGAAGTTTCCGAAATAAGTAAAAATGTCATTCCTGAAGAACTAAGAGGTAATTTTATCGGCACAGGTGTTGTTGAAAATGAAAAAGTAACTCATCCAGTGGCAATCACTGCCAATAGCGTCCTTTACGGTGGTCATTTGTATTCTGTTTATGAAGCAAAGCAGACAGATACACAAATTGAATTATTCTGGGATCACATTGATTCTGATGAAAAAGATCCTGATGCTCACCGCAATGTGCCATTTGTATTCAAAAAAGATAAAAATCACTATGAATTACAATTAGGCCTTATTAGCGTCATTATTAAATAGTAATAAAAAAACTGCAGGAATTTTTAAGATTCCTGCAGTTTCTATTTTTTTAATTAGCGGCCATACCAAGCGATACCTTCATTTTGCCAGCCAGAAGCTAACAAGTTTTGGAATTCAGCTTGAGAAGCTGTGTAGTGATGACTCCCCACTGCTACGTAAGGATTGTAAGCACGATATAATGCTACGCCTTGATTAACATCAGAGTACCAACCCACACCTTCATCTTGCCAACCAATACTTACTAAGTAGTTTTTTTCTGAGCTACTTAAAGTGTAATGGTGATCACCTGAATTAGGATTATAAACACGGTAAACTTTATTGCCAGAAGTTGGTGCATACCAACCAATACCTTCATAGTTCCAACCCGCAGCAGCTAACTGATTTTTTTCAGCTTCGCTACTCGTATAGAAATGTTCACCTGTGTTAATATTTTGGAAACGGTGCATCGCAACTTTATCACCTGTTGCTGGCGGTGTTGGTGTTACTTCACCCCCGCTAGTATTTAACACTCTTCTTGCAAAATCAGGTTTATAGTATTGCATATCAGTTGTAATCACACTTGTTTCAGAAGCGTGAATATATTGATTATTACCAATATAAACCCCTACGTGATACGTTGCCCCCCGGGGACCAAAGAAAACTAAGTCGCCGACTTGTAAATTATCCAAGCCAACTTCAACCCCTTGTACTTCTTGTTGATAAGTAATGCGATCCATTTTAATACCTACTGCATTTTGGAAAACATAAACCACTAAACCAGAGCAATCAAAACGATCTGGACCGTTACCACCCCAATCATAAGGTTTTCCTAGTTGTTGTTGTAATAATGATAAGACTTTTGATTGTTGATCTGATAAACCAGCCCGCATCGTAAATGGTGCCACGGCAGTTTCTTCCATTTCAGGCATATTGATAAAGTTAACATATTGTTCATAGCTATAGCCAGCTTCTGCTGCGCCACTAGCTTCATAAGCTTCGACAGACAATTCTTCATTCGGCTCTTCAGCATTTGCTTCCATAGAAAAGCCTAATGCTAACGTTAGTAAAAACGAGCATACTAATAATTTACGCTTCATTCAAATTTCCAAACCCTTCTTTTTCATAATTTTAAAAAATATTGGTTATCAATTCATACTTCAGAAATTAATTATACTATAATTCTTCACAAAAATGACTTTTGTTTACAAAGTGTAAAGATTTTGTAGTATTAGATAAATTCCGAAACAAACGAAGACAAACGCACAAAGTAGCATTAGCTTGCTCTTTTTCAAGTCTTTTAATAAAAATTTATGATTATCTGCTAAAGCAAGTAATACTGTTGTAATAAACAGTTGATAAGTAAAAGTGTAGGTGCGCATTCCTGAAGCCCAAATCGTTGGTGAAAAACCTAACGCCATTCTGGCAGCGATTGCGATGAGTAGCAGATACGCAGCGGTTAGTTTCAGCCAACCACTTTCCATTACCATTACGACGCCTAAAATAAAGCAAGCTAAAGCAAGCGTTAACCAAATTTCCGCCTGCCAAGTCGCTAGCTCGCTCAATTGAAAAGTGGTGCCGTAATTATTAAAACTACTTAAAATATTGGCGATATAAGGCACTCTAGCAGCTAAAGTTTGTTGTAAAGGACCAAACACCAGCCATAAAGCTAAGGACAACCATAGCCAAATTTGTTGCCAAATAGCGGCTTTTTTCTTAAGAGCAACGATAATTAACACGACGATTAACACTAAGGTTAGGCGATTGCCATCAAAGAAAAGATTTCTGACGGTTGATGAGTAACCTAATTCAATTTTTCTAAAAAGACTTAATTTATTAAAATCAGGAAACCAGCGGGGCACTTCTTCCGCTAAACGCACCCGATTACCAGGTGCTAAAAGAATCAATAATAAATTGCCGATATTGATAATAAAATACGGGATAAATTTAAATACATTAACTTTTTTCTGAAAAAGGCTATAAAACAAGCAACCAGCAGTAAAAGCTAATAAGATTGCTGCCATTTGTTCACTGTTACTAGCGAAAACTAGCGCTAACAAAGAAAGCAGATAAGTTAAGATAAAAACATTTTTTCCATTTGCCAATTGTAGCAGTGGATAAACCACTAACCAACCAGCTGCTAAGACCCATAAATAGTTAACAGAAGTGGATATCCAACCCGTTTCACTAAACATTCCTAGTGGCATTTGATTAAAGAGCGTTACCGAAAAAATCAAGCCAATTGCCAGTGGTAATTTCTTCCTTACCATAAGCGCTGGCATCGCAATAATGATAAACATCGCCAGCGTATTGCCAATGCGCCAAAAAGTGTAGTGTTGCACACTGATTAAAACAAAAAACTCAATCACTAAGCGGGCGCTCCAAGTTTGATAACGATTAGCTAAAAACGCCCCGATATCACCAGAAAAATTTTTCATTAACGGCTCTAAAAAAAGGCTGTTATCATCCCCATAGCCCGTCAATTTAATCGAAAAATTAAAATAGATTAAATAAGCTAATAATAAGCATAAAAGAATTATCCCACTACTATTTCTGATTTTTTCATTTGTCGTTTTCATCTTTCACTCCAATTTCTAAAATAGATTATTTGAATTTGACAATTGTCGCGCCATTTCCACCTTGATTTCCTGGTGCAAATTCATAGCTGCCAACACTGCGATGATTTTTTAAATATTCGGTAATTCCTTGGCGTAACGCCCCGGTTCCTTTACCGTGAACGATAGTAACTTGCGGATAACCCGCTAAAATTGCCGCATCTAAATATTGATCGACTTCATTTAAAGCTTCTTCATAGCGTTTTCCACGTAAATCCAACTGAGTTGCTACATGGCTAGCGCTACCTGAACGCACGGTATGCACTACCCGTTTTTCGATTTCTTTTTGCGGATTTAAGGGGGTCATGTCGGCTTCTGCTACGGTCATTTTCAAAATACCTAATTGCACTTGCCAATCCTCACCGATTTTTTTCAGCAAGGTGCCCCGTTGACCATAAGTATCTACCATCACTTCATCGCCAGCTTTTAAGCGTTTTTGCGCTTTCGCTTTTTGTAAAACTTTATTTTTCTTTAAGTGCTCTTCTTCTTGTTTTAAATTAGCCAATTGGGATTTGGCATCAATTAATTGATGCTCTTTCACCCCACTTTGACCAGCTAATAACTGCATTTTGCGAATATCTGAAATAATTTTTTCCGCTTCGGTTTGTGAATCCTCGATAATTTGATTGGCTTGCTTTTTAGCTTTGGCGATTTCTTTTTCTCGTTCTTCAAAGAAATAAGTATACGCCGACTGTAATTCTTGATGTAGTTTTTCTGCTTCTTCCACATGATAACGGACTTCTAAATATTCAGTTTCCGCCATTTTACGACGATTTTCTAAGTCAGCAATCATTTCATTTAAATCCTGGCTTTCGCCATCCATGATTTGCTTGGCTTCATCAATCACGCTGGCAGATAAACCTAGTCGTTTAGATATTTCAAAAGCATTGCTTCGTCCAGGCACGCCAATTAATAAGCGATAAGTCGGACTTAAAGTATCTACATCAAATTCCATACTGGCGTTAATTGTATTTTGGCGATTATAACCATAAACTTTTAATTCAGGATAATGGGTGGTTGCCATCACATAACTTGATTTTGCTCCTAAATCGTCCAAAATCGCAATCGCTAACGCTGCACCTTCTTGGGGATCAGTCCCCGCCCCTAATTCATCAAATAACACTAAACTATTTTCATCAACTTTATCTAAAATACTAACAATATTAGTCATATGTGATGAAAATGTTGATAAACTTTGCTCAATTGATTGTTCATCACCAATATCTGCAAAAATTTCTTCAAAAATCCCCATCATACTTTCTTCGGCAACCGGAATTGCTAAGCCGGCTTGCCCCATTAGTTGCAATAAGCCTAATGTTTTTAAAGTGATGGTTTTCCCACCGGTATTCGGTCCGGTAATCACTACGGCTTGATAGTCTTTGCCAATCGAGATATCGTTGGCAACCACCATTTCAGCGGAAATTAAAGGATGGCGGGCTTTTTTGAAGTTCACATGATTTTCAGCGCTAATTGCTGGCACGATAGCTTTGATTTCTTTACCATAGCGGGCTTTAGCATTAATAAAATCAAACTGGGCAATAATATAAGCATTTTGTAAAATTTCATGACGAAAAGGAACTAGTTCAGCGGATAATTCCGCCAAAATCCGTTCGATTTCTCTTCTTTCAGCAATTTGTTGTTGCCGCAAACGATTATTTAAATCAACAATTTGTTTCGGTTCAATAAATAGTGTTTGGCCGGAAGCACTTTGATCATGAACTACACCACCAAAAACGCCGCGATATTCTTGTTTCACGGGAATTACAAAGCGTTCGTTCCGCATGGTTACAATGGCATCGCTTAGATATTTGGCATTTTTTCCCCGAACAATGCCGTCTAACTGTTCGCGAATACTTTGTTCACTGCGGCGAATATTTTGCCGCAGTTGTTTCAACTCAAGCGAAGCCTCATCAGTTACTCGACCGTCTTCATCAATCACTATTTTCAAACGTTGATTTAATTCAGGAATCGTCACTAACTGTTTTGCCCAGAAATATAAACGGTGAAATTCAATTTCACTATCTTCTAAATCGTTAAAAAAGCGCAGCACTTCACTAGTTGTGCTTAGTACACGGGCGACTTGCGCTAATTCCAGCCCGTTTAAATTAGCACCAATTTCAATCCGTTTCATATGGGGACGAATCGAAATTAACTTAGGAATCGGAATTCCGCCACGTAAACGTTGGACTTTTAACCCATCTTCGGTTTCATCTAATTGGGTTTGAATTTTTTCTGAGTCGCTTAAAGGAACTAATTTATCTAATTCATCCTGCCCTTGTTCAGTCACTAAATACTGCTGGACAGCTTTTTTTACTTTGGTAAACTCTAATGTCTCTAAAATTCGTAGATTCATTTTTTTCAGCTCTTTCGTATTAATGTATTAAATTTTCTTTTAAAATTTAGTTCTATTTTCTTTACGCATACCATCTCACTAGCTTGATATACGGTAAGTGGGACTGGCAAGCTCTTTCGTGTCAATGTATTAATTCTCTCTACGCCTATCATTCAGCTAATAAATTCTGGCATAGCTGTAGTTAAGGCATGGTACAAAAATCAAACTGACTTTTGCACCATGCCCTTTTTTTATCCGATAATATCTGTTACCCACAATTGCAGAATTTGTTTTGAAAAAATTGGTGTATGTTCTACGATTGTGCGGGCTAAGCCTGATTCAAACTGGCTTTGAATCATTGGTATGGGAATATAAGAAGCAATGGTTAAAATGAAAAAGATTCCTAAATAAACAACCACCGCGCATAAAATCCCACCAAGTAAACCGTCTAGTTTCTTAGCAACTGATACAAATAACAATTCCCTGAAAAAAATCGCAATAAAGCGGGTTGCTAGCCAACCAATCCCTAAAATCAATAGAAAGGCAACGCCAGCATAAAAAGCTCCTGCTAAATCCAACGCCTGCTCTTGCGAAAAAAAGACCATTTGGGAATCTTGGGTCGCTGAAGGATAAGGAATCAATAATTCCAGTTTTTCTCCTAATTCTCGATAATTCATACGGGCCACGATATAAGATATGAAATACCCCAGCGTGTAAGTTGCTTGTAAAACCAAACCACGACGGGCACCTGAATAAAAGGCAATGGCTAATAAAATTAAAATCCCAACTGTTAACATGGACCTGTCCTCTCATTTATAAAACTGCCTACTAACCTTCACTCCATTAGTAGCTACAGCTAAATTACTTAGTTTTGTGATGTTTTCTCTTGAATTTGTTTTTTGCGGTTTTCATTTAAAACTTGTTGCGCAACCACATGGTCAGTAATTTCGATATCTTCTTGACCGTTTTGTTTTAAGACTTCTTTCGCTTCATTTTCAATCGCTTCCATGCGTTTCACACGGTTTTCCAACTCAGCTAAACGAATTGCGTCTTGTTTCAACTTATTATTTTCTTTTTCTAATTTTAAAATTTGGGTTTGTTTATTTAATTGTTCAGAAACCGCATTAATCGCTAATAAAATAGCTGATTGCTCGCTAGTAATTTGTGGTGACATATGACGGATTTCATTCAATTGTTCATTAACTAAGCCAGTCACTAAATCCATATGATTTTTGCTTTGGCTGCCAATAATTGTATAAGCTTTATTATCAATGATCGCTTTATAACGATTTTTATTTCCTGACATGCTTTTTCATTTCCTTCCTAACTCATTCAGTTGTCGTATGAACTGCCTGACTATATAAACTTCAACCGAAGTATTTTCACAATTATACAAAAGTATCATTTACCATTTTATCACGAGAACCTTTAGGATAACACTAATTTCTGCTAAATTTCTCTTAAAAAACATTGAAATTTAATTTTTAGCTACTATTTTCTAAGCATTTTAAGGAAATATGCTATACTGAAACTAATATTTTTATAAAATAGGGAGATTTTGATGACAAATATTGTTTTAAAACCTAATCAAAAGACTTATCAAGAAATTTTAAACTACTATCAAAAATTTCGTTTAAATAAATCGGTACCTTACACCGCCTTAGTGGCTAAAAAAAATAATGTTAATATTGCCATTTACACTTCTGGCAAAGTAATGTTTCAAGGCAATCAAGCTGAAACAGAAGCTGAAAAATGGCAAGCTGCTACAAGTTCAGCTGCAAAGTCCACTAAACAAAGTGCAGCCTTGCCGGCAAATTTTGCCAATCTATCGGTGGTTGGCAGTGATGAAGTTGGCAATGGCAGTTATTTCGGCCCTTTAATTGTTTGTGCCGCTTATGCCCCACGGGAAAAACTAGCAACTTTAAAAAAATTAGGCGTTAGAGACTCTAAAGAATTAACTGATAAACAAATCAAGGAAATCGCTGTTGTTTTAGAAAAAGAAATTTCTTATAAACTTTTAACAGTAACACCAGCGAAATACAACCAAATTCAGCCTAAATATAATGCTGTGCATATGAAAGCTGTTTTGCATAACCAAGCGATTTTTCTACTATTGCAAGCAATTCAGCCTGAAAAACCGGAAGCAATCTTGATTGACCAATTTACCCCTGAAAAAAATTATCGTAAATATATCGCTCAGGAAAAAAATCAAGTGCCGGGGAAAATTTATTTTGCTACTAAAGGGGAGCAATATCATTTAGCCGTTGCGGCGGCTTCGATTTTATGCCGAGCAGCCTTTTTAAATGAATTAGCAAAGGCCTCAAAAGAACTAGGCTTTACTGTTCCTTCCGGCGCTGGCGCTACCGCTGACCAAGTTGCCGCTAAAGTTTTAAAAATCGGTGGTCAAGAATTATTACAACAACACGTTAAATTGCATTTTGCCAATACAGAAAAAGCCCGGAAAATTTTAGCAAATCAAAAATAAAAAACTAGTGTCCCCAGAAAGTTGTCTGGGGACACTAGTTTTTTGCGTATTTTTAAGCTTGCAATGAGTTATAAAAATTTTTTAATTTTAGCTTGGTTGCTTCTGATAAATTTTTATCAGGAATTCCTTCGATTGCCCCTTGAATGCCGTATAACATATGCAAACAGGCTTCATCATCAACTAAGCTGCGAATTTTAATAAAAGTTGCTTCCGCCCCAGTTGCTCGTAAGTCTTCAGACGTTTCAATGCCAACTTTTATTAAATTGCCTTCTAAAACTTTCCCAACATTTGGTAAATCAATCAATTTCCCCATAAAACAACCCTTTCTTCACAAAGTAAAAATTATTTTAATCTTTTATTCTTTTAATAAACCACCATTCAATGCCAACTGTATCATAGACTGTTAAAATCTGTTGCTTCCCATCAACGAAATAGGCTTGTTGCAATTCATCTAAATGTTGTTGTAGTAAATCAAAATTTTCTTCCTCAATACTTAATTTCAAGAAATCTAAACCGTGAACTTTATCAGTAGTTGCAGTAATGACACAACTTAAAGCTTCTGCTAAACAAAGAGAAAATGGTTTTTGCGTGGCTGCCACGATTTGTTGCCTTTTATCAATCACGCTCATCCCTAAAACATCTTTCAAAAAAGTCAGCTGTTCAGCATGATCAGCTACATTTAAGCAAGCACTGCCAAAGTGAACGCCATCAGAGAAAAAGTTAGCAACTTCAGTTGCAACAGCTTTTTCTGGATTGGTTGTTTCTTGCTTGGCTTCTTTTTTATAATAAACTTCAATTTCATTGGTTTCTGGATCTTCTAATAAAAAACCTAGACATTCATCATTATCGACAACTTTTTTTAATGGGTAATTTTGTGCTTTAATCCGCAAAAAAATAGCTTGCATTTCTTCTTCAGTTGGTACGACAATTGAAAAACGGGCCATTTTGCGGGTTTCGCCTTCATGGGCTTTTGCCCGGGGACTTTCTTCTAGCCACAGCATTTCACTATTTTTTTCCCCAGTGCCAAAAATTGCTAATTCATTTTCTTCTCGTTTTAAATGAAAGCCCAACATTTGATAAAATTGAATCATTTTATCACGGTCTTTAACACGAATTGCCATTAACTCTAATTGAGCAGTCGGATCCAATCGAAAAGTCCTCATTATTTTCTACCCCTCTTCCTCAAGTTAATTTTACCCTAAGCACCTAAACTTCGACAAGTAATAACCCTTTGAATCGTTAAAATTTTTCAAAAAAACTAAATATTTAAGAATTTTTATGAAAAAATCTAAAAAAAGTTAACTCTGTTGCTTCTAATTTACTTGATTTTGCGTCTGGCTATCTATGAAAGCTTGCACATTACTTACAGCAATCGCCATCAAACGTTGCCGAGCTTCAGTTGGCGCCCATGCAATATGAGGAGTGATATAACAATTTTTAGCCGTCAACAACGGGTTGTCAGCGGCAATCGGTTCTACCGAAACCACATCTAAACCAGCTGCCCGCAATTTACCACTGTTTAAAGCTTCCGCTAAAGCCGCTTCCTCCACTAAACCACCACGAGCGGTATTCAGTAAAATCGCGCTTTTTTTCATTGCTTGTAAAGCCGTTTGATTAATCATCTGTGTTGTTTCAGGGGTCTGTGGCACATGCAAACTGATAATATCGGCTTGTTGATATAATTCAGCTAAACTCACTTGCGTTAACCACTCTTCCGAAAAAGTTTTTGGTTGATGATTATAAAAAATAACTTTCATGCCAAAAGCATGAGCGATTTTAGCTGTTGCTTGCGCAATCTGACCAAAGCCAACCATCCCAAAAACCTTACCATTTAATTCCATTAAAGGATGCTTTGTAAAAGAAAAATCAATACAATTTTGCCACTCACCTGCTTGCACCGCTTGCTGATGCAAGCCCACTTGGCTGCAAATTTCTAACAATAAAGCAAAGGTCGCTTGAGCAACCGACTCGGTACTGTAAGCCGGCACGTTAGTAACCACAATCTTGCGCTCGCTACAAGCAGCTAAATCCACCACGTTATAACCGGTAGCTAAAACCCCGACATATTGCAAATTCGGACAAGCCGCCACCACTTCAGCATCAATCGGTGTTTTGTTTGTTAAAATGATTTCCGCATCGCCAATTCGTGAGATAATCTCGTCTTTATCAGTGTATGAAGTCCGATCATAGACTGTTAACTCAGCTAAATCACTAAAACCTTCCCAAGATAAATCACCGGGATTTAAAACATAACCATCTAAAACAACAATTTTCATTTTTTATAACTCCCTTTTTTACAAATTATTTTGCTGGTGCTGGATATTTAATGGCATTTTTGACTAATTTCTCAGCAATAATTTCATCAATATCAAAATTTAAATTATCAGCTAGCATATAAGAATAGATCAAAACATCTGCCAATTCTTCTTTTAAACGTTCAGTATTTTTTATAGCTTCTTCTGCCGAAACCCATTGAAATAATTCTAATAGCTCGCTGGCCTCTAAAGTTAGCGAAATCGCCAAATCTTTTTCATTATGAAAGGGACGCCAATTGCGTTCATCGCGAAATTGATTAATTTTTGTCATAGAATCCATCATAAGCACTCCTCATTCGTCTTATCGTATTCATTTTTTATTTTACTGAATCTCCTCAATTATTATATGCTTTTCCTAACTTAACAACAAGTTAAAACCAAAGCATTCTCTGCTACTATCTTAAAAATTATTTTGCTATAATTAACTTGTTAAGAGCTTTATATTTTTTATTTAGGAGGAAAAAGTGATGAAAAAATTTTTACTACTACCGATTGCGGCGTTAAGCTTACTAGCTTTTACCGAAAAAGCGGATGCTGCCGAAATGTACCGCTTATACAACCGTAACAATAGTGAACACTTCTATACTGCTGATCGCTATGAAAGAAAACATTTGGTGGAACTTGGTTGGGAATATGAAGGAATCGGTTGGGTAGCCCCTGAAACTGGCGATCCAGTTTATCGCCTTTACAATCCAAATTCTGGCGATCATCATTATACTTTAAATCAAGCTGAAAAAGATAATTTAGTCAAAGTTGGCTGGCACTATGAAAATATCGGTTGGTACTCTAGTCCTGAAAAGCAAGTACCAATTTATCGCGCCTACAATCCTAACGCCACAACTGGTAGCCATAACTACACTAAAAACAAAAACGAACAAAATAATTTAGTGAAAAATGGTTGGCGAGATGAGCAAGTTGGTTGGTATGGCATTTCTGAAACCATTATTGAACCGAATGAACAAGAAAAAGTGGATGCTGCAAAATTTGATCAATTATCTGAAAAACTACAAGTTTTATTAATAGCAACAACGGTTGATGAGCGTGCAGAAACCCCAGGGTTATTAGGTTATGTCCTTGGCTACAACTTTAATCAAGGAAAACTATACCTGCAGGTTCATTCAGGCGCTGGTTCGGGTCATCCTATTTTTAAAATGACTACTCAATCCATGAATATTATGGCAAATGGTGGTGTGGCCTGGATGGGTGCAGCATACGGCTATGAAACGGTAGCTATTCCTGAAGTTGCAACACCAAAATATAGCCTTTATCGTCAATATTTAAATAGCAAAAAAGATTATGATTCTGCTTTGGAGCAGGTTAAAATCAATGAAAACCTGACTGCAGCTAATTTTAATAACTTTGTTGCCCAAGCAAAATAAAATAACCGTCGATTAAGAGGCAGGAGATTTTTAGTCTCTGCCTCTTTTTCTACTATTTTATAAAAAAAGGAGTACGCCTTTATGAATTTACGAGAAAAAGCGCGCCAACTGCCTGCTTTACCAGGCATTTATTTAATGAAAGATTCTCGCGGACAAATCTTATATATCGGCAAAGCCAAAGCTTTAAATCAACGAGTCATCAGTTATTTTTTACCAGGCACCCCTCAATCTCGTAAAAATCAACAACTGATTTTTCATATTGCCGATTTTGATTATCAATTAGTAGATACTGAGTTAGAAGCTTTATTGTTGGAGCAAAAATTAATCGCTAGCTATCATCCGCCTTATAATCGCTTAATGAATTACAGCGAAAATTATGGCTACCTAGCTTTTCAAGACCATTTCAAACTTAGTCATCGACCTAGCGCTACCGCAGTGGGTCCTTTTGCACAATATAAAAAATTGCCAGAAGTCATCCAAGTTTTGACGATTTTATACCATTTACCTGATAAAGCCTGGTCGTCGCCTGCTGCTTTAGCCCTGCAAGAAAAGCGGCAAGCTCCCTTAGCTCAATTATCCGAAAGTCAGCTGCAAACAGAAATAAGCGCCATTTTGCAAGGTGGCGCTCAAGCTTTAACGCGCCTGCAACTACAACAAGCTTTTGCCATTCAAGAACAGGCTTTTGAATGGGCCCAACGCTTAGAGGAAGATAAAAAAATATTGTTAACTTTTCAAAAAAATGCCTTAACATTGCGAAAAATTTTACAACCTCTTCCACAAATTATTTGGGATTATATTACACCACAAGAAATTAAAGTTTTTCAAACTTTTCAAGGAAAAATTATCAATCAGCAAAAAGTTGTCTTGCAAGACGCGGTTGATTTGAAGGCTGTAACAACTGCTTTAGAAAAAACGCCCTTACCACCTGTCGAAAAGTTTATTCCTTTAAATGAATTGGATAGTCGTCTGATTGTCGCTCGCTACTTTCAGCGAGCTTTTCCAAAATGAAAAATCGTCTGAAAAAAATTCCAGACGATTTTTTATTATAAGATAATTTCATCAGCTTCTTTAGTCATTAAAATCACGCCATCGCCTAAAGGTAGCAGCGTTGATGTTAAATCTGGATGGGCCATCACCACTTGTAAAAATTCGTTTAACTTACGATGAATCGCCCGCTGACTGCGAGGGATTTCTGCAATCGGCTCTAAAATCGTGCCGGCTTGGAAAACATCATCCACCATTAAAACTCCACCATTACGCAATAAGCGTAAACATTCAGGTAAAAACTCAATATATTTCGATTTCGCACTATCCATAAAGATAAAATCATAAGGGCCTGTTAATTTAGGCAAAATATCAGCCGCCTGTCCTTCTAATAAGTTGATTTTTTCTTCGTTTCCTAAACGTTGATAAGTGGCTTTGGCTTTACGAATCATCACATCAAAACGGTCAATCGTCGTCACATGTCCCCCATCAACCAAATATTCCGCCATCAAACTTGAAGAAAAACCTACAGCTGTACCAATCTCTAAAATTTCTTTTGGCTTCAGTTGACCTAAGAAAAATTGTAAAAAGACTACCGTTTCATGAGGGATAATCGGCACTTCCGCTTGGCGAGATTCCGATTCCACTGCACCTAATTCTCCTGGCAATTGTTTTTGTTGCTCCCGCATAAATTCAACCAATTCTTTTTTAACAACTGGTCGATGCATCATTTCATTTCGCATATTTGATTGAGTCCCCTAGTTCATATTAATGTACTAATTTTCCTTTGAAAAATTAGTTTTATTCTACGATTTAAATCCTCAATGATTATAACACAGAGTCGCTAACAAAAAAAACAAGCAACAGGCAGAAAATTACAACGCCATTTGCTTGTTTTCAGGAAATTAGTAAAGTAAATCAACCAGTTCTGCCACAGTTACTTTACCAAAATATTTTTGCAAATCAATGGCTGCTAAAGAACTTTGTAAAGCAGCGGGCTGATATTTGACACCTACTAAATGCTGTTCCACATCCGCGATTTCCCCTAAGCCAAAGAAATCCCCGTAAATTTTTATATCTTTAATCTGACCCGCCACAACGTTTAAGCGGATATCAACAATTCCAATCGCTAACTTTCGCCGTTTTTCAATGTCAAAAGCTGGGGATTTACCGTAGTTCCAATCCCAATTGCGATATAATTCATCAGCGATTTTATTGATTTTTTGCCAATCGCTGGTGGTTAGTTGATAAGTTTTAACTTCTTCAAGCTTTGTAACGCCAAAGATTTTTAATAAAATATTTTGACGAAATTCATGGGTCGTCATTGTCTGTTTATCTTTTGGTAAAAATGGTTTGATATTGGTTACTCGTGAACGAATGGACTTAATGCCTTTTGATGCAATTTTATCGGGGGAAACTTTTAGCGCCTTGACTACTTCATCAATATCGCTATCAAACATGATTGTGCCGTGAGCAAACATTCTGCCAGCAGTTGCATACATAGCGTTGCCAGAAAATTTCAAATCATTAATCACTAAATCGTTGCGGCCTTTTAACTCCGCCCCTTCAATCCCTAACTCTTGCAAAGCATCAATCACTGGTTGGGTAAATTTAGCAAAATCTCGAAATGAATTGCCATCATCAGGCATAATAAAACTGTAATTTAAGTTCCCTAAATCGTGATAAACCGCACCGCCACCGCTTAAACGACGCACCACCTGAATCCCTTTGGCTTTTACATAGTCTAAATTAATTTCTTCCAATGTATTTTGATTGCGGCCAATAATAATTGCCGGTTCATTAATATAGAAAAGTAAAATCGGCTCAGTTAACGGCATTTCTCTTAATAAATAAGTCTCAATAGCTAAATTAAGCCGTGGGTCCGTTATTTCATTAGGCACAAAAATCATCACATTCAGCTCCTGTTATTCATTTTTAATTTAAATGTTATAACTGTGATTCACAGCTGCTAATTCAACGGGAATTTTAGTTCCGGCTGCTAATTGCGCTTCAGCTTGAAGCTGAGTTAAATCACCAAATTGCGGCAAATGAGTTAACACTAATTTTTTCACCTTAGCTGCCAAAGCAATTTCACCAGCTTCTTTTGAAGTAAAGTGAGCATGGTGCCTTTCATTACCGGCAAATAAATACGTGTCTGCTAAAAACAAATCGGCTTCTTTGGCAAACGGAACAAAGCTTTCCAAGTAACCTGAATCGCCAGTAAAAACAAAAACTTTGCCAGTTCCCCTTTCCACAAAACGCATCGCAAAGCAAGGGACTGGGTGAATCGTCTTCATAAAAGTAACTAAAAACGGTCCTAAAAGCAATTCTTCTGCTTCAAAATATTCTTGACCTGCTGTCACACCCGCTAAAGTTAATGCTTCAAAATGTTGTAAATCTTCTGTATGTCCGTAAATAGGTAGTATTTTTTCAGGATTACGTTTTGGATGTAGCTGCCAATAATATTGCAGGACACCTAAATCAGCAATATGATCGTGATGATAATGACTTAAAATTACGGCATCTAACGCCAATGGATCTAAAACTTGCTCTAACTGAACTAAAGTTGCACTGCCCGCATCTAATAATAGATTATAATCCCCAGATTGTAGTAAAAAGCTTGTGGTTCCTTGATTTTGATAAGGATACGCCCCTAAACAGCCTAAAACGGTTAACTTCATTCTGCTCCCACCTGACTATTAATTTTATTCTTATATTTATCCTATCATAATTCCGTCATTTTTGGCTAATCTTAGCTTTTATCATGATGTTTTAAATAGAAAAAAGCATTTAGTCGCAAGAAATCTTCTCAACTAAATGCTTTTTAAAATGATGAAAATTAATAGCTTCTAATTTCAGCTACTGTTGCTGCATCTAAGCGTTGCACTAAGGCTTTAACTAATTTAACGGTATTTAAATAATCATCTTCATGAATCATTGAAGTATGTGAATGTAAATAACGGACAGGCACAGTAATCGCAATTGATGGAATCCCACTGCGGGTTAAGTGCATTTGACCCGCATC
This sequence comes from Enterococcus sp. PF1-24, assembly GCF_029893325.1. Taxonomy (GTDB): domain Bacteria; phylum Bacillota; class Bacilli; order Lactobacillales; family Enterococcaceae; genus HY326. The sequence goes on from NZ_JARXWL010000014.1 coordinate 38,687, forward strand.
TGTGCCGCCACCAGCGATTACTGTATATTGGAAAGGAATTTCCAACTCTTCTGCGGTTTCTGTTACAAAATTCAATAATTTTTTATGGGGAACCATTGAAGCGTCAAAAATTAAAACTTGGGGTCCTTGACCTAAAACTGAATCGGCTTCTTTCGGTGTCATCCCTGGGGTATCACCAGCGGTACCAGTATCTAAAGCGATCGCAATATCTGGATTAACGAAATAAGTGCTGGTGCGGGCGCCCCGCAAACCAACTTCTTCCATCACATCACTACCAGCAAACAAAGTATTAGGATGGCCTTCAGCTGCTAAATCTTCCAAAACGCGCAAAGCCACGGCGGTTCCGATGCGGTTATCCCAAGCTTTCGCTAATAAAAACTTAGTGCCGTTCATACGTTGATAATCAATATATGGTGTTACCATATCGCCAGGTCGCACGCCCCAGTTCTTCACTTCATCAGCACTACTAGCACCGACATCAATAAACATTTCCTTAATATCGTAAACTTTATTACGCGCTTCGACTGTTAAAACATGGGGTGGTTTACAACCAATCACACCATGAATTTTTTTACCTTCATTAGTAGTAATTTGCACTTGTTGCGCTAACATCACTTGGGCCCACCAACCACCTAACGTTTGAAACTCGATAAAACCCTTGTCAGTAATTTTAGTTACCATAAATCCAACTTCATCCATATGACCAGAAATGAAAACTTTTGGCCCAGCCTCTTGCCCTTGATGTTTGGCAATTACGCTACCTAAACCGTCAAATAAAATTTCATCTGCATATTCTTTTGCGTATTCTTTAAAAATTTCACGAACTTCCCCTTCGTTGCCGGGAACACCATTAGCGCTAGTTAACGCGATTAATAATTTTTCTTCTTTTGCATTCACAAAAATTCCGCCTCTCATTTTAATATCTTATAAATTATAGCATAAGTTTTGAAATTTTTAGTCCTTTATCTTTTTCCCTGCAAATTACCGCAAGTTATATTTTTTGTCAATGTTTTTGCTCGGAAAAATAGCAAAAAATTTTTTATGTTATTATTAGTTTTTTTTAGTCATTTAAAGGTCAATAATATCAAGGGTTTGTTAGGGGATGAGAAAACGTCATCACTAGATATAGGGTTATAATTAAAAAAATAAGAAAAAAAGCACTAGATATAGTTGGCAAAATGTTTTATGATAGTAGAGGACAAATTGAAGCGTGGGCTATTTTGGGCCCTGTGTTTTTTAATATTTAGGAGTGATAATCATGATGGAAATGAAACAAACAGCGGGGAAAATCAACTTTTCAAATACGAATATTTCAAACGTAAAAGTTGTTAAACGAGATGGTCGTTTAGTTGATTTTGATGACCAAAAAATTTATGATGCTTTAATCAAAGCTGAAGAAAATATTCATGGTGAAATCACCCCTTTGGTTCACGAACGAATTCAAGAAATTGTTTATCGAGTGGACCAAGAAATCAGTGAACGTTTTGCGAAAAACGTCAAAATCTATGAAATTCAAAATATTGTTGAACATACTTTATTGGAAAATAACGAGTATGATTTAGCGGAAGAATATATTAACTACCGCACACGTCGTGATTTTGAACGTAGCAAATCCACAGATATTAATTTTACCATTGCTAAATTAATAAATAAGGACCAAACAGTCGTAAATGAAAATGCCAATAAAGATAGCGATGTTTTCAATACTCAACGGGATTTAACGGCAGGTATCGTCGGCAAATCAATTGGTTTAAAAATGTTACCACCCCATGTTGCTAACGCCCATCAAAAAGGCGATATTCATTATCATGATTTAGATTATCATCCATATACACCAATGACTAACTGTTGTTTAATTGACTTTAAAGGCATGTTAAATGACGGCTTTAAAATTGGTAACGCTGAAGTTGAATCACCAAAATCAATTCAAACAGCAACCGCACAAATTTCACAAATCATCGCTAACGTGGCTTCTAGTCAATACGGCGGTTGTTCTGCCGACCGAGTGGATGAATTGTTAGCTCCTTTTGCTGAATTGAACTACCAAAAACATTTAAAAGATGCTGAAGAATGGATTGAAGACGAAAAACGTCGTGAAGACTACGCATTTTCTAAAACTCGCAAAGACATTTACGATGCAATGCAAAGTTTAGAGTATGAAATCAATACTTTATTTACTTCTAACGGTCAAACACCATTCACTTCTTTAGGTTTTGGTTTAGGTACTAGCTGGTTTGAAAGAGAAATTCAAAAAGCAATTTTACAAATCCGCATCAACGGTTTAGGCAGCGAAAAACGGACAGCAATTTTCCCTAAATTAATTTTTTCAATGAAACGTGGCGTTAACTTAGAGAAAAATGACCCTAACTACGACATTAAAACGTTAGCTTTAGAATGTGCTACAAAACGGATGTATCCTGATATTTTAAACTATGACAAATTAGTAGAACTAACAGGTAGCTTTAAAGTGCCAATGGGATGTCGCTCATTCTTGCAAGGTTGGAAAGATGAAAACGGCGAAGAAGTCAACGTTGGCCGGATGAACCTTGGGGTGGTAACTTTAAACTTACCACGAATCGCTTTAGAAGCGAATGGCGATATTGAGCGCTTCTGGGCAATTTTAGAAGAACGCTTAGGTATTTTGAAAGATGCTTTAGTTTATCGCGTAGAACGCTGTAAAGAAGCTTCACCTGCTAACGCACCTATTTTGTATATGTACGGTGCTTTCGGCAAACGATTAAATCGTCAAGATTCAGTTAATGAATTATTCAAAAATAAACGGGCAACTGTTTCTATGGGCTACATCGGCTTATATGAAGTGGCATCAGCTTTCTACGGTGGCGAATGGGAAAATAATCCTGAAGCCAAAGAATTTACTTTAAGCATTGTCAAAGAATTAAAAGCTCATGCAGATGATTGGGGCAACGAATATGGTTATCATTTCAGCGTTTACTCAACACCAAGTGAAAGTTTAACTGACCGCTTCTGCCGTCTTGATACTGAAAAATTTGGCGTTGTGGAAAATATTACTGATAAAGATTACTATACAAATAGTTTCCATTATGATGTTCGTAAAAATCCAACACCATTTGAAAAATTAGACTTTGAAAAAGATTATCCTAAATATTGTTCTGGTGGTTTCATTCACTATTGTGAATATCCAGTTTTACAACAAAATCCAGTCGCTTTAGAAGCTGTTTGGGATTACTCTTATGATCGTGTTGGTTATCTAGGAACAAATACACCAATTGATCACTGTTACGCTTGTGGCTATGAAGGAGATTTCAATCCAACAGCTCGCGGTTTTGAGTGTCCACAATGTGGCAATCACGATCCGAAATCTTGTGATGTGGTAAAAAGAACTTGTGGCTACTTAGGTAACCCGCAAGCGCGCCCTATGGTTCACGGTCGTCATAAAGAAATTTCAGCCCGCGTAAAACACATGAAATAAAAGAAATTTAAAAGGTGAGCCAAAAGTTCAAATAACTTTTTGACTCACCTTTTCCAAAATAATTTTAGCAGGAAATCACTTGATTTTAAGTTTTACTGCTTTTATTGGAGGCATTTTAATGAGAAATCCGCAACCTAAAGAATGGTTGGCAGCTGATTATAGTCAAAATTTTTACGGTGACTACAAGCCTTTCAATTTCGTTGATGGTGAAGGCGTTCGTAATAGCCTCTATGTCAGTGGCTGCTTATTCGCCTGCGAAGGTTGTTTTAATAAAGCTTTACAAAACTTTCAATATGGGCAACCTTTTACAGAAGAATTGTTAGAGCAAATAATTACTGATTTACAACCTGACCACGTTCAAGGTTTAACTCTTTTAGGCGGTGAACCTTTTTTAAATACTGATGTTTGTTTACAAGTGGTGGACAGAATCCACAAAGAATTTGGCAATACAAAGGATATTTGGAGTTGGAGCGGCTATACTTTTGAAGAATTATTGCTAGATTCCGAAGATAAATTAGCCCTATTAAAAAAAATCGACATTTTAGTAGATGGTCGCTTTGAGCTAGCCCGCCGCAATTTAAATCTCCAATTTCGCGGTAGTAGCAACCAACGAATTATTGATGTCAAAAAATCCCTAGCTGCTGGTGAAGTGGTGATTTGGGAGAAATGTCAGGATAGCGACGCTTATGAGCAAAAATAAATTTTAGCAGCAATTTCAACACAAAAAGGCCCTGTAGAAAAATTATTTCTACAGGGCCTTTTTCATCTATTTTTAAATATATTTACCAGCTTCAGCATCAACTAATAAAGTTAAATTAGGATGCATAGTTAAAATCGTTGATGGCACCTCTTCGGTAACTGGGCCTTCAACAAATTTCTTAATAATTTCTGCTTTGCTTTCGCCATTGGCAATCATAATTAAATGTTTAGCCGCCATTACACTTCTTGGCCCCATAGTAATATAACTATCTGGCGTATCAGCTTTATCTTCGTACATGCGGCTTAATAAATTTTTCATTGGCTCATCGCAAATCACTTCCGTTGTCCAATCGCCAAATTTAGTTGTCCCTGGTAAATTACCACAGAAATGACCATCTGCTCCAATTCCCATCAAGATAGCATCTAAGCCACCTGCTGCGGCAATTTTTGCATCTTGTTCTTTGAAGTTTGTCATATCCATTTTATGAATTTGTTCAGCAGCAATTTTCGCTGGATTAAAATACAATTCTCGTAAATCAGAAATCGTGATGCCTTCTCTTTGAGTAACTTTATATGGAATTTCATCAAAATTATAATAATGAACATGCTTTAAATAGTCTTTTTCTTTGACTTTATTAATTAATTCTTGATAAACACCTTTAGGACTATTTCCAGCAGTAATCGCTAAATTCACCCGCAAATCATTTTTAAACATTTCTGCTAACAGTAAGCTGGCACCTACTTGATTAAATTCTTCTGAACTACCGACTTTAATAATTTTCATAATAATTAATTCCTCCTAAAATTTTTATCCCTTAACTGTTACCTCTTTATCATACACTAATTAAGGAAAGCGGTGTCAATAATTAACTGAAATGATTTTCCATTCACAAAAATTCGCTAAATCCCTATATATTTTGTAAAAAAAGTGTTAATAAATGGTTACAAGCAATCAGTCTACAATAATTTTTATAGCCTTTTAAAAAAAATTACTTTAGAATAAGGAATGAAAAATAAGTTTTAAAGGAGTTTATAATGCATTGTAAAAATTGTGGGGACAATAAATTTAGTAAAACAGCAACTGGTCATGTTTGTAAGCACTGTGGAACTTTCCACGATAAAGAAAAGAAAAAAAATCACTTGCCGCTACTTTTGGTGGGATTAGTAGCATTGGGTGTTATCGTGATTACTGTCGGGATTTACTGGTCAACTAGTAGCGCTACACCAACGCCGATTAAAAAAACGCACTCTGGTAAGACGCTAAAAATGACCAGAAATACCACTTCAGAAACTACTGCTTCAACAATAGCGAGTAGTGAAAGTTCTAGCAGCGAAAGCGATGAAAAAGTCAAACTACCCGCACCTAAAAAAACAACGGAAAGTAGTGAAATGATTTCGGCTGAAGATTTGGAAGAAACGGTTTTACTTGCTGAGCTCTTTCTTAGTGAAGACTATATTCAAAAAGCCGAAACCTCTTTAGCAAATTTTGCTGGCACGGCTGAAGAACGCAAAAGCTTTACTAAACGCATCACCAAAGCTAAAGAGAGCTATACTACCATGATAAAAACGCGGCCAGAAACCGCCCCTAGAGCTGACGCCTTAATTGAAAATCCAGATTCTGAATTTGCTGTATTAAGTTATTGCCGTTATGCAAGTGGTGGTTTTGTTGCAAGTTATCCTTCCTTTGATCAATATTCTGAAGCGGATATTATTGCCATTTGGGGTCAACCCGACGCTACCTTAACTACTAGCGAAGATATTATGGCGAAAATTGGCATTAATAAAGAAGAAGATGGTAGCATTGCATCAACTGGGGAAATTGAGATTATTCGCAATGAATTTTTTACTGGGAATTTAACTTGGCGAGAAGCTCGAGCAGCCATGATTGTTGTTTATGATCAACAATATGTTCCTTTTGATAAAGCTTTAATTTATGAATCACAAGGAAAACCTAATGTCTATTTTAGAGAAAACCGAGCCGAATTTGTTTCCCTGATTAGCAATTATCTTTGCTATGCACGCCAAACAGAGCAACATCCTTATGAAGGTTTAGGTACTTATCCTGATGATTTCCCCAAAAATTACGGCGAAGACGGATTGTATCATCCATAAAAATATAGTTTCAGGAGATTAGCATTATGAGCAACAATCTGCAAGGAATTAGCCATATTACGCTTATTGTTAAAGATATCGAAAAAACTGCTCTTCTTTTCAAAAATCTATTTAACGGAAAAGAAATATATGATAGTAAAGTTAAAAATTTTTCATATTCCAGAGAAAAATTTTTCTTAATCAATAATATTTGGTTTGCCATAATGGAAGGTTCAGTTGATTTACCTAAAAATTATAATCACATTGCTTTCAAAATTGACGAGCAATACTATGAAAATTATTTATCTAAAATTCAAGATTTGAACTTAGAAATAAGAAAAACTAGAAGTCGGATTAGCGGTGAAAGTAAATCAATTTATTTTTATGATTATGATAATCATTTGTTTGAACTACACACTGGCACATTGGAAGAACGGCTGAAAGAATATCATCGTATATAAAATAAAATAAGTCTTTTGCTTTTTTTCTAAAACAAGCTGTGGCCGACTTTCTTTATTTTTATGAGCTTCTCGATGATGCTGTAAATGTTCGGGTCTCTTTAACCACCCTTGAAAATCTTGTTTACTCTGCCATTTTGAAACAAGCGTAAATTCACAATGCTCCTTGGTCTCGGCATACCAACATTCACTTGATAAACAAGCTTCCCGCTCTAGCATTGAAGTAGTATCTTGTTTAATTTTATTTTCAAAAAGTTCTTTCCCTTCTTTTTTCACAATAAAAGTAACTGTCTGTACAATCATTTAGTCCCCTCTTTCTCTTTGATAAACACACAATTGATATTGATTATCATTTTTAATTATAGCATATTTTCTATTTCCTGATAATAAAGAATTTTTTCTTAAACTATTATTTTTTCCAATGAACATATCGTTATATTCATCAAATACGAAACATGTTTCATTTTTTTCTCAACTTGTACCATTATCAATCAGAGAAGCTAGTTTCAGCTGAAAAATCAGCTATAATAGTAACAATTCTTTATTTTATGGCATTAATGTAAGTACAAATCAATGATTCAAACGTGATTAATGTGCGTCCAAAGAAAAATTGTGGTCGAGCAACACTTGTTGAAAAAGGACTAAAAGACTCTGATGAAAAGACTAAATCCGCCTGTTTAGCAATGGTTGATTGCTGTGTTCCTAAAAAAGCAATAATTGGCTGCTCTGCTGCTTTAGCTAAAGCAACAGTCGCTTTCAACTGTTCTTCTTCTCCGGAATGAGAAACAACAATCAGCAAAATTTTCTGATTATTGCGACGGTTTATTAATTGAGTATGAGCAGTAGTAATACTAGGAATTCCGTGAAAATTAAAAACCTCGCTCATATAATTGGCAATATGGCTTGCAAAGCCTAAACTAATAACTGAAATCAGGCAATCTTGATTTTGATTCATCAGCTGACAAAAACTTTGAATACTTTTTTCCTCTAAAGCCAAGTCTGCTATGGTATTAGGTGCTAAATGAGATTCTTTGATTTTGTAAATCAGTTCACTATAACCTGAAAGATTCAATTTTTTGGCAAGACGAATAATGGTCGCTGGTGAAGTGAAACAATTTTTCGCTACAAAGCGAATGCTTAAATCATTTAATTCTTGTAAATGTTCTTCCAAATACAACAAAATTTGAATTTCAGTTTGTTTTAGCTGATAAACGTCTTTTAAATAGTTGATGTTCACTTACCTTCGCCTCCAAAATTTAGAATAGTGCCAACAAGGAAAAATTTTTCCCTTGTTAGTTAACGCCATTTTAGCAGAAAATCAAAAAAATGAAAGAGGGGTTCGTATGATTAAAAGAAAAACAGGGATAATTGCTTTTGGAGCGGCTTTAGTTTTAATGGCTGGCTGTTCTACTGGTAAAGAAGCAAACAAAAACACAGCAAACTCAACAGTAACTGAAGAACAAGTTTTAAAAGTTGGAATTGAATCAGAACTTTCTACTGCAGATGTTTCACTGGCAATGGATAACACCGCTTGTAGTGTTATGAGTCAAGTTGGGGAAGGTCTATTTTCTTTTGATGTCAACGGTGAAGCGAAAGCTGCCTTAGCACAAGAAAAAGTGGAACCAACTAACGACGGCATGACCTATACTTTCACCTTGCGAGAAGGCGCAACGTGGAGCAATGGCGATCCAATTACTGCACAAGATTTTGAATATTCATGGAAACGCACTGTAGCACCTGATACTGCTTCACCTCAAGCTTACTATTTTGAAGGCATTAAAAATGCCAAAGCAATTTCAGCTGGGGAAAAAGATCCTGATGAATTAGGTGTAAAAGCTCTTGATGAACATACTTTAGAAGTTGAATTAGCATATCCGATGAGTTATTTCCAACAATTATTAGCAGTACCAGCCTTCTATCCATTAAACCAAACTTTTGTAGAAGAACACGCTGATAGTTACGGCACAACTGCTGAAACAACTTTATTTAACGGTCCTTTTGTCATGGTTGGCTGGGATGGTTTAAATAACTCTTGGACTTACGAAAAAAATACCGCTTATTGGGATAAAGAAAATGTAGCCCTTGATAAGGTTGAAGTTGAAGTCATTAAAGAAATTAACACTGGTAAAAACCTATTTGATGCTGAGCAATTAGATTTTGTTAAAATCACTGGTGATATCGTTGCTCAAGAAAAAGAAAATCCAGCACTAACCATTCGGGAATTACCAGGAACTTATTATATTCAATTAAACACAGAAACAACGCTTTTTGCTAATAAAAAAGCTCGCCAGGCAGTCGCTTTGGCTTTGGATTCTGAAAAATTAGCCAACAATGTTTTAAATGATGGCTCTAAGAAAGCATTAGGTTTTGTACCCACCGGTTTTGTTAGTCAAGATTCTGGTAAAGACTTTGCTGAAGAAATTGGTGATATTAACCCAGTTGATTTAACTGAAGCAGCTAGTCTGTGGGAAGAAGCGAAAAAAGAAGTTGGTCTTAGTGAAGCCGAAGTTAATATTCTTTGCTCTGATAGCGACAATGCTAAAAAAATCAGTGAATTTATGCAAGGTTCACTTATGGAAACTCTCTCTGGTTTAAAAGTAACCATTTCAGCAGTTCCATTTAACAATCGTTTAGAAAAAAGTCGCAGTGGTGAATTTGATATTGTTTTAGGTGGTTGGACACCCGTTTACGCTGATCCAATTGACTTTTTAAACTTGTTACAATCAGAAAACTCTAACAACTTTGGTCGCTGGAACAATCAAAAATTCGATGGCTTGCTAGCTGATGCCAACAAAACTTATGCCAATGACTATCAAAAACGTTGGCAAGTAATGCAAGAAGCTGATCAATTAGTTGCTGAGGAAGCACCACTAATTCCTTTATATCAAATCACCGAAGCTTATTTAGTAAATGAAAAAGTTGATGGTTTGACTTTTGGTCCACTAGGCTCTATTTGTTATAAAAATGTTAGTATAAAATAAAGTTTCACAGCAAAGTTAAATTAAACGTTAATCAGTTGAGAAAGATGAGGCAGACTATGAAAAAAGAAAAATCCCTACAAATAATTCAAGAATTGGCAGATGCTAATGGGGTCTCTGGTTTTGAGGAAGAAGTTCTTCATTTGGTAAAAAAATATACTCACCATATCGGTCCCCAAGAAACAGATGGCATTAAAAATTTATATATTCAGCGACAGCAAAATACTAGCAAGCGTCCCCTACTACAATTTGATGCTCATAGTGATGAAGTTGGTTTTATTGTTCAAGCAATTAAACCAAATGGTATGCTGCAATTCCTGACTTTAGGGGGATGGATTCCTAATAATATTACTGCTCAAAAAGTTCGTGTACGCAATCGTGAAGGGCATTATATTAATGGTGTGGTTAGTAGTAAACCGCCTCATTTTATGACACCAGAAGAAAGAAATAAACCGATAACTGTCAACGACTTATTCATTGACGTTGGTGCAACATCACAACAAGAGATTGTTGAAATTTACAAAATTGACATTGGTGCCCCGGTCGTTCCAGCCGTTCAAACTGAATACGATCCAATGACTGATCGTCTCTTCGGAAAAGCTTTCGATTGTCGGATTGGCTGTGCTTGTATGGTGGATGTTTTAGATGAACTTGCCAATGATGATTTAGCCTTTGATTTAACAGCGACTTTAAGCGCTCAAGAAGAAGTTGGTGAACGCGGTGCGATTGTCGCAGCTCAAAAAGTCTGTGCTGATTTAGCGATTGTTTTCGAAGGTTGCCCAGCTGATGATACTGGTGTAGCTGATTATATGATTCAATCAGCTATGGGGAAAGGTCCAATGTTGCGTAATTTTGATGTTTCCATGATTACTAATCCAGAATTTCAGCAATACACTCTTGATCTAGCTAAAAAATTTAACATCCCTGTGCAAGCTTCCGTTCGCAGCGGTGGTGGCACGAATGCTTCAGTCATTAATCAAGTGAAAGGTGCACCAGCCATTGTCGTTGGCATCCCTGTTCGCTATGCGCATACCCCCCACTGTTTTGTAGCTTATGAAGATTATCAACATGCAAAACAATTAGTGCTTGAATTAGTTCGTTCTTTAACACCAAGTGTCATTCAACAATTAACGCATCCAGCAGAAAGTGGGCAATAAACGATGAAAATTTATATTTCTTGTGATATTGAAGGGTTAGCCGGCGTAGCTAATTTCGATATGGAAAAAGACGATCGTGAAAATTTCCGTTCCCTTTATCACCAGCATGTTGCTTGGGTGATTGAAGGAATCCAGAAAAGTTCAAAAAATGCTGAAGTTAGCGAAATTACAATTTCTGACTCCCATAGTTTAGGGGTTCATCTCTCTTATGAAAAATTATCTAAAATGGATGAGCGAATTTCTTTAATTAACGGCTTTCCAAGAATGGATTATATGATGAGTGGCTTAGATGAAAGCTACGATTTAGTCATCTTTTTAGGCTATCATGCAGGCATTGGCAAAAAATATGGTAACATGGATCATGGCTACAGTGCTCGTGTGGCTTATGATTTAAAAATCAACGACACTTATATGAATGAATCAACTATTAACGCCGCTTATGCTGGTGAATTAGGGATTCCAGTTGGCTTGATTATTGGTGAGTCAGGCTTAAAGGAACAGCTTTTTGATGAAGGAATGCATCCTGAAGTAGCTTATGTCTCTACAAAAGAATCTTTAGGACGCTATGCTATTAAAACTTATCCAATTAAACAAGTTCGTCAAGAAATTTTAACAAAAACAATGGCTGTTATGGAAAGTAATTTTAGCGAATTACCTTTATATCAATTAGCAATGCCAGCAACAGTAACGTTACAATGCGCTTCAACCGCTCAAGCTGATCGCATTGAGATGCTTTCGCAAATCACTCGCTTAGATGGGCGAACTGTCACTTTTACAGCAGAAACTATGAAAGCAACCATGAATGATATTGTTGCAATTGTTGGTTTAGGTGGAACGACTTATTAAAAGCGAAACGAGCTAGCTCACTCAGCAAAGGAGATAAAAAGCGTTTAAGTCCAGTCTTTAATTAGGGCTTAAACGCTTTTTTATCAATCATCCAAATACACTGCCACCAGTATTTTCAAGTAATCGCGACTTTCAATATCATACTCAGTCACTTTAGCAGAAATTTTTTTACCCCCATCTAGAAGATGCGCTAAAATAGTATTTTGTTTGCGGGGAATATAACCGATTTTGATTTTCTTTTCATCATCGGTGCGAATTAAAATTGCTAAATCATCATAACGATTATCTTCACGAATTAAACGGACGGGCATTTCTTTATATAATAGTTCTGCTACTGCCACTACATCTTGTAAATGACTGGTACCAGCAACCGTGTACGTATCTAAATAAATCGGCTCCATCGAAAAATCAGGCAATTCCAAATTAAATTGTTGTAATAACTCCAGTTCGTTGCGTTCTATTCTGGATATCTCAAAACCCATTAAAATTCACTCCAACTAGTATCTTGACTTTCTGCCTGCCACAGTTTTAAGTCTTGATATTCTTTTTCCATTTTTGCCAAAGTTGCTTCTAAAACCACTTGTTTATCTTCTAATTCTGCACGCTTCTTGGTCAAGAGCTCATCATCCATCAACAATTCTTTCATCGTATAAGGAAAAGCCGATTCCATCATCTTAATTTCAAATTTTTGCTGTTTAATTAACTCTTCAAAACGAGCAATTTCATTTCGATAATCCTGCTCATCTTTCGTTTCAGTTGCTTGTTCCTCATCATCTGGAAATTGAATTTCAAACATAGCTTTCAAAGCCATCATCAATTGCAGGTCGCCATTTTTATAAGCTGCCATCACTTGTTCAAAAAATTCTTTGCGCTCTGAGCTATCATCTTTAGTTAAATCCGGATGTAATGATTTAATTAAAAAACGATAAATGGCTTTCAACTCTTTGGCATCATCATCTGATAAAACTTTTGTTTCTTGGCGCACTTTCATTTGTGCCAACTTAATTTCATCTAATTGACTCTTCAAATTTCGTTGATACTCACTAAATTTCTTTTTAGTGATTTCTTCGATTTCTTCAAAATCAATTATCCCATCGCGATTAACATATTTTTGCGCAAGCTGTAAAAGGTGTTGCATTTGCATGATTGCTAGCGTCAGCTCATTATTACGATACTCAAAAACACCTAAAACAGCATAATAACGCTTTGTAAGTTCAGGAATTTTATGACCTTCTAAATAATTTTTCCGTTCAAAAAGTGCCGTAAATTCATTTTCCAGTTGCTTATAGTGAACTTGTAGTGCCTCAACATTGTCAATCATTTTACCCCTCCACCTGTTATTTCAACTAGTATAAACAAGAAATCTACATTTTTTCAAGCTTATCTTATATTTCTTTTTTGATAAAACTAGTGTAACATAAAATCTGTAGAATTCAGAAAAAATCCACGGAGGATAAATAAAATGGAAATACGTACCACTGTCGGTCCCATTTGGCTTAAAGCTAGCGCTCAAGGTCTTACGGAAATTTCTTTTAAGCCGTTAGTTGCTGAAGAAAACGAAAAAGATAATCCCCATCTCCAACTAGCAAAAAACGAACTCTTAGCCTACTTTAACCAGCAGTTAAAAGAGTTCACTGTTCCTTTAGATATCCAAGTTGGCACGCTTTTTCAAAAAGAAGTTTGGCATGCACTATTGGCAATTCCTTATGGAGAAACTTGCTGCTATCAAGAAATTGCAGAAAAAATCCAACGACCAAAAGCCATTCGTGCAATCGGTCAAGCCAATCGTCGCAATCCACTACCAATCATTATTCCATGTCATCGGGTAATTGGGAAAAATGGAAAAATGACTGGTTATATGGGTACAGAAGGCATTACAATTAAAGAGCAACTCTTAACTTTAGAAGGGTTTTACTAATCAAAAAAGATTGTTTTATCAAAATTAAGGAGAAATATCGTGAAAAAATTGTTTAACTTTGCAACTCTTATTTTATGCATCTTAGGCTTAAGTTCTACTTCCTTAGTTGCAAATGCTGAGGAAATCAGCTCAAATTATGATTCATTAACAGCAGAAGGTCAATTGATTACCGAAGAACAAGAAGCAACTTTAGCAGATTTCCAAGAGGCATTACCAAAAGCTCGTACCTTTGCTCGTAGCGGGAACAAGTATCTAATCGTTTTAGGTCATGGTGATAATGAATTAGGGGCTCAAGGAAATGGCACCAACGAAAAAGATTTCACTCGTAATGAATTACTTCCTTATTTACGGAAATATGCGGAAATCTCAAATGCTCAAATTGATTTTTATGATCCAAACAAAAATATGTATACTGAATCACAAAAAAAAGCTGGTGCTTTTACAGTCAGCACTTCTTATCAATCGGTGACTGAACTCCACTTAGATGGTTCAATTGGTGATGAAACTGGTGGCCACGTGATTGTTGCTCCTGGCACAAATAATCCGCAAGATTACGCAATTGCCAACACTTTAAAAGAATATGTTGGTTGGAATCCAAAATACGCCGGCAATCAAGGTTTAAATTATCGAACTGATTTATATAATTTACAGATTTTTAAAGACCGTGGTATTCCTTATCGTTTAGTAGAAATTGGTTTTATCTCTAACGCAAAAGATTTAGCAGCGATTCGCAACAATTTAGATGGCATCGCTAAAAGAATAATTGAAGGAATCACTGGTGAAAAAATCAACCACACCACTTTAACTCTTTGTAATTTAGAAACTTTTGCAGAAAACAATGGTCAGATTCAATTAAAAGGTTGGTACTTTTCAGAAGCTAACACGCTTCAACAACAACGTTGGTTGGTTTTAATCGACTCAGCAACTGGTCAAGAAGTTCAACGAGTAGCGGTAAAAAATCAAGCTCGGGCTGATGTTGGTGCACTTTACCCACAATATCCAACGGCACATTGGTCAGGTTTTGAAGCAAGTTTCCCAATGAATGAAAAATTCTACAATAAAAATTTACAAGTGAAAATTGGTTATGAAGCAAATCTGCAATCAGCCGTGACTTTTGGCCAACAATTAACGATTGGTGGCACTAATAATCCGATTTATCGGGTTTATAATCCTAACAATGGCGAGCATTTCTATACGAAAAGCCAAGGAGAAGCGCAAAATCTAGTGGCTAACGGTTGGCAAGATGAAGGCGTTAGCTGGCATGCACCAAATGCCGGTAGCGAAGTTTATCGTCTTTACAATCCCAATAGTGGTGAACATCACTATACATTAAATACAAATGAACGGGACTCTTTAGTTGGTAGCGGCTGGCAATATGAAGCGGTTAGCTGGTATTCAGCTGATAGCAAAAAAACAAGCGATTTATCGCTTGTTTAACCCTAATGCTCGCGACGCCGGTTCTCACCATTACACAGCGAGTCAAACTGAAGTTCAAGCTTTATTAGCAGCTGGTTGGTCATCAGAAAATATCGGTTGGTACGGCAATTAAAAGAAATTTATTCAAATAAGGAGCTGTTCATTTTGGAATTAAACACTAAAATTCAAAGTCTTTATGAAAAGGATAACAATCTAGCTTATAAGAATTTACAAGAATTGGAAAAAATTTCCGAAACCAGCAATCAATTGTATCCTTACTTAAACGAATTTATTTCCATGTTAAAGAGTGATAAATATGTTATGCGAGTTCGCGGTTTCCGATTGGCTTGTAAACAAGCCCAGTGGGATGATGAAAAACAAATCAATCTTGCCATTAACGAAATTTTAGCAATGGTTCATGATCCAAAACCCACTGCTATTCGTCAAGCTTTGCTTTATCTGCAGGAGCTGGTCTATTATAAGCCAGAATTGCATCCTGAAATTAAAGATGCCCTTTCCACAATTGATTTTAGTCAATTTAAAGATACAATGGCTCCTTTAATCAAAAAAGATGTGCAACTACTCTTACAATTAATTGCTGCACAGTAATTATTAATAATCTAAAAAAAAAAGATTTCCCTTTTTAGCGCGGGAAATCTTTTTTTTTTCATTTAAACCAATAAAGTATATAAGGATTGATTTTCTTGTAAATCAATAAATTTCGGATCGAAAGTTGCCATCCGATCTAACAAAGCTGGCAAATCAGCTTTATTTTTCAATAAGACTCCTAAAATTACCGGACCTGTACCACGATTGACTTTTTTCGTATATTCAAAACGGGTAATATCATCGTTAGGTCCTAAAATATCAGTTACAAATTCTCGCAAAGCTCCTGGTCGCTGCGGGAAATTAATTAAGAAGTAATGTTTTAAACCTTCAAACATTAAAGAACGCTCTTCGATTTCCGCCATGCGATTACTATCATTATTGCCGCCACTGACAACACAAACAACGGTTTTTCCTTTAATTTCAGCTTTTAACTGATTTAAGGCAGCAATACTTAATGCGCCTGCTGGTTCAGCGACAATCGCTTGTTTACTGTATAAATCAAGAATTGTACTGCAGACTTCCCCTTCAGGAACCGATAACAAGCGATCCACATAAGTTTTTGCGTGCTGATAAGTTAATTGGCCAACTTCTTTTACAGCTGCGCCATCGACGAATTTATCAATGGTTTCTAAAACAACTGGTTTGCCAGCGTTAAACGCTGCTTCCATTGACATCGCCCCTTGCGGCTCAACGCCAATCACTTGCGTTTCTGGTGAAACACCTTTGCTATAAGTCGAAACGCCACTGATTAAACCGCCACCGCCAATTGCCGTTAAAATATAATCCACCGCAACTTCATTTTCAGCTGCTTGTTGAAAAAGTTCCACCGCTAAAGTTCCTTGACCCGCAATAATTTTCGGATCATCAAAAGGATCAATAAAAACTAACTGATTAGCTTCCGCGTAGTTTTTCGCCGCTTCGGCTGAAGCATCAAAAGTATCACCGATTAATTTAACTTCAACAAACTCCCCACCGAAAAATTCTACTTGGGAAATTTTTTGATTGGGCGTTGTTGTTGGCATAAAAATCACCGCTGGTACTTCAATTTCCCGACAAGTATAAGCGACCCCTTGGGCATGATTGCCAGCACTGGCACAGACTACGCCATTTTTCACTTGCTGATAAGGACGGCTTTTAATTGCATAATAGGCCCCACGCAGTTTAAATGAGCGAACTTTTTGCAAGTCTTCCCGTTTCAAATAGACTTGGCATTGGTATTTTTCTGATAAATAGCGGTCAAATTGCAATGGTGTTTGGCTGACGCCCTCTTTAATTGCTTCATAAGCCGTTAAAATATCTTGCTTAGTCACTAAATCCATTTTCTTCTCTACTTTCTTTCCCGATAGTATGTAATTGACTTGCAAAGCTAAAAGCAACAGGCAAGTTTTTCAAAGCTTTTCCTTTAAAAAACTTGCCCGGTTTTAGTTAAGCCTAGTCTTTTTGTGATACAAAAGGCATCATTTTACGTAGCTCAGCCCCCACTTTTTCAATTGGATGGCCGGCATTATCTTCCCGCATTTGATGGAATTCTTTAAAGCCATTTTTATTATCATCAATAAAGCCTTTCGCAAAATTGCCATTTTGAATATCAGTTAAAACAGCTTTCATGTTTTCTTTGGCAGCGGCAGTAATTACTCGTGGGCCAGATACATAATCCCCATATTCAGCAGTGTTAGAGATTGAATTACGCATTTTCGCAAATCCACCCTCATAAATCAAGTCGATAATCAATTTCATTTCATGACAAACTTCAAAGTAAGCTAATTCAGGTTGGTAGCCTGCTTCCGTTAAGGTTTCAAAACCAGCTTCGATTAAACTTGTTAAACCGCCACATAAAACCGCTTGTTCGCCAAATAAATCTGTTTCAGTTTCTTCTTTAAAGGTTGTTTCTAAGACGCCGACACGAGTAGCACCAATTCCTTTAGCGTAAGATAAAGCTTTTTCACGAGCTGAACCTGTAGCATCTTGGTAAACCGCAAACAAGGCAGGTACCGCAAAGCCTTCTGTAAATGTCCGACGAACCAAATGGCCTGGGCCTTTAGGTGCCACTAAAAAGACATCCACATCGGCCGGTGGCTGAATTACATCAAAGTGAATATTGAAGCCATGAGCGAAAACTAATGAATTTCCCGCTTCTAAATTCGGTGCAATTTCAGCTTCATATAAAGCTCCTTGAATTTCATCAGGTGCCAAAATCATAATTAAATCAGCTTTTTTAGCAGCTTCAGCTACTGGTAAAACTTCAAAACCATCATTACGAGCTGCTTCGGCAGATTTACCTTCGCGAATCCCGATAATCACTTGGTTGCCATTATCTCTTAAATTTTGGGCATGAGCGTGACCTTGTGAGCCATAACCGACAATCGCCACGATTTTCCCTTCCAATTGATTTGTTGCTACTGCATCATCATAATAAACTGTTGCCATGATAGAACCTCCATTATTTTTTCATTTTTTATTTTGTAGAATATTTTTCAAAAGCAAATTTTGCTTGTTGAATCTTATTTTAACGATTGCCGCGACTAAAACCGGTAACACCTGTTCTGGCTAATTGTTTAATACCATAAGGCGCAATCACATCAATAAAGGCATTGATTTTTTCGCTCGTGCCTGCCACTTGAATGACAATTGTTTTACTGGCGACATCAATCACATTGCCACGAAATGGTTCAATGACAGAATTGATTTCTGAACGCAAATTGACAGGAGCATTGATTTTAACAAGGACCAATTCCCGCTCTAACGGTGAATCATCGGTAATGTCCGAAACTTTAATCACATCAATTTGCTTATTAATTTGCTTGGTAACTTGTTCACTTTCCGCTAAATCTTCAACTTGAATCACGATGGTAATTCGCGAAATGCCAGCGGTTTCTGTTGCCCCTACCGAAATGCTATCAATATTTACTTGCCGGCGACTAAGCACGCCACTAAAGCGATTCAGTACCCCAGAAGTGTTGTTCACTGTTGCGGTAATAATTCTTCTCATCATCTTAGTCCACCCCCAACATTTGGTCATTTGGCTTGCCAGCTGGCACCATTGGTAAAACATGTTCTGTTGTGGAAACTAACACTTCAATTACTGCAGGGCCTTGACTCTTAAAGGCTTTAGTAAAATCTGCTTCAAAAGTTGCTGGTTTATCCACTTTAAAACCATTAATATGATAAGCTTCTGCCAGCTTGATAAAATCTGGTTGATTTTCAAAAACTGACTCGGAACGACGACCACCAAAGAAGCTTTCTTGCCATTGGCGCACCATGCCTAGCGAACGGTTATTCATTAAGATTACTTTTAAATCAATGTTATAGTCATTTAAAATCGCTAATTCTTGATTGGTCATTTGGAAACCACCATCGCCGACAAAAATTACAACTTCTTTCTCTGGGGCACCTAATTTAGCACCAATCCCCGCCGGAATCCCATAGCCCATCGTCCCTAAGCCGCCACTAGTGATGATTTGTTGTGGATATTTAAAAGGATAATACTGAGCGGACCACATTTGATGCTGCCCCACATCGGTTGTTACAATGGCATCGCCTTTAGTTAATTCTCCTACTAATTCAATTACCCGTTGCGGTTTAATTTCAGCGATTTGCTGACGATCAAATTTAAACGGATGCTGGTTTTTGCGGTCTTGATTAAGTTTTCGCCATTCTTCACAAGTTGGTTGTTCACTACTTGTTGCTAGCAGCTGAATCAAGGTTTCTTTAGCATCCCCGACAATCGGAATTTGTGTTTCGATAATTTTACCAATTTCAGCTGGGTCAATATCAATATGAGCCACAATGGCATTAGGCGCAAATTCATCAGGCGCACTGGCTAAACGGTCATCAAAACGAGAGCCAATGTTAATCAATAAATCACAGTCGGTTAATGCCATATTGGCAGCATAAGAACCGTGCATGCCACCCATACCTAAAAATAATTCATGCTCATAAGGAATGGTGCCTAAACCTAACAAGGTTGTTAAAGTCGGTAATTGAAATTGTTCAACAAAAGCGATTAACTCTTTGCTAGCATTGGCGTGAATCACGCCAGCACCAGCTAAAACAAGCGGTTTTTTGGCTACTTTTAAAGCTTCTAGTAATTTTTTCACTTGTAATTGATTGGGTTGTAAAGTTGGCTGATAGCTGACTAAATTCACTGGTCCAGTAGCTTCTAGCGGAACTTCTGAAACGGTCATATCTTTTGGTAAATCAATGACTACTGGTCCTTTTCGCCCAGTTGTTGCTAAATGAAAAGCTTCTTTCACCATTTTTGCTAAATCTTTAACAGCGCGAACTTGATAGTTATTTTTAGTAATTGGCATCGTTAAACCGACAACATCCGCCTCTTGAAACGCATCTTTACCAATTCCAGGCGTTGTTACTTGCCCGGTAATCACCACTAACGGAACAGAATCACTCATAGCATCGGCAATTCCGGTAATCGCGTTGGTAGCCCCCGGTCCACTAGTTACAAATACCACACCAGGTTTCCCCGTCGCTTTGGCGTAGCCTTCTGCCATATGAACAGCGCCTTGTTCATGTCGCGCTAAAATATGCTTCAAATCCGAACTATATAATGCATCATATAATGGTAAAACAGCTCCCCCAGGATAACCAAAAATCAGCTCTGTTCCTTGTTCTTTCAAGGAATGCAGCAAAATTTCAGCACCATTCAGAGCTTTCCCATACTCCGCCATTGAAATTCCCCCTTATAAAAACCTATTCTTCAATTTGTTTTTCATACTTACTTAGTTGTTTAAATTTGCTATTTGATAAAGTGGCGGACGAGCGCACTTCACTTTGCTCTTGATCTAGCTATGTGCGCTAGCTCCTCTCGACAAAGTGAGAATAAAATTCGTGGCAGAAAACGCCACTATAATTTGATTCTGCACTTCGTTCGGGTGCAGAACAAGTTTCTTCACTTTTCTATTACTCTAGTAAATCTTCTGGGATTTGCATGATGCCGCCAGTATGAGCAGAAGTTACTAAAACTGTGTAGCGGGCTAACCAGCCAGTTTTTACTTTGGCTTTAAATTTCGGTAATTTAGCTTTTCGGTTTGCCAGCTCTTCTTCACTCACTTTTAGCTGAATCGTCCGATTAATTAAATCAATGGTGATTTCATCGCCATCTTCAACTAATCCAATTGGACCACCGGACGCAGCTTCTGGTGAAACATGTCCGACTGCAATTCCCCGTGTAGCACCTGAGAAACGACCGTCAGTAATTAAAGCCACATCTTTACCTAAACCCCGCCCGACAATACTTGAAGTCGGCGCTAACATTTCTGGCATTCCGGGACCACCTTTTGGCCCTTCGTAACGAATCACCACCACATGCCCTTTTTGAACAGTGTGATTATCAATTGCGGCGACCGCTTCATCGTGAGAGTCAAAGCAAATCGCTTTTCCTGTAAAGACTTTCACGGAAGGGTCCACGCCACCCACTTTAATCACGCTGCCTTTGGGTGCAATATTACCGTATAGCACCGACAAACCACCAACTGGACTGTAAGGATTTTCTTTTGGATGAATAACTTCTTGATTATTAATTTTGGCATCTGCGACATTTTCCCGTAAGGTTTTCCCTGAAACTGTGATCCGATCAGGATGAATGGCATCCCCTAAATCTACTAATTCTTTAATAATCGCTGAAACGCCACCGGCTTCATGAACATCATGCATTGAGTAAGCCGATGATGGCGCAATTTTTGATAAATAAGGGACACGTTTAGCAATTTCGTTAATTTCTTCCTGGTTATAAGGAATATCGGCTTCATTAGCGATAGCTAAAGTGTGCAATACCGTATTAGTAGAACCACCCATCGCCATATCTAATGCAAAAGCATCATCAATCGCTTCTTTAGTAATAATATCCCGTGGTTTAATTTGTTTTTTCACTAAATCCATCAAATGGAAGGCTGATTCACGAACTAATTCACGTCTTTCGTCGGAAACTGCTAAAATCGTACCATTTCCTGGTAAAGCCATCCCTAAAATTTCCATCAAGCAATTCATTGAATTGGCTGTAAACATGCCGGCACAAGACCCGCAAGTCGGACAAGCATTTTGTTCAAAAAATTCAAACTCAGAATCAGTTAACTGGCCATCTTTATAAGCACCGACTGCTTCAAACATGGAAGATAAAGTCGTCTTATGACCACGGGGATCAATTCCAGCTTTCATGGGACCGCCTGAACAGAAAATTGCGGGTACATTGGTGCGCACCGCCGCTAAGAGCATTCCCGGGGTGATTTTATCACAGTTAGGAATGTAGAAAACCCCATCTAACCAATGAGCGTTGATGACTGTTTCTGCCGAATCGGCAATTAACTCCCGACTTGGTAAAGAATAGCGCATGCCGATATGCCCCATGGCAATGCCATCGTCCACCCCAATTGTATTAAACTCAAAGGGGATACCGCCGGCTTCACGAATTGCTTCTTTAGCGACATCGGCTAACTCTCGTAAATGAACGTGTCCGGGAACAATATCAATGTATGAATTGCAAATCCCGATAAAGGGTTTTTGCATATCCTCCGCATTTTTAACTTGCCCAGTTGCATATAATAAACTTCTCGCTGGTGCTGCATCGATACCTTTTTTTATTTGATCACTTCGCAAATTCCTCACTCCTTAAAATTAAATTCTTTTTTAGTCAATCGTAAATTTTAAATTTTGATTATTTCTGTACTTCTTCAAGTTTAAGCTAATAAAAAAGACATCCCACAAAGTTTGGGATGTCTTAGCAAGAACCCCATTCACTAAAGACGAATAGGACTCAAACAGCATTAGAAAAAAATCTCTAAGCGTTCTAAGTCCTCAAGCATAAAATAATGACTAAATTTTGTCTGTAGTTTTTCATGGTAATGGCCCCTTGTTAATTATAAGTTTAAATTAAAGAAAAATGTGAAACGCTCTTACTTTTATTAAGTTTAGCTATTTTATTGTTCATTGTCAACTAATTTTTTTGAAAAAGTCAGAAAATTCTTCATTTTCAGTTATTTTATCTCTTAATCCGACAAAAAATCAAAAAAAGACTAGCAAACACTAATCTTTTTTTGAAAATTACTTTATAGTTTATCCACCGAAAAAGGCTAATAACACACCCGCGGCCACGGCTGAACCAATCACTCCTGCAACATTGGGTCCCATAGCATGCATCAATAAATAATTATTTGGATTTTCTTTCTGCCCTTGAATTTGAACTACCCGCGCTGCCATCGGAACCGCTGAAACACCAGCCGCACCAATCATTGGGTTGATTTTTCCACCAGTCAAGCGATACATTAATTTTCCAAATAATACACCGGCTGCTGTACCGATTGAAAAAGCTAATAACCCTAAAAAGATAATTTTTAAAGTTGTGGCTGAAAGGAATAAATCTCCATTGGCTTTCGCCCCCACCGTAATCCCTAAAATAATCGTCACCATATACATCATGGCATTTTGCAAAACATCAGTTAATTTCGGCACTAATTTAGATTCACGAATTAAATTACCTAACATTAAGCAACCAATTAAAGTTGTGGAACTAGGGACAACCAAGCTCACGAAAATCGTCACCATAATCGGAAAAATAATTTTTTCTCTTTGACTGACTTGCCGCGATTCCGTCATTACAACTTGTCGCTCTTTTTTCGTTGTCAGCAGACGAATAATTGGTGGTTGAATAATCGGCACTAACGCCATATAAGAATATGCCGCTAAAGCAATCGCTGGTAATAAATGCGGTGCCAAACGGGTAGTTAAAAAAATCGCCGTCGGTCCATCTGCGCCACCGATAATTCCGATTGAAGCTGCTTCTTGGGGCGTCATTCCTAATAAAACCGCCAAAAAGAAAGCGGCAAAAATCCCAAATTGCGCTGCGCCTCCTAATAAAATCGTTTTAGGATTTGCCAGTAAAGGCCCAAAATCAGTTGAAGCCCCTAAACATAAGAAAATTAAAGGGGGATAAATCCCTAAATTAGTCCCTTGATATAAATAATAAAGTAAGCCACCAGGATTACCGCCTTCTGGTCCCGCCATTAAACCTGCTAAAGGTAGATTCACTAATAAAATACCAAAAGCAATTGGAATCATTAAATAAGGTTCATATTGTTTCTTAATCCCTAAATAAAGAAAGACACACGCCAAAGCTATCATAAATAGATGATTAAAGCTTAAATTGGCGAAGCCAGAAGTCTCTATCATTTGTTTAAAAATGTCAATCATCTGAACTCCTCCTTAAATAACGACTAATAACTCGTTAGATTCCACTCCCTGATTGGCGACAACCACGATTTGTTGCACGACACCGTCAGCTGGTGCTACAACTTCATTTTCCATTTTCATCGCTTCAAGAATAACTAGTGTATCGCCTTTTTTCACGGTTTGACCAAGGCTGACTTTGACAGCTAAAATCGTCCCTGCCATTGGTGCATTGACTTTTTGCCCTGCGGTTTCTACCGAATTGTTGGTTGGCGTGGCAATAGTTGGTGTGCTTGCTACTCCTTCCCCTTGAGCAACTTCTTTTAATTTCACTTGGTAAACTTGACCATTAACTTCCACTTCATAAATTTTCATCTTCTCATCCCCTATTATTTTATGCGTTTAATTTCTTCAATTTGAAAGGCGCGTCCCTCTTTATTTTCCCCAGCTTCAATTAGGGCGGTTAAAGCCGCGACTTTTGCGAGCTCATCCGTTTCAAAAAGCTGATAATTTTCAACCGTAAAATCGTTACTTATCAAAATTTCTTCATCGCTGGCTTCGTTCTCCTTATCTAAATTTTTTTCTTTAAATAATTTAGCACTTGCCATCATTAAAAACATCAACCCTGTTAAAACTAAAAAAACCATGCTCATCGAAACAATTGTTACTTTAAAAACTTCGGTTAATGAATACTGCATAACCACTCCTCCTTTATTTCTTAAATAAAGCCATAAATTTTAATTGGTTGCTCTTTAGCGACCGTACCTTCAGCGGGATTACTCGTTGCACTCTGTCTTTTCAACAAATAATCTTTACCGACTTGCGGAAATAGTGCATAAATTAAAACATCTTCTTCATTTTCTGCCAAATCACCAATTTCGGCAGTTAATTTAGCAAATTCTGGCGCTAAACGATTGGCTGGTCGTTCATCAATCACTGGTGTATCGCCAACCAATTGCCGTCGAAAATCTTCGGTAATTGCCACGGGTGATTTGCCATATTCGCCAACTAAATAAGCTTTGACTTCGTTAGAAACCATTTGATAGCGTTCGCCAGCAATCACATTCATGGTTGCCTGTGTCCCCACCATCTGGCTTAACGGCGTTACTAATGGTGGATAACCTAAATCTGCTCGAACTTTCGGCACTTCTTGTAAGACGGCTTCATATTTATCTAAAGCGTTAGCTGCACTTAATTGTGAATACATATTTGAAAGCATGCCACCAGGAACTTGATAAATTAACGCTCTCGGGTCTGGTGTCAGCATTTTTGCTTCCAAAGTACCATTATCCAAATATTTATCTTTAATTTTGCGGAAATAAGCCGCTGCTTCGTTTAATTTTTCTAAATCCAAAGCCACTTGGTAACCTGCTTCTTGTAAAACTAAAGCCATTGATTCTGTCGCCGGCTGACTCGTTCCTTCGCTAAAGGGCGAAATAGCGGTATCAATTCGGCTAGCCCCCGCTTCAATCACTGCTTGATAAGTCATTGAAGCAATTCCACTGGTGCAATGGGTATGCACAATAATCGGTAAATCCGTTACGCTTTTTAAAGTCAGCACTAATTCACGGCCTTTGGTGGGCGTTAAAATTCCTGCCATATCTTTAATACAAATCGAATCTGCCCCCATGGCAGTCATTTCTTCAACTAACTGCTGATAATAGGCCACAGTATGCACTTCGCTAGTTGTATAAGCAATTGTCAGTTGTGCTTCCTTGCCGGTTTTTTTTACCGCTTTTAATGCTGCTGCTAAATTGCGACAATCATTTAAAGCGTCAAAAATTCGAAAAATATCAATGCCATTCTCGGCAGATTTTTCTACAAATTTTTCAACCACATCATCGGCATAATGGCGATAACCTAATAAGTTTTGGCCTCGCAATAACATTTGTAACGGTGTATTAGGAGCTAACTCTTTAATTCGCCGTAATCTTTCCCACGGATTTTCCTTTAAAAAGCGAATGCAAGCGTCAAAAGTAGCGCCACCCCAACACTCTAGCGAATCAAAGCCTACTTGGTCTAAAACCGGTAAAATAGGTTCCATATCCGCTAAGGTCATCCTGGTTGCCATCAAACTTTGATGGGCATCTCGTAATACTGTTTCCGTAAAACCAACTTTCCTTAATTCTCCCATAAATGTCTTCCTTTCCTTGAACTAATAAGTGCAAAAAACTGTCATTTCTATCTTTAAGTATAACATACTGACAGTTTTTGAAAACGCTTTATTTTAAGCTATCATTGGATTTTAATTAACTAGCTTTAATTAAAAATCTACTTTAAAGCCAGCGCTAGCTTTTTACATAAACTTATTTAATCATGAGTTTTTTTTATAAATTTTTGGTCAAATTCTCATTGTTTTATTGACCTGCTCTCATTTTTTTGCGATTATAGAAAGGTACCTAAAAATGGAAATGGGGATTCATATGAAAATTGGATGCGTAAAAGAAATTAAACGTCATGAATATCGAGTAGGATGTACACCAGCATCGGTTGCTGCATATACAGCCGCTGGTCATAAGTTCTATTTCGAAGCAGGAGCTGGAGTTGCGAGTGGTTTTACAGATAGTGACTATCAAGCAGCTGGAGCAGTGATTGTTGAAAACCCGGCAGACATCTGGAACGATGTTGATATGATGATTAAAGTCAAAGAACCGTTAGAAAGTGAATATCAATATTTTAGAGAAGGCTTAATCTTATACACTTACTTACATTTAGCGGCCAACGAACCATTAGTTAAAGCCCTAACTGAAAGCAAAGTCATTGGGGTTGCTTATGAAACATTAGAAGAAAACCGCGCTTTACCATTATTAAAACCAATGAGTGAAGTTGCTGGTAAACTAGCTGTTCAAGAAGGCGCAAAATATTTGGAAAAACCTTTTGGCGGCTTTGGTATTTTACTTGGTGGCGTAACTGGCGTTGCTAAAGCGAAAGTCGTTGTGCTTGGTGGCGGTGTTGTCGGCATTAACGCAGCAAAAGTGGCAATCGGTTTTGGTGCCAATGTAACGATTTTAGATAAAAATTTAGAGCGCTTAGAGTACATTGATCAAATTTTTAACGGGACTGTTCAAACTATGTATAGCACGGATTATGAAATTCACCGTCAATGTCAAGATGCGGACTTAGTAATTGGTGCGGTTTTAATTGCTGGCGCAGCAACACCAAAATTATTGAAAAAAGCTTATTTAGCTGATATGAAAGACGGTGCTGTTGTAGTTGACGTGGCTGTCGATCAAGGGGGTTGTTTTGAAACTACTCATGCCACTTATCATGACGAACCAACTTATGTTATTGACGGCGTAACGCATTATTGCGTAGCTAATATGCCTGGTGCGGTACCACATACTTCAACTATCGCCTTAACCAATGCAACTTTACGTTATGGTTTAGAGATTGCTAACAAAGGCATTACAACAGCGATTAAAGAATCAACTGTGATTCAATCAGCGATTAATACCTTTGCTGGTGAAATTACTTTTGCCGGTGTGGCTGAAGCAATGAATGCCCAACACACAGCGATTACTTCATTAGTATAAAATGCTCAAAAAGTTTGAATACACTCAGATGTATTCAAACTTTTTTGATTAGTTAATAAAAATGAGCAAGCATTTTTATTGGCTTATTTCGTTATTTTTAGTAAGATAAAGTTGTAATCAATAAAACTATTAAAAGGAGAATCATTATGTCTAAAGTTCTTGTAGTAAATGCACATCCATTAACAGCTAATGAATCTAAAACCATTAAAGTTTTAGATACTTTTATAACTGCTTATAAAAAAGCAAATCCTAGTGATGAAATCATCACGTTAAACTTATACGAAAAAGGTATTCCCGAAATTGATAAAGATATGCTTACCGCTTGGGGAGCTTTACAAAAAGGCACTGCCTTTACTGATTTATCAGCAGCGCAACAAGCCAAAGTTGCAGCTTTCAACGATGCAACTGAACAATTTTTAGCTGTTGATAAAGTTGTAATCGCTAATGCTTTATGGAATTTAAACATTCCAACTCGTTTAAAAGCTTGGTTTGACAGCATCAGTGTGGCTGGTAAAACTTTCCGTTATACCGAAACAGGCCCACTACCATTAACTTCTGGTAAAAAAGCTTTGCATATTCAATCCGCTGGTGGCGTCTACGCTGGTAAAGATTTTTCTGCGCAATATGTCAAAGGCATGTTAAACTTTGTTGGCGTTGAAAGTGTTGAAGAGTTAGCGATTGAAGGGATCGATCACCAACCAGATACTTATGATCAAGTCATGCACGACGCTCTTGAAAATGCTGAAAAATTAGCTAAAACTTTTTAAACATCTGCTATTCAAAAAACCACAAGCCTGTACCGACCCCCAAAAGTTAGACCAAAAATCTAACATTTGGAGGTCGGTATTTTTATGGCTAAATATAGTTTTGAACTCAAATTGAAAATAGT
>NZ_JARXWL010000015.1 GCF_029893325.1 Enterococcus sp. PF1-24
GAAAAAAGCAGTCAAGCAATGAAAGCTGCTTGACTGCAAAAATCAAATTATTCTATTGGATTTTCTCTTCACCAACACCAGTTGACAAAGAGCCATAAAAAAAGCCAATACCTTCTTCATCAAGAAGCTATCAGCTTTAATAACTATTAATTACATATGCTTAGAAACGTTGATACGATTAATCGCCCGGTGTAAAGCAACCGTTGCCCGACTTAACTCATCAACATTAGCTTTTTGTTTCGCTTCAGCAATTAATTGCTCAGCTCGCTGTTTTGCTCGTTCTGCACGAGAAACATCAATATCGCGAGAACGCTCAGCACTATCTGCTACGATTGATAACAAATTGTCACGAAATTCCAAAATGCCACCATTAACCGCAATCCAGTCAACATGAGTGTCAGAATCTGTTCGTTTCACACGAACCTCATCAATCGTTAAAGGAACAATAATCGGTGCGTGACGAGGCAAAATACCAATTTCACCATCTACCGTTTTGGCAACTACAATAACTGCATGGTGATCATAAACAATGCCATCAGGCGTTACTACATTTACAGTAATGTAATTATCACTCATGACGATCTCTCCTCTTAAAAAATATTTGAAAAAGCTACAAGAAATTGCTCCGCTTTTTTATCTAATCCAGCTACAAGGGCTAGCTCTCTTCGGCAAAATGAGAATGAAATTCGTGACATAAAACGCCACTATAATTTAATTCTGCATTTTGCTCAAGAGCTGAACGAGCCTTTTCCGCTTTTTTACCTTAATATCCCAATTTTTTAGCTTTTTCTACAACATCTTCAATCCGGCCGACACTACGGAAGGCTTCTTCAGGTAGATTGTCGTATTTGCCTTCTAAGATTTCTTTAAAGCCTTTAACTGTTTCAGTAACTGGCACATAGGATCCTGGTTGACCGGTAAATTGTTCGGCAACGTTAAAGTTTTGTGATAAGAAGAATTGAATTCTTCGCGCACGAGCAACTAAAACTTTTTCTTTTTCAGATAATTCATCCATCCCTAAGATAGCGATAATATCTTGTAATTCACGATAACGTTGTAAGACATGTTGAACTTTTGTTGCCACTTGGTAATGCTCTTCGCCAACAATTTCTGGAGATAGTGCACTAGATGATGAGGCTAATGGATCTACCGCTGGATAAATCCCCATCTCAGTAAGACGACGCTCTAAATTTGTAGTCGCATCTAAGTGAGCGAAAGCTGTTGCTGGCGCTGGGTCAGTATAGTCATCCGCTGGTACATAAATCGCTTGAATTGAAGTGATTGAGCCTTTTTTAGTTGAAGTAATCCGCTCTTGTAATTGACCCATTTCAGTTGCCAATGTTGGTTGATAACCTACTGCTGAAGGCATCCGACCTAATAAAGCTGAAACTTCAGAACCCGCTTGAGTAAAACGGAAAATATTATCAATAAACAATAGCACATCTTGACCAGCTACATCACGGAAGTATTCCGCAATTGTCAAACCTGTTAAGGCAACACGCATCCGCGCACCTGGTGGTTCATTCATTTGTCCAAAAACCATGGCTGTTTTAGCAATAACGCCAGATTCTTTCATTTCGTTATATAAGTCATTACCTTCACGGGTACGCTCACCAACACCGGTAAAGACTGAAATCCCCCCGTGCTCTTGAGCGATATTGTGAATTAACTCTTGGATTAAAACAGTTTTACCAACACCGGCACCACCGAATAAACCAACTTTCCCACCTTTTAAATAAGGGGCCAATAAGTCAATAACTTTTATCCCAGTTTCTAAAATTTCCGTACTGGTACTCAATTCATCAAAAGCTGGAGCTTTTTTATGAATCCCATGACGTGGTGCATCTTCTGGGAAAGGCTCTTCTAAATCAATGGTATCTCCTAAAACGTTGAAAACCCGACCTAAAGTAGCTTCACCAACGGGAACAGAAATTGGTGCTCCTGTGTCGATTACTTCCATTCCACGGCATAAGCCATCAGTTGATTCCATTGAAATTGAGCGAATAATGCCATCGCCTAACTCCAAAGCTACTTCTAAAACTACTTTTTGTTTACTACCATCATTTTTGTAAACAATCAAAGCATTATTAATATCTGGTAATGTCTGATCTAATGAAAATTCAACGTCGACTACCGGACCAATTACTTGGACGATTTTTCCAGAACTCATCGTAATCCTCCTTATTTATGCTAAACTAAAACTCCTATATTTTTCACACGTTATTGTCAGCTAGTTTTATAAAAACTATTCTAGTGCCGAAGCCCCACCGACAATTTCAGTAATTTCTTGCGTAATTGCGGCTTGTCTTGCTCGGTTATAAGAAATGGTTAACTCACCAATAATATTACGAGCATTATCAGTTGCCGTTTTCATCGCTGTCATCCCAGCTGCATGTTCTGCTGTTTTGGCATCAATAATTGCACCATAAATTAAACTTTCCGCATATTGCGGTAATAACTGATCTAAAATGGCTTCTTTTGAAGGTTCAAAAATATACTCCAATTCATGTTCAGTTGCTTCTTCAGGATCCAAATCCGAAATCGGCAACATTTTTTCCACTCGAAATTGGCTAGTTAAAGAATTAATATGATGATTATAACAAACATACAATTCGTCAAAAACCTCATTCTTGTACATGGTCGTTGTCATCGTTACAATCTTACGAACTTCTTCAAAGCTAGGCTGATCAGATAAATTGCGTAGCTCATAGGCTAAATCAATGCCACGCGTTTTAAAGAAATCAGCACCCGTTCCACCGATTGCCAACATCACATATTCAGCTTGTGAATCGTGATCATCAGCCAACATCGCCATCGTTTGCTTCAAAATTGAACTATTATAGCCTCCAACTAAACCACCGTCAGAAGTAATCACAATATAGCCAGTTTTCTTAACTTCTCGCGGAAATAGCATCGCATGATAATCACTGCCTTCAGCATCTTGGGCTAAATCCGTTAACTGAGAAGCAGCCAAATGAGTGACAATTTCTCGCACTTTTAGAGCATATTCTTGATAGTTTTTCGAAGCGACTTCTGATTTAGTCAGTTTCGCGCCAGAAACCATCTGCATCGCATTGGTAATCTGACTCGTTTTTTTAGTTGAAGCAATTCGCTGTTTAATTTCATTTAATGAATCGCCCATCTTCAATGCTCCCTACTTTAGTTTTCTCTCACTCAAACTTCTATTGAATCGCTTTTAAACGCTCTTCAGTCGAAATATTTTTCTTATTCGTTGCTTTAAAAATTTCCATATAGGCTTCAATCGCTGCTGTTAGTGACTCTTCAGCAGGCAAGTCCTTCGTTTGACGAATTTCTTCAAAGATTTCAGAGTGATTCATTTCTACAAATTCAAATAAGCCACTTTCAAAATCTAAAATTTTCCCAACTGGAATACTATCTAAAAAGCCATGAGTTAAAGCATATAAAATTAATACTTGTTTTTCAACCGCTAAAGGCTCATGTAGTTTTTGTTTTAAAATTTCTACTGTTCTACGGCCACGATTTAATTTAGCTTGCGTTGCTGCATCTAAATCTGAACCAAACTGAGTGAAGGCTTCTAACTCACGATAACTCGCTAAATCTAAACGTAAAGTTCCTGCCACTTTTTTCATGGCTTTAATTTGAGCTGAACCACCTACCCGCGAAACAGATAAGCCCGCATCAACAGCAGGCCGTGTGCCTGAATAGAATAATTCGTTATCTAAGAAAATTTGCCCGTCAGTAATTGAAATAACGTTAGTTGGAATATAAGCTGAAATATCTCCTGCTTGTGTTTCAACAAAAGGTAAGGCTGTCATTGAACCGCCACCTAATTCGTCACTTAGCTTAGCTGCTCGCTCTAATAAACGAGAATGTAAATAGAAAACATCCCCTGGATAGGCTTCCCGACCTGGTGGCCGACGTAACAGCAATGATAACTCCCGATAAGCAACAGCTTGTTTAGATAAATCATCATAAATAACTAAAACGTGTTTGCCGTTATACATAAATTCTTCACCCATTGCCGCACCGGCATAAGGGGCGATATAAAGTAACGGTGCCGGTTGTGAAGCCCCAGCTGTTACAACAATCGTATATTCTAAAGCACCAAATTTACGTAGCGTTTCAACTTGCGTACGAACAGTTGATTCTTTTTGACCAATCGCTACATAAATACAAATCACATCTTGGCCCTTTTGGTTGATAATCGTGTCAATCGCAATTGAAGTTTTACCTGTTTTACGATCGCCGATAATTAACTCCCGTTGACCACGACCAATTGGTACTAAAGCATCAATCGCTTTAAGTCCAGTTTGCATTGGTTCACTAACAGATTTACGTTCCATTACACCGGGTGCTGCTGTTTCAACTGGACGACTTTTATCGGTTACGATTTCTCCTAAACCATCTACGGGTTGGCCTAAAGGATTGACTACCCGACCAATTAAAGCTTCCCCAACAGGAACTTCCATAATCCGTCCTGTTCGTTTCACTTTATCCCCTTCACGAATGGATTCAAAATCACCTAAAATGATAATCCCTACATCATTAGTTTCTAAGTTTTGGGCCATCCCATAACTACCGTTAGAAAACTCCAAAAGCTCACCGCTCATTGCATTTTCTAAGCCATGAGCACGGGCAATTCCATCACCAACATAGGTTACGGTACCAATTTCTTCCATTGAAAGTTCTTGTTGATAATTTTCAATTTGCTGTTTAATTAAGGCACTAATCTCCTCAGCTTTAATCGCCATCTAAACTCACCTCTATTTTCGCAATAATTTCTTCATATTCTCAAATTTAGTTGCTACACTACCATCAATTACTTGATGTTGAACTTCTACAATTACGCCACCTAAGATTGCTGGATCTACTTTAGGAACCAAGGTCGCTTTTTGATAGTTAAAGAAGCTCGCTACTTCTTTTTCTAACGCCACTTGTTGTTCCGGTGTCAAAGGAATCGCCGTTGTAACTGTTCCTAGAGCAATGCCTTGTTGTTCATCATAATGACGTTCATACTCATCAATCATCAACATTAAGTCATTCATTCGATTATAGTTAAATACGACGGCTAAAAAATTATGAACAATGCCATCAAAAGCACTTAATAGCTGATCCATAATTTTGTTTTTTTCAGCTAAATCCAAACGGGGATCGCTTAAAATATTCCCCAAATCAGGCACTAATTGATAGATTTTGCGTACTTCAAGTAATTCTTGATAAATTTCAGTAACAGCTTGTTTTTCCTCCGCCAGTTCAAACAAAGCTTTGCCGTAGCGTTTCCCTACTGTAAATTTACTCAGTTTCATGATGACTGCCTAAATCGTCAATATATTGCGAAATTAATGTATTTTGCGTTTCTGGTGTTAATTCCTGCTCAAGAATTTTGGCTACTAATTGGATTGAAAGTTCAGCAACTTCATCCTTCACAGTAGCTAAGGCGGTTTCTTGTTCTTGGCGGATATCATTTTTCGCTTTTTCTTTCATTTTAGAAACTTCTACTTGTGTTTCCGCTAAAATATTTTGACGGCTAACTTCACCGTTTTCTTTGGCACTCTTTATAATTTCAGCAGCATCTGTTCGCGAATTTTGTAATTGAGATTCACGTTGCTTTTCCATCTCAGCAGCTTTAATTCGTGATTCTTCAGCGGCATCTAAATCATTGGCAATTTTTTCTTCCCGCTTTTGTAAAATTTCAGTAACGGGACCCCAAGCAAATTTTTTCAACAACAATAATAAAAGTAAGAATGAAATACTTACAGTAAGAACACTTCCAATTGTTGTATCAACTTGATGAGCCAATATCACATGCTCCAGCATTTATGCTCAACTCCCTTTTCTAACTGCATTAGTAAATTTATGTATAATATCTTTTCAAATCAGTTTGCAGCTATCAAATTTTAATGTACAAAAGAAAGCAGTCCTGCCGAAAATCTACCAGCAATCCTGCCTTCTGCCACAACTTACCGCTAATTATCCCAAAACTAAAAGTAATGAGATAACTACTCCCAAAATAGGCACCGCTTCTACGAAGGCTACCCCTAAAATCATTGTTGAGCGAATTTGTCCAGCCATTTCTGGTTGACGCGCCATTGAATCCAATGCTTTCGCAATTACCTTAGAGTTACCATAGGCTGCTGCAAAGGCTGCCCCTACAATTGCAATCGCTGCTGAAATATAATTTAATCCGTCCATTTTCTTTTCCTCCAATTAATAAAGCGTTATGCTTATTTTTTTATTTGAACTCTAACAACAAAGAATAAGTGCTTTGTGCTTTTATAATAAGCCAACTCTAATAAAAGAACTGGCAGAGTCGTTAAAAACTTAATTTTCCTCAACTTCAACTTTATGGCTCATAAATACCATAGTTAAAGTCACAAATACGTATGCTTGAATGGCCCCAATAAAAATTGAGAACCCAATCCAAACCATCTCTAAAGGCACAGCAAGTAACATACCTAGCCAGCCAACATTTAAAACAATTTCAACAATCAAACCTAATAAAACTTCACCGGCGAAAATATTTCCATAAAGTCGCAAACCTAAAGTAATTACATTAGTAAATTCTTCCATTAATTTGATTGGTGCAATAACTAGCGATGGTGATAAATAACTGTTAACAATATAACCTTTAAAGCCTAAGCGTGAAATCCCATAAAAAATGGTTAGTAAAATCACCATTGCCCCTAAAGTTAAAGTGACAACTGGATCAGCGGTTGGGCTTTTCCACAGTGAAATTTCCTGGTGAGTAACTACTTTTGTGACTAGCCCTAAACAGTTAGCTACAAAAACAAATAAAAATAAGGTAAATGCTAATAAATGAAAATTACCGACTTCTTTACTAGGCATATTACTTGAAATAATCCCTTGAACGAAATCAATCAACCACTCAATGGCGTTTTGTTTTCCTTTAGGTCGCATTGTCAATTTTCGGGTGCAAATAAACACCACTAAAAAGACAATCAAACATGTTAATAAGGTCATTAAACAAATCGTGCCATCAAACCAAATCCCCATAAATTGAAAGGTCCATGTTTTTTCTTCCAATTTTATGCTCACCTCTTTTCCCATTACCACTTTGTAAGAAAGCACTTCAGCTAAAACTGAAGTTTTCACGCTTACTTGTCTTCTCTCGTTACTAATAAATAATTTCAGCAGTCTGTACTGTCATAAATCACTTTTTTTGAAACTTACAAATGATTTTCAAAAAAATCACGAACCTTCAATACCAAAAAAAGCTTTGCTATATCTAGTTTTTTTACAACATTCCAAACTTTTCGTTTTCAAAAAAATCCAAGAAGACAATGCTCATATTATCAAATTTTTAACAAAAGTCAAAGGATAAACCTTTTAATATGCGAAAAAGAATATTCTAAATTTTAGCGGGAATAATTTTTCAACGTCCGATTGATTTGACGGTCAATATCTTTACGTTTTAAATCTTCTCGTTTATCGTATTGTTTCTTTCCTTTAGCGATGCCAATTAACACTTTAGCATAACCATCGCGAATATAAACCTTCAGTGGAACCAAGGTTACACCGGGATTTTTTGTTTCGCCAATTAAACGAGCGATTTGTTTTTTATGCAATAATAGTTTCCGCGTTCTTAAAGGGTCGTGGTTAAAAATATTCCCTTGTTCATAAGGGCTAATATGCACGTTATGCAAATAGACTTCCCCATTGCGGACGCGGGCAAAACCATCTTTCAAATTGATGCGGCTATTACGAATGGATTTAATCTCTGTTCCTTGTAAAACCATCCCCGCCTCCATTGTTTCAATAACGCTATAATCATGGCGGGCTTTCTTATTCTGGGCAATTAACTTCCCTTCTCCTTTTGGCATAAGCAAAACTCCATTTCTATTTATAAACCATCAGCAATCAGCTGCTAACGGACCTCTTCACTTATTTTTTCTTTTTCTTCTTGGTGGCTTTTTTATAAAAAGGCTGATTCTTTTTACTTTGCTTGCCTTTTTTTGAAAAAGATTTTTCATTTGGGTGAACAAATTTAGCTTTTTTCCCTTGTGATTTACCACGCCCCGCTTTTTCTTTGCTGCTTTTAGCTTTTTGGCGACGAGCAGTTTTTGGTAAATCAATTTCCGCTAATGTTTCTGCTGAAACTAACTCAAAGTCAATTTCACGGGTCTCTGGGTCCGCCTTAACAACTTTAATCCGGACTTTCTGACCAATCTTAAAGACTTGGCGCGTCCGCTCTCCCACTAAAGCCAAGTGGTTTTCAACAAAGTGGAAATAATCTTGTTTCAATTCATTAATATGAATTAAACCTTCTACTGTATTTGGCAACTCAACGAAAATCCCGAATTTGGTAACAGAACTAATAATGCCATCAAATTCTTCATCAATTTTATCAGCCATAAATTCCGCTTTTTTCAAAGCATCGACTTCTCGTTCAGCTTCAACCGCTCGACGTTCCATTTTTGAAGAATGTTGAGCAATATCTGGCAAGAGCTGCTGCCATTTCCCTTGGGTCGCTTTTGAAGTATCCTCATGATAAGTGCGAATTAAGCGATGCACAATTAAATCTGGATAACGACGAATCGGCGAAGTGAAATGGGTATAATAAGTAGCTCCCAAGCCATAATGGCCAAAATTCTCTTCAGCATAGCGAGCTTGTTGCATACTTCTTAAAAGCATCGTATTAATCACTAAAGATTCCGGTTTATCAGCAATATCTTCAATTACCTTTTGTAAATCTTTCGGGGTGATATCCCCTTTTGTGCCGCGAACTAAAATCCCTAAAGCCGCTGCAAAATCAAAGAAACGTTGCATTTTTTCTTCCTTAGGCTGTTCGTGAACCCGATAAATAAAAGGTAATTCTTTTTTCGCAAAATGTTCTGCTACTGTTTCATTGGCTGCTAACATAAAGGATTCGATTAATCTTTCACCAATTCCTCTTGTTCGCAAAATAATATCTTCAGGATGACCCTTTTCATCTACTAAAACTCGCGCTTCATGCTCTTCAAAAGCTAAAGCTCCACGACGTAATCTTTTTTCTTCTAATATTTTATGCAAAGTTGCCATATTTTGAAACATCGGCACTAAAGCTTGATATTCCGTCATCACTTCTGGGTCAGCGTCTTCTAAAATTTGATTGACGGCTGTATAAGTCATCCGTGCTGTTGTTTGAATCACGCTAGGGAAAATATCATAACTGACAACATTCCCTTGTAAATCAATCTCCATCTCACAACTTAAAGTAAAGCGTGGGACTTTAGGATTTAGCGAACAAATCCCATTAGATAAGCGTTGCGGCAACATAGGAATCACACGGTCAGTTAAATAAACGCTGGTTCCTCGCTCAAAAGCCTCACCATCTAGCGGGCTATCTTCCGTTACATAGTAAGAAACATCAGCAATATGCACCCCTAAGAAATAATTACCATTCCCTAACTGCTCAACCGTCACTGCATCATCTAAATCTTTAGCGTCAGCGCCGTCAATGGTCACAATCGTTTGCTTCCGTAAATCCCTACGGCCGACTATGTCAGCTTCCGTCAATTGATCTGGCACGCTATCCGCTTGGGCTAAAGCTTCTTCAGAAAATTTCGTGGGAATCCCTTTAGCCACCACAATCCCTAAAATATCCATACCAGGATCATTTTTATGGCCAATTACTTGCTTCACAAAACCTTCTAAACTGGTTGCATAGCCTTTTTCAGGATAATGACTAATTGCCACTTGAACGATGCTCCCATCAACAGGGCGAATCCCTTCAGCAGCGATATAAATTTTGAAACCTTGCATCTTCTTATCTTTAGGAATGACTACGCCATATAAGTCGCTTTCGGCAATTTCATCATCATTGTAAGCTACAAATTCTCCAACGGCTTGTTGTAACGCCCGCTGACGAATCTCTACCACCTTGCCTTCAGCTCCCATACCTGTTAGTTGATTGGCAGGTTTAATAATGTCAATGGCTACAATATCGCCATCCATCGCATATTGGGTTGACTCTTTCGGAATATAAACATCATCTTCTTCAGGATCAATCGTCACAAAGCCAAATCCACGTTCATTGCGGCGAAAAGTTCCTTCTACCACTAAAGGTGCTTGTGCTAATTTGATTTTGCCTTTTTTAGTAAAAATCACTGAACCATCTTGTTCCATTGAAGCAATCGTTTGGACTAAAAATTTAAAATCGCCACTCTTTTGTAACTGTAAGCCTTCAGCGATTTCTTCCATTGAAAAGCTTTTTTTGGGACTACTCTCCATATAAAGAATAATCTTCTGTTTAATCGTATCTTTACTCATTTATCTCCTCATTTTAGTTTAGCTTTCACTAAACTAGCTCTCATAATTTCTATTTTCATTTTTATCAGTTTTCCAAGCTAAAGTATTTAAAAAAGCTAAAACATCAGCTTCAAATTGTCGCCGTTCCGGCCCCACTGTTAAAACATGTGGGCTTTCAGGATACCACTGTAAAACAAAGCGCTTCTTCTGCAAAGCCTCAGCAACTTGAAAAACACTACTGGCAGCAATCATTTCATCTTGGCCTGCTTGCGCTAAAAATACTGGCGCGCTAATTTCAGTTAAATTTTTAAAAACAGTGGCCGCAAAATCATCAATTGCTGTCAATTGTTGCTTTACTAGCTCCAAGTATTTCGGTAATTGCGCTTGAATAGCTGTTTCTGACAAATTAACTAACTGTAGATTCTTTTGAACATATTTCATAAAATGAACAGGTACATTGTTTTGACTTAAACTTAAAGGTGAACAAAAACTGCCACCACCAATCAAGGCTGCATCGCCACTTTCTAACAGCTCCATGGCAAAAATCCCACCCATTGATAGTCCAAAAACAGCAATCTGCTGATAACCTTTCGTTTTCAAAAAACTAATGGCAGCTTGCGCATCTGCTAGCCAAGTTGAAACTGGCTGAGTTAAAATATCCTGTGGCTCCAAAGTACCATGGCCGGTAAACAGCGGTGCGTAGACACTGTAGCCATGCTTCTCTAAATAGCGACTGAGCATCCTAACATCATTAGGACTGCCAGAATAAGCATGTAGCAGCAACACACAACGCTCACCATTCTCTGAAAATAAAGTTTGTGGCATCTTTAAATCCATCTGACCAATCATCCCTTCAAAAAGGCTGCCCACACTCATTAAATAGGCAAACTTTCCGCTATTTATCTTACCTCTATTTTAGCACATTTCTAACAAAAGTTATTGTTTCACGCTGTTTTTTCTGAAGATTGCTGTGCAATTGCATTTATGCTTTTTTATACAAAAAAAGCGAGGAACTGATGACAATTCTGACATCTGATTCCTCGGCTCTAGTCTTTTGTGTTTACTTAGTAGACGATATGTAAGCTAGCACTAATAATAAAACCATCCATGCTGTTCCTAATACCGCTGTTGCTCGTTGCATCACTGCTTCAAATCCTCGAGCTTTTTGTTTGCCAAAAAGTTGGTCCGCCCCACCTGTAAAGGCACTGGCAGCACTATTTTGTTTACTCGGTTGCATTAAAATAACTACAACTAAAATAATAGATAAAGCAATCACAATACCCAAAAGTATATCTTCCAAGACTTGGAACCTCCTTATATCAGAATTCATCTCTATTACTTTAGCATAATTCAGGCGGAAAGACTACTATTTTTTATTAGTTAACTAAATTCTTTCTTTTAAACTTAATAAAATAATTTATTTCACTTACAAAAAAATACCTAATCTGCGTTAAATTTGTTTAAATTTCAGCCAGATTAGGTATTTTTTCTTCTATTATAATTAGTTATTTAAGAACGTCGGCATACTCAGCTTTAGTATCAAATTCTTTTTTAGCAAAAGGACATAAAGGCATAATTTTTTTACCTTCACGGCGTGCCTTTTCTACCCCTTGATAAACTAATTTTTCTGCCAATTTTTGTCCTCGATAGGCTGGGTCTACAAAAGTATGGTCAATAATCATTAAATGCTCGCCAGCATCAGACCAAGTCATTTCACCAATTTCAGCATCTTCATCATTTAGTAAAACGAAACGATTCTTCTCTTCTTTAATCTTAGTCATTTATTGTTCATCCTTTCGTATATATTTCAACGCACCACTAGGACAAGTATTAATTACCTGAATATCATCAGCCACCGTACTGTTATCAGCAATAATCCAAGGACGGCGACCAACTTCAAAGACAGCGCCATTACCTCTAACACAATTACCGATATGGGCGCAAATATCTTTATTATAGTAAATATCAATTTCTTCACCGCTATATTTACGATAACCTTTTTCAACTAACATTTCCGCTGTCACTTTTTTACCGTCAATTTTATTTCCATCCATTTTAGTTACCCCCTTGTTGATTTTAATGGAAAGAATCAAAAGCTTCTTTCTTGATACTTTAATTCTACCAACTAAAAGAGATTTAACAAAATGATATACCTTACGATTTTTTACTACTCTTATTCTTGTTTTGTCTTTTCAAAAAATCAAAAACCGTTTGCCAATATAATTGTGGCTCAATCGTCATCCCAGTTAAATGACCAGCTTCCTTAATTTCTAAAAACTCACAAGGACCAACAGTCGCTTCTTGCAAATTTAAAGCACAGTCAATCGGCACAAAATGGTCGGCACTACCATGAATAAGCAGCAGCGGTAAATGATTACTAGCCACCTGTTTAGTAGCCGAAGCTTCTTTTAACTGATAACCAGCAAACTTCTTGCTTTGATGATTAGCAGCCGGCATTAAAGGAAAACTTGGAAAATGCATAATATCTTTTAAAACATGCTCACATTCGCTATAAGCCGAAGTAAAGGCGCTGTCTGAAACTAAAGCATAGACATTAGACGGTAATTTTTCACCACTGGTCATTAAAACCGTAGCTGCCCCCATTGAACCGCCATGCAAAACAATCTTAGCTTTAGGGAAATTGGTAACTAACCAATTAATCCAAGTTAATAAATCTAAGCGGTCTAACCAACCCATGCCGATAACTTTCCCTTCGCTAGCACCATGGCCCCGCAAATCAGGAATTAAGACGTTATAACCTTTATTAAAATATTGATGACCAACATAAGCCATATCCTTTTTACCAGTAGAACGATAGCCATGCAGAGCAATCACCCAGTCCTGCGATTCATTTGATTGATTAAACACACTGCCGGCTAACCGCAAGCCATCATGGCTGACTACTTGCACGGCTTGCCCTCTTTGCCAAAATTCTTCCCCTTGATTAATTTCCATTTTTTCTTGAGTTAAAACATCAGGATATAAATCTAAAACTCGATTAGAAACTTTCTTTTGACGAAAACTTTTTGAAAGTTTATTATCACGATTAAGAACAATATCAATTAATTTAGCAGCAATAAAGTTCGCCACCACATAAAAAATAAGCACTTGTAATAGTAAAAAGAACAAGAGATACCACAAAAACATAGTTATTCCTCGCTTTCCAAGATAGTCAATCCCTTCATGAAATAAACTGCTCTTATTTATCTTCTTTAATTTTATCACTGAAGTAAAAATAAGTGCAGTAATATGGCCTATCTCTCCTTAAAATACACTTAAATAAATTAATTCTTAATAATTCAGAATCTTGAAGTTTTTTAACTACAAAAAAGCTAGAGATCTTAATCTCTAGCTTAATCATTTTTTTCAGTTGTTGCTAATCTTCAAAAAGATCATCCTTAAGTTCCTTCAAGTCATCTTCAAGATCTTCCATGTCGTCATGGAAATCATCATCATCTTGATAGCTCCAAAAAGTAATTAATTGGTACCAAGGTCGATCATTATTAGTAATGAATTTTCTAGGTGCAAATCCTGACATAGCAAAAGCCATAAACATCACTAATAGCCCTATTACTGTTAAACTTCCACCAATCATAGTGAAAAATTTTCGATTTATTTTCATAGTCTAACTACCTGCTTTCTAGGTTTAAAAAAGGCATGTTTTAAACCTGCAAATGTTTTTTTAGTGATTCTTAAGAAACTACCACTTATAGAAAACGTTAAAATTAATAATAAAATACCAATTCCGAAAAAGGCTGCTCCAGCGCCTAGTTGCATTGTGCCTAAATAAAGCGTATCAGCCATCAATAAAGGGCTAAGCACTGCAGCGGCTGCACCACAAATCGTACAAACAACACCAGTTAAGCCAGTTGAAAAAGGAATGCACCACAATACCAGATAAAAACTTGCTATAACTGCCACAAAGGCAATTAATAAGCTACCCCAAATCGGAAAACCAATCACTAATAAAACAAGCACCCAGGTACTCATGCGACGAGGAATGTCAATTTCAACCTCTTGAATACCAGCAGCTTCTTTAGCCAACTTTTTAGGGCTACCTAGCTTAGCTACAGCTTCCTTTTCTGAATAGCCATCTTCCATTAAATCTTGAATAATTTCATCATAATAGTTAATTAGCTGATGTATTTCACTTGGTTTTACTTCATAAGCCAGCTCATCAGCTAAGGCTTTAATAAAATCAATTCTGTCCATTATACAAATCTCCTTTTATTTAATTTCAATATAAATCGGCAACGCTTTGAATATAATCATGAATCTTTTCTAATTGCTCCCAATCATTTTGCAAGAAATTATCAATACTACTGATTCCTAAATCTGTTACTTGATAATATTTCCGCAAACGACCCTTGTGTTCCTTCGTATACGTCTGAACCCTACCGCTGACTTCCAAGCGTTTTAAAATCGGATAAAGCGTTGACTCGGTTATCGGTAGCAAAGCAGAAATATTTTTAACAATTTGATAGCCATAAGAATCATTTTGTTTTAAAGAGGCTAAAATACAATATTCGATAATACCTTTTTTTAATTGACTATCCATTTCTCCACCACCTTTTGTCGCTCTCATGAATTGTCTTTTTTCTTAATAAAATAATTGCTTCATGCTCCTTACATTCAATACTATACATTACATAGTATAAGGTGACAAGCT
This sequence comes from Enterococcus sp. PF1-24, assembly GCF_029893325.1. GTDB lineage: Bacteria > Bacillota > Bacilli > Lactobacillales > Enterococcaceae > HY326. The sequence continues at coordinate 14,900 of NZ_JARXWL010000015.1, forward strand.
ATATTCGCAAAAATCAGTCTAAAGTCCGATAAAATAATTTGGAAAACTGAAAAATATTAGCTAAAAACTAAAAAAAGATGCCAAAAGCTACATGAACTTTGGCATCGTAAACTAACTATTGATTTTTTTACCTATATTTTTCTTTTTCCGCCATTCAGGCGCTTCGCCATCCTCACTCCAAAATTCCTTTAAATAGCAAATCTTCCCATCAATCATCCGATAGTAAGAAATCGCATGAAAACTGATAGCTTCATCAACTAATCTCACCTGTGTAATCGAAACATATTCATCAACGCTAATTTGATTACATTGCAGAACCACGGCTTGCCAAGCCCCTGGATACTCACAATTAGCAACTAAATATTCTTCTCGCGTAAATCGCTCATTCGTATTTGGCCAATCAATCACAGCTGTTGTTACAAAATATTCTCTTAAAGCTGGCAACTCTTGTTTAGCGACACTTTGCCAAAAATTTTTAATCACTGCTTCCATCAAGTCTCCCCCTCAGATTTAAAACTTACTTTCATTATATAAAAGTATTTGAAAAGCACAATCAATTTTCAAATTTCCAGATAATTTTCAAGAAATTTCGATATTTTCTTGCATTTTTTCTGATTAACAGTATCATGAATAGTAAATTCAAATTATCTCATGAAAGGAAGTGACGGCTTTTAGAAAGTATTTCATTTGCTTTCCTTGCCAAGAAAATGAATCAAAAAAATATTAAAGGGCATCTTACTGCAATTTTTACCATTTTTGTTTGGGGCACCACTTTTGTTTCTACCAAAAAGCTGTTAGCCTTCCTGCAACCTATTGAAATTCTATTTTTACGTTTCTTTATTGGTTACTTCACCTTGTGGTTACTAAAACCTAAAGTTGCTCCACATTTTTCTTTTAAAAAAGAAAAATATTTTATGTTAGCTGGTATCACAGGTATCACTTTATATTACTTATGTGAAAATGTCGCTTTACTCTACACTTCTGCTTCAAATTTAGGGGTAATTGTTTCAGTTGCACCATTTTTCACTGCCTTATTCGCTATGATTTTTTTCAAAGAAAAAAAGCCCACCATTTATTTTATGGCAGGCTTCGTAATGGCAATTATCGGCATCGCTATTTTAAGTTTTGCTGGCAGCAAAGGGGTTAGTTTCAATCCTTTGGGTGATTTCCTTGGTTTAATGGCTGCGGTTATTTGGGCGATTTATTCAATCATCACCAAAAAGATTTCTGAGTTTAAAGTCCCGATTATTTTAGCTACCCGCAAAGTTTTCGCTTATGGCTTACTTTTCATGTTACCAGTTTTATTTTTTAGTAAACCTAGTTTTGATTTAACCGTGATTACGCAACTAGCTGTTTTAACCCATCTGCTTTACTTAGCAATTGGTGCATCAGCCATTTGCTTTGTAACTTGGAGCTTTACGATTAATACTTTGGGAGCTGTCCGCGCTAGTGTTTATATTTATGGCGTTCCAGTTGTGACTATCATCGCATCTGTTCTCTTTCTAAATGAAACTTTAACTTCTGCAATTGCCATCGGAACTTTGTTCACTTTAGCCGGTTTGTTAATCTCAGAAAAACAGCCTAAAGAAGCTTTGCAAGAAACGATTGAATAAATATTAAAAACTTCTCCGCTACTTTTAAGTAGTGAAGAAGTTTTTTTGTGGGGATTTATAAATCGTTTTCCGAAAATTCTATACACTTTTTTCTTGTCACATTTGCCAATAAAAACTACCGATTAAATAAATAGTTTATAAGTAACAATGTATTACCAAGTGCAGTAAATAGTGGTCCTACAGTTTTAAATATACTTATTTTAAAACCGATAATTCCATCAAATAACTGTACACCGATCATAACTACTGATAATGCTATTAAGAATGAAGAATCCTTAAAAATAAGTAAGCCTATTGCAACTATTAGTAAAGATGCACTTCTTGACATAGCATATTTTGCATTCGTTAGTGCATTTTTTTCTTGCCTTGCTTTTAAGAAAGTATCAATAGAAAATCCAAAACTTACTGCAGAACTTATTAATGTAAAAATTGCACAAATATAATAGCTTATCATATTGTCCCTCCTATTAGTATGTTTAACTATTCTTCTAATTTAATTCACTTATCAACAAAAATCACTACCTCTCCTCTAAGATTTATAGAGAAAAGATAGTGATTTGTGCTTACAGCTCATTATATAACTTGAATCAAACTCCAAGAAATCCTTTTATATTAAGGGATTTTTATTATTTTTCAAGTTGTAGAAAGATTTCAAACCTTTGTATTCAGCAACTTCACCAAGTTGGTCTTCGATGCGTAATAATTGGTTGTATTTCGCAATACGGTCAGTACGTGAAAGAGAACCAGTTTTGATTTGGCCAGCGTTAGTTGCAACTGCGATATCAGCAATTGTTGAATCTTCAGTTTCACCAGAACGGTGAGAGATAACTGCTGTGTAGTTAGCTTCTTTAGCCATTTCGATTGCTTCAAAAGTTTCTGTTAAAGTACCGATTTGGTTAACTTTGATAAGGATTGAGTTACCAATTCCTTTTTCAATACCTTCAGATAATTTAGCAGTGTTTGTAACGAATAAATCGTCACCAACTAATTGAACTTTGTCGCCAAGACGTTCAGTCAATAATTTCCAACCGTCCCAGTCGTTTTCGTCCATACCATCTTCGATAGTGATGATTGGGTATTTGTTAACTAATTCTTCTAAGTAATCTACTTGTTCAGCAGAAGTACGTTTTTTACCTGTTTCACCTTCGAATTTAGTATAGTCATATACACCATTTTCAAAGAATTCAGAAGAAGCACAGTCAAAACCTAACATAATATCTTTACCTGGTTCAAGACCAGCAGCTTTGATTGCTTCTAAGATAGTTTCAACGCCATCTTCAGTACCTTCAAAACGAGGAGCGAAACCACCTTCGTCACCTACTGAAGTTTCAAGACCACGAGCTTTTAAGATTTTAGCTAAGTTATGGAAAACTTCTGCTCCCCAACGTAAGCCTTCTTTAAATGATGGAGCACCAACTGGCATAATCATGAATTCTTGGAAAGCGATTGGTGCATCAGAGTGAGAACCACCGTTAATAATATTCATCATTGGTGTTGGTAACACTTTAGTGTTGAAACCACCTAAGTAATGATATAAAGGAACTTGTAAGTAATCAGCAGCAGCACGAGCAGCAGCGATAGATACACCAAGGATAGCGTTAGCGCCTAATTTACCTTTGTTTGGTGTGCCATCTAAAGCGATCATCGCTTTATCAATAGCCATTTGATCAGTTACATCGTAACCAATGATAGCTTCAGCAATAATATTGTTAACATTGTCAACAGCTTTAGTAACGCCTTTACCTAAGTAACGAGATTTGTCGCCGTCACGTAATTCAACAGCTTCGTATTCACCAGTTGAGGCACCAGAAGGAACCATCCCGCGACCAAATGCACCACTTTCAGTGTAAACTTCTACTTCGATTGTTGGGTTACCACGAGAGTCAAGGACTTCACGAGCGTAAACATCAGTAATAATTGACATATTCTGTCTCTCCTTTGAGTATCTAATTTATTTTTTGGGAAAAATCCCTTAAAACCAATTGTAGTTAAATTTTGCTTAGAGTGCAAATATTTCTTATTATTTTCACTCTATTTTACCGCATTTAATAATGCTAAGAAAGAGTCAGCTTCTAAACTTGCGCCACCGACTAAAGCACCATCAACATTTTCTTTCGCCATGTATTCAGCGATGTTTTCTGGTTTAACAGAACCACCGTATTGAATACGTACGCTTTCAGCTACTTCTTTACCGTAAAGTTTTTCAACTGTACTACGAACCACGCCACAAATTTCATCAGCGATTTGTGCATCAGCAGATTTACCAGTACCGATTGCCCAGATTGGTTCATAAGCAATTACCAAGTTGCTTACTTGTTCAGCAGATAAATCAGCTAAACCAGCTGTAATTTGGCCTTCAATCCACTCAGCAGTTTTGCCTGCTTCATAAGTTTCTAAAGACTCACCACAACAAAGAATTGGTGTCATGCCATTAGCAAAAATAGCTTTTGCTTTTTTGTTAATTTCAGCATCAGTTTCGTGGAAATATTCACGACGTTCAGAGTGACCAATAATCACATAATGAACACCTAAATCAGCTAAAGCAGCTGGTGAAGTTTCACCAGTGAAAGCTCCAGCATTTTCCCAGTAACAATTTTGTCCAGAAATTTTTAATTCAGTTCTGTGAGCTTCAGCCATCAATGTTTCTAAAAACAAAGCTGGTGCGCCGATTACTGAATCAACTTGACTATTTGCTGGAATTTTGTTTTTTACTGCTTCAGCAAAAGCTTTTGCTTCTTTAGCAGTTTTGTTCATTTTCCAGTTACCTGCAATAATAGGTTTACGCATGTTATTTGCTCCTTTATGTCAAGCTGCATGAGCTAACAAGCTCACTCCGCTTTTTTATTTATCGTTGATTGCTGCTAAGCCTGGTAATTCTTTACCTTCTAATAATTCTAAGCTAGCGCCGCCACCTGTAGAAATGTGAGTGAATTTGTCAGCGAAGCCTAATTGAATAGCAGCTGCTGCAGAATCACCACCACCGATGATTGTTGTTGCGCCTTCAAGGTTAGCGATTGCTTCACAAACACCAATTGTACCTTTAGCAAAATTGCTCATTTCAAACACACCCATAGGGCCGTTCCAAACAACTGTTTTCGCACCAGCTAAAGCTTCAGTGAATAAATCAATTGATTTAGGACCAATATCTAAGCCCATGTATCCTTCTGGTACTGCTTCGCCGTCGCTGATTAAAGTTTCAGCGTCATTGCTGAATTCTTTAGAGCATACAGAATCCACTGGTAAAACTAATTTGTCGCCAGCTTTTTCAATAATTGATTTAGCTAAATCAATTTTATCTGCTTCAACTAAAGAATTACCAATTTCGATACCTTTAGCTTTGTAGAAAGTATAAGTCATACCGCCACCGATAAGGATTTTATCAGCTTTAGCAATTAAGTTTTCGATTACGCCAATTTTATCAGAAACTTTAGCACCACCAAGGATCGCTACGAATGGGCGTTTTGGTGCTTCAACAGCTTCACCGATAAATTTAATTTCTTTATCCATTAAGAAACCAGCAACAGTTGGAATACCAGTTGAAGCGATTCCTACGTTTGAAGCATGCGCACGGTGAGCAGTACCGAAAGCATCATTTACAAATACATCGCCTAAAGAAGCCCAGTATTTACCTAATTCAGTATTATTTTTACTTTCTTTTTTACCATCAATATCTTCAAAACGAGTGTTTTCGAAAACAACAACATCGCCATCTTTCATATTGTTGATTGCTGCTTCTAATTGTGCTCCGCGAGTTTCAGGAACAAAAGTTACTTCTTTACCTAATAATTCTCCTAAACGTTTTGCAACAGGAGCTAATGATTTGCCTTCTTTGTCAGCTTCTTCTTTAACACGGCCTAAGTGAGAGAATAAAATCGCTTTTCCGCCATTTTCAATTACATAATTAATTGTTGGTAAAGCAGCTACAATCCGGTTATCATTTGTGATTACGCCATCTTTTAATGGAACATTAAAGTCAACACGTACTAAAACTTTTTTATCTTTTAAATCAATATCTTTGACAGTCATTTTTGCCATGAAGTGTTCCTCCGTATTCTTGTTTGCCTGAGAAAAAAAAGCGGAGAAGCGCGTCGCTTCCCCGCTTGATTAGACAATGTTTTCAATTACATTGATAAAATCTTGCAGCACAATTTTGATGATTCATCAAAGTTGTGTCGCTTACTTTAACTAGCTCTTATAAGTTTGCAAAGTATTCTAAAGTACGAACTAATTGAGCAGTGTATGACATTTCATTGTCATACCAAGCAACAGTTTTAACTAATTGTTTGTCGCCAACTGTCATTACTTTAGTTTGAGTTGCATCAAATAATGAACCAAAAGCCATACCTACGATATCAGAAGATACTAATTGTTCTTCAGTATAACCATAAGAATCGTTAGCAGCAGCTTTCATTGTAGCGTTGATTTCGTCAACAGTTACATTTTTATCAAGAACTGTTACTAATTCAGTTAATGAACCAGTTGCAACTGGAACACGTTGTGCAGCGCCATCTAATTTACCGCTTAATGCTGGAATTACTAAACCAATTGCTTTAGCAGCACCAGTTGTATTAGGAACGATGTTTTCTGCAGCAGCACGAGCACGGCGGAAGTCACCTTTAGGGTGTGGTCCGTCAAGAGTCATTTGGTCACCAGTGTAAGCGTGAATTGTTGTCATTAAACCTTCAACAATACCAAAGTTGTCATTTAAAGCTTTAGCCATAGGAGCTAAACAGTTTGTTGTACATGAAGCACCAGAAATAACTGTTTCTTTACCAGTTAAGATTTCATGGTTTGTGTTGTAAACAACTGTTGGTACATCATCGCCACCAGGAGCAGAGATAACTACGCGTTTAGCCCCAGCTGTTAAATGTTTTTCAGCAGCTGTTTTAGAAGTGAAGAAACCAGTACATTCTAATACGATATCTACACCTAAATCACCCCATGGTAATTCTTCAGGGTTACGGTTAGCTAATACTTTAACTTCTTTACCATTAACGTTGAAATATCCATCATGAACTTCAACTGTTCCGTTGAAACGGCCTTGAGTTGTGTCATATTTCAACAAGTGAGCTAACATTTTAGCATCTGTTAAGTCGTTGATAGCAACAACTTCAATCCCCGCTACTTCTTGAATACGGCGGAATGCTAAGCGTCCAATACGTCCAAATCCATTAATACCTACTTTAACTGTCATTTAAGATTTCCTCCTTATGAAAATCGAAAAAATTATTTATTTTAAAGGGTTACCCCTTTTAAAATCTCATTAGCTGCGGCTTCATCAGTAATCAGCCACGTTTGTTTTGGTGCATGTTCCAAATAAGCACGAATCGCTTTAGCTTTGGTCTTGCCGCCAGCAACTGCAAAAATATGTGGGACTTTTTGCAATGCTTCAAGCTGCAAGCCAATGCGGGGAACTTTGTAAATTACTTCACCAGCTTCGTCAAAGAAATAACCAAAAGACTCAGCCACGGCATTTTGTTGTTTCAACATGACCAACTGCTCTTCATTCATCTTACGGCGAGCAGCCATATGCAAAGCACGCCCAATACTATGAATAACACAATTTGCATGATTAATCAACTCTAACACATCATCAATAGCAGGCTCTTGCAATAAAGTTTGATACGTTTCTTCACTTAATTGCTCTGGCACATATAAAGCTCGATGCTCGCCACCAGAATTACCGGCCATTACAGCACTAACTGTATTGGCTTGAACGGTTAGGGCTTCCCCAATTCCGCCTCGCGCTGGCACAAAAACATTATGGCGTTTACTGCTTTCCAAATTAGAAAAGTGATTGGCAATTTCTGCCATCGTTGTCCCGCCCATTACTGCTATAATATTTTGACCTTCTGGCAACACTAAATCTAACATATTATTTAGCACTTCACCAAATTCTGAAACAACTTCAACATGTAAGTCGCTATCGCCTTCAATGACTAAACAACGTTCAATCCCAAAATGATTAGCGATTTGGTGCTCTAAATCATCCATGCCACTTAATTGATTCATAATCTTCTCTAGGCTATGGAAAATTTCTTTTCCTTTACTAGTTAAAGACATGCCACTTTTAGCACTGGTTAACAAACCCAACTGTCTTAAAAAATCTGTTTCCGTCCGTAACATCCGTTCGGTCATTTCTAAATTTTCCGCCAAACTTCTGCGGCCGATTGGTTGTAGCCAGTAAACTGCTTTTAAAATCTGAAATCTTTCTTGTAACGTTTCAACTAATTCAGGCACTAACGCCTCAACTAATTTTAGTTCATTTAACATGTCCTTCTCCTTCGTTGGACGAAAAATGTCCAGAGTAGACCAAAAGCGACCCATAGATGATAAAAAAAGTGATTGAACTGCTGGCATTCTTATATCAACATCTCAATCTCACAAAATTAATTCTATCACTTCTCTTATTTTTTTTCAACTAAAAGAAACAAGATTTATCTAATAACTGAAGAAAACTACTCTTTTTCATAATAAAATGGTACTTTTACGTGAGAATGTTAATTATCATAGGAATTATACTTGCTGAAACTGATGTATTTTATGGTTACCTATAATGAAAGAAATAATTTATAATATCAAAAAAAGCCTTCAGAGCAGCCATAAAGTTTTATGGCTATGCTCTGAAGACTTAAATTTTAATCGTCATATCTTTTTCGTTTGGAAGAAGTCGGAATCCCTAAGGCTTCTCGATATTTCGTAACAGTTCGGCGGGAAATTTGCGCACCATCGGCTTTTAATAAATCAGCCAATTTCTGATCAGAATAAGGACGATTTTTATTTTCCTCTTCAATCACTTTCTTCAATTGCTGTTTGACACTATCTGCCGACTGATCCGCTCCATTATTAGAGCTAGCAATTTTATTGGTAAAAAAAGTTTTCAACTCAAAAATTCCAAAATCGGTTTCTAAATATTTACCATTAACGGAACGGCTAACCGTTGATTCATGAATTTCCAATTGCTCGGCTATTTCCTTCATAGTTAAAGCTTGAATTGGCCGGCTAGCCTCTAAGAAAAAGCCCGTTTGCCTTTCAATAATTGCTGTGCCTACTTTTAAAATCGTATCGCCACGTTGCAACATCGTCCGCTTCAACCAATCAAATTCCTGTTGCTTTTCTTTCAAATAATCCAGTGTTGCTTGATCAGCTTGCTGCTTCATCCGCTCAAAATAGCCTTCTTGCAACTTAATTTCCGGCTGCCCTTTGCGATTTGAAGAAACCTTGATTTCGTCATCTATAACTTTTACTCGTAAATCAGGCACCACATACAATTCCGTTTGGTGATTAAAGCCACTGCCAGGAGCTGGCGATAGCGTTTGAATATAATCAAAAACCTTTTGAATATCAGATAGTTGCACACCAAATTTTTTAGCAATCTTCTCCCATTGACGATTGACTAAATCATCAAAGCCTTCTTCCAAAACAATGTAAGCCAAATTCGGTGCGTTATTATCCCGTTCCGTTTGCAACATTAAACACTCTTGCAAATTTCGGGCACCCACTCCTGCTGGGTCTAATTGTTGAATCAAAGTTAGCGCATCTAGCATTTGAATTGTATCAGCACCGGTTTTCGCCTGTGCTTCCTCTAATGACAGCTTCAAATAACCATTCACATCAATATATTCAACTAAAAATAAAACTAATTTACGTAAATAAGTATCACGATAATTCAAATGAACTTGATTAATCAAATATTCAAATAAAGAAATGTTCGTTTCGGGAATTTGATTGATAAAGTTATTTTCCCCTTGCCAACTATTACTGCCACGACCATAATCTGGCGTTATACTAGGTGGAATCACTTCAATCAAAGGATTTTCCAAAGCTTTATTTTCAATGTAGTCAACCAACTGCTCAGAATTATATTGTAAAACTTGCAAAGACTGTTGCAATTGTTGCGTCATGGCAAGTTTTTGCATTTGCTTTTGCTGCTGTTGTTGTGAAAAATTCTGCTGAAATTTCATTTCTTTCTCAATTCCCCTTGTTTTTTTTAACCAAATCAGCTAAACTATTACTCGTGCTTAATGCGCCCTTAGTGTAGTGGATATCACGTAAGATTCCGGTTCTTGAGACGGGGGTTCGATTCCCTCAGGGCGCGTTTTTTATTTGATTATTATCTACATTTTTCACTAAAAAGCAAGAAATGTCAATGTTTTAAGTGATGAACGGTCATATTTTATCAGAAAATTTTTGTGGCTGTCATGTGGTTAAAATAATTTATGTATTACTTAATTGAGAGATTCAAGGCTTAGCAAAACCGCTAAGTCTTTTTTGTTACTTTTAATTATTAATTAAACAAGGAATTTGTAAAGTTTACAGGTAAAAACTTTACAAAAAGCAGTTAAAGTGGTTGAATTAAATGAAGAAAACTTAAATAGCGAAAAAATCGGCTATTTTACTTAATATGTACACGTTTATAAATCTTCACCATCTATCTAAAAAGGAGCGTTTTACTTGAAAAAAACATTACTTACAACCTTGATATTACCTAGTCTTTTACTTTTAGGTTCCTGTACAACTACTGATGAAAAAACAGCAACTAGCACAACCGCTACTTCCACAGTTGCGACTACGACCGCCAGCTCTTCTATTGAAGAAGAGATAGTTTCTAAAGAACTAGTAAATACCGATGGCATTAAAACTAACTTTGAAAAAATCACTTTAGGTGATTTAGATAAACAAGGTGAAGGTGGCAATACACAGACTGAAGTTACTGCTATTTTAGGCGAAGCCACAGCTACTTCTACCTCAACTACTGATGACCAAAATATCGAAACTCTATCATGGATTGGTTTAGAAGATAGCCCTGTAACTTTGAAAGTTTCATTTATTGATGGCAAAGCTTTTTCAAAAACGATTGCTAACTTAACAGTTGCTGATACAGAAGATATTACTTTAGAAAAATTTGAAGCTATCGCTACCGACCGCGCAACGACACTTGCTGAAGTTATTGCTGAAGTCGGTGAACCTAACGGCAAAGATATCACAGTTAAAGATGGCAAAAATCATAAAATTCTCTCTTGGAATCAAAATGTAGCTGGCAAAAATGCCGATTTCAACATTCAATTTGTAGATGATGTTGTTAGCTCTAAAATGCAAGTTGGGATGGAATAGAAAGCAAAGAGGTTGAAGCTAAAAATTCAACCTCTTTTTTTATCCATTCTATGCTTTAAGACTAGGATAAACTGCTCGTTTCACTAGATGCTCTAGCCGTTTATTAAAAGGGGCTTTCTCTTTAAATACAAAATGTGGTAAATCTCGATCATTATTTGCTTTATAAATCATTTTTAATACCTGCCATTCATCTTCATGAGCCAAAACTGTTACGTTTTTCCCATCAAAATAAAAAATCGCATTACCGCCCTCTTCTTGATAAGTACAAAACATTGTTGCTACCTCCTTGATTTTTTCTTTTGGTTGTTCTGCTACTACTTTGTTCCCTTTGGCATAATTCAACCAATCAACTTGCGTTCCATAAAAGTTATTTACATCTAAATGCCCGCCATAGCCATCTAAAATAGTCGTTGAACTATATTGATAAGCAATTGCTGGATAGGGAAATCCCCGTCGTGATGGCTGCTTATATTCGGCAAAACCATGCTGCGTTGCAGAATATGGATAATCCGCTAACCATAGTGGCCATCCTTCATTGCCTAAGACTGAAAAATCATAAGCATTCAAGACAAAGGTATACGTATAAAACCAAGCTTTTACCCCTGTTAACTTATGGACATGCCATAAAAATTCTCTAGCCCAAGTGATATTCGCTTTATTTTCAGCTTCCCAATCCAAAACTAAAACTGCTTTACCTAAATAATCACCAACACTATTTACAAAATGCTCTGCTTCAGCAATCGCTGTTCCTTGATAACCTGAATCATTGGCAAAATGATATAATCCCAACAATTTATTAGTCGCCAAAGTTTGATTAGCTTGCCGCTTAAAATCAGGGTTAACATAGCCAGTGCCACCGGTTGCTTTCACAATAACAAAATCGGTGGGCACAGCGGATAAATTAATCCCCGCTTGCCAGCCAGAAATATCAATTCCAAAAAGCGTCATGTTTTCAACTCCTTGTTATAATTATTTGTAGAAATCCCCAATAATGTACCTAAAAATGTAGTTATCGCACCTAGTGTTACAACTATCAGCTGCGTCAATTCCCATGCAAAAGCTGATCCTAACGTAGTAATTAACGTAATTAGTGCAGGCAGAAAGATTGTTACGACAAATTTAAGTCTATCGTAAGTTTTATTATTCAATTTCATTTGAGTTGCCTCCTTTAATTGGTAGCTGAGTGACTCGTTCATATAACTTTTCGATCATGCCGTTACCGCCTAAACCAGCGTAGCCATGATACAGTTTTTCCAAGTTTTTAAAGTCGTCAATTGAGATACAACCGACTTCAAGATAATGCTCACAATAGTGATACAGTTTATCATGAAGCGAAGCCAGTGTTGCGCCTTCAAGTTTTAAAAATCGGTCTTCAAACGTGTCGTTTCTTCGTTTAAATTCAACGACTAGTTGGCGAAAAATGCCATAAATACCGACGCCGAAAACTCCCATTACGATTGTATTTGCGTTCAGAAACATATCAATATAATTCATTTGTCCACCACCCGACTACTGTCTTTCTAATTTCTGGTAAAGAATTACATCTTTTGTATTTGATACATCACTAGAAATCCCAACATAACAATCTTTTAAATTTGGACAATTTGAGAAGAAGTTATATGTCGATGAACTTGGATTGTTTGTTGCATCTAACCAGTAGTTCAATACTGTTGTGAGTTTTGGTAGATTCATGAAGTTTGTAGCAGTCATTAATTTTGGTGAAAGTTTACCATAAATACAAATACGTTGTAATGTGGGCGGTAAATACGATTGTCCTCCAGCCAATTGACCTGTAAACAACATCATGTTACCTTGTGGTAGCCTACCAACCATTTCATTGACATTAACAGAAGAGCTATGTGGAGCAAGACCTGTACTTTCTAAAAATGCACCATCAGAAGCAGAAATCTTCATCCAAATCTGGCATACATCGTCGGTCACTTGAATACAATCGTTTGCTGAGATTGACAATACTACTGTAGCCCCAGATGAAGCACTAGCGTTTAGTACTTTAGACTCAACCCATACACCATTTTCAAAGTTACCGATTGAATATTTGACTTTAGCACTAGAGCTTGTCAGATACCATCTTGCAGGCATAGAGATTGCAGTTATGGCGTTAACACCCAATTCTAACAATTGATACATCTCATTATCATTAATCATTTCTGGAAACGGAAACGGTAACCAGTAATCAGGTCTGTTTTTATTCCATGGAATAGGCGATACACTCCACAAACCAGAATGACTTTGACTTGTAACTGGTTTATTCATAATATAACCACGACTATTAGGATTTGTTACATTCCAATCTGAATAATCAAACTCATAGATCCATGAACTAGAACCACCACCAGTAGAACTATTTGCATAAGTAGTAATTGCTGTTTGTGTAGTGCTTAATTCAAAATGCCAAGCTACAGTTTTTGTTGAATCAATATAATTTTTGCTTACTGGTTGAATATTTGATAATGCACCAGTTACACTATCCTTAACAGTGACAAATGTAGCCCAATCGTCAGAAGCTTCTAAAGTTTCAAAACCTCTACCATAAACCATGATTTTATCATCTGTAAAACCATGGGTAGCAGTGAATATAATTGGAGTTGTTCCAGCTGGTGCAGAAGTTACTTCTGTCCAAGTCCCATCTTTCCTAGCATATTGTTTTCCATCTTTTGGTGCTTCTTCAACACCTTCACCATTAGATTGAGCAGAATAATAAGGATGTGAAGCAACTAATACATCGTTTTCATCGAAAATGTCAAAACGTTCAATCGGGTCTAATTGCACCTCTGAGTTAACAAAGTGATAGGTGTGATAATATTCAGTTGTAAATTCTAAGTCAACTGTGGTTCCGTTATTTGCGGCTTTGACAGTATAGTTACTATAGTCAATCTCACTACCGTACGGTGCAACAATTCTTAAGTTGACTTCTTGACCATTAACATCTACTTCAATCGGAATTGTACTCCCTACACAACTACCACCAGTTATTTCCACCCAATCTCCGTTTTTTCGACCATACACTTTACCATCTTCTAGCGCTTCTGAAATTCCACTTGCTCCATCTTCACCTTTCACCCCGGGTGCTCCAGTATCGCCCTTTTCACCAGGTGCTCCAGCGTCACCTTTTTCACCTTTGGGTCCTGCAATACCGCTTTGCTGTATCAAATCTTTAAGTTTTGTTTCGTTCAAGCCCAAGTCGACTTTATAACTGCCATTGCCTGAAACATTTATATAGCCATCATCGCTATAAATTAGTGTCGGTTTACTGCCGCCACTACCATCACTGCCCCCTGTTACTTCAATCCATTTTTCATTTTCAAAATCCAGAACCCAAATCGTATCATCAGGTAGTTGATAAGCAAATTTCCGACTAGGATTTTTTATATCCGAAAGGCTATCTACACATTGAAGCCAATCACATTTTCCATCACCACAATGTTGTCCGTTAAATGGTGTTCTATCACGACAATTAGATAATTTCATAAGTATCCTCTCCTTTTATAATATCTGCAAAACAGGCTGCACAAGTTGTTATTTCGACGCCTAAAAAACTAGTCAAATTCTTTAGAAATAATTCATTAATTTTTAAATATAAATTATTCAGCTGTTGATTATTATCGCTGGCTTGCCAAGCTTCGAAGGCGGTCATCATAGCCAGCCCTAAATGTTTGACAGTGCACCATTTTTGTTTATCTCCTTGAGAACCATAAACTTCGTATAAAAATAACATGATATCTCTTCGCCGTTGCGCCGTTTCTATTAATTCTGCTTGTAAATCAGTAATTTTTGCTAATTGTTCTTCTACTGGAGCAATCGAGATGCCGTTTTCTAACTCAGAAACTGCTTTTTCAATTAAAGTTTTAGTATGCAATTCGACACTAGCTAATTGAATGAAACAGCGAATTAAATCTTCCGCAATCCCATCTGTTGCATGTTTATTCTCCATTCATCATTCTCCTTACTTGCGCTGCTGCTTTTTTTCTTTTAATACTTTCTTGTTTCACTTGATAATCATAGCCTTGACTACGCATTTTTAATAAAGCGATGCTGGCTTGATAATCTGTTGGATGCTGTGCTAAATGTGCCTCAATCTCGGCAGCTTTTTCAAAATATTTATTCATCTAAATCCCTCCGTGAGAATATTTCAAATATAAAATCATCGTGACATCAAACAAACCATCTGCAAAGATTTCCACTTTTTTAAAACCGGGTTTTAATAACACCCCTTGCTGCCAAGGTGCCAAATTTTCATAGGCTAGTAAAACATCATACATTGCCATGCTATTTCCTTCTGGATAAAGTCCCCACGAATCAATCCAATCTCCACCGTATTGCGCACTTAAAGCAGCCGTAATATCAATACCGTCAATTAAAACTTTTACATTGGCAAGGGTTGGAGCATCGCCATTATTTGGCTGCTCTTTTTCACCAATATGTTGATAGGGTTGAATGGATAGTTTAAATTCAAAACGATGATAATAACGTAAATCTTTACTAGTAGAGATATAAAAAACAGCGGGGCGATTATTATCACCAGCCCGCTGAATTTCTAACCCGTTTAAATCCACAACTTCATCTCTACGTTGCATTTTAGCTTGTTTGGCATCTTTTCGCTGATCTGAAAGTTGCTCTAATATTTTTGCTAAAAGTAGGTCATCAATCATTATTTGACCACCTTTCAATTTTTAAGTATTTATTTAAAATAATCGTCGCAGTTTCCATGCCATTGGCGTGAATATGATGGGTAATTCCTGTTAAATAAAACCAATCATCATAAGTTAGAATTTTTTGCATATAACTGCTACATTCCATTACTTTGAAAATTTGGTTATCATATAGTAAGCGTAATTTATCGCCAACATTAACATCATGTGGCAACCTAGAGACATGTAGCTCTAAACTAATATCTCTTCGAAATGATTTTAAGCGTTTAACTGCGGCATCATACGCAATTTTAGCGGCTTTACAACGATCTTCATCAGTAACTTCTTCATCTTTTTTACCAAAAGGTGCTAAATCGTTGAAAGCGACTGAACCTTCAATTTTTATAGCACCTTCTAAAGCGATACTTTCTTCGTCTAAGACCGCATATTCATAAGCATTATTAGGGGCTAATTTGTTATAACTGATATAAGGATATTGTCGCTCTGTATTGATGCCATCTCGTAAAATTACAACTGGAAAACCAGGAATCGTGGCACCTTCTTTTTCCAGATAAACATCTCGTAAGCTCATGGAACTCATACCGCTATCACTTTTTTCACCATAAACAGTTAAAACATTCTTAACATTTGAAGAATTAATCGTGACAATAGGTTCTTCTAAAATCTGAATATTTTGCTGACTAGGTGCTTTAACAGATATCGTATAAGGTTTCTCTTCACCAAATTGGCTGATTTCAATTCTGCGACCACAATTAAAACCCACTCGCCAAAACAAATCAGGTGTCAACTCACAAGTTTTTGTTAAACTTTCTTGTTTATTTTGACGACTGTAAACATAATCAATGACCGACATCCCACTATTATTTAAATAATCAATATTCCATTGATTGCTATAGCGAAAATTTAAAGTACTGAAAATATCATTAATCGTTCTATTTTTAGCAGTTAAATTGGTTTTGACTTCTTCATAAGTCCATTCATGAATCACATGGGCCAAAGTGAAAGAAACAGTTTCTTCTTGTTTATCCAAGACAGGATCTAAAACAACACCATGAAAAACTTTTTGGTTCACATAAATTTTCATTTCAGGACGACCATTTAGATATTGCCAATATTCAATTGGTAACTCAATATCCGTTTGGGGCTCCGCCATTAGCTCCACTTGCCAATCCAAAGTATCATTTAAAAGTATCGTTCCACGCTTAATTACTTTATTTCCTTCAATAATTTCAAAGAAGAATTTCTCATTTCCTTCCGCAAAAGTATCATCTTCAACATCAAAAGCCTGTTCATAAAAAATCATTTGATTGAAATTTAAAACATCTTCTAATTCACCATCGGTACGAATGGATTCCAAATAGACACCCGTATGATTAGGCACCGAAAATTCTACCGAAAATCCACTCATATCAATCCCCATGGTATCAGAACGTTTTTCAGCTAAATCAGGACGATAAACTGCTTCTGTTTCAACACGGCCTAATTCTTCACTTGTTTCTGCATCATAAAAAACTAAAATGTGCCGTGGTAAAGTGGAACTAAAATGCCACCCTTCCGCAAAAATCTTTTGATTCTTAATACCTAATATTTCTAGTTCGCCAACTTTAGTTTCTTCTTCAAAACCTTCTCCTTCAAAACTGGTATTTTGCAACCAATCAAACCATTTATTAGCAGCAGAAACCCGTTCAGCCTCTTTCACGCCACTTGGTCGTTCAAAATTATATAAAAAAGCTTTAGCTGCTGTAGCCGCATCACCCACTTGTTTGAAGCCTGCTACAGTGGAAGGTTCCACTTTACCAATCCATTGACCATTATGATTACACCAATCCACTAAGCGTGCTTGTGGCTCCATCGCTTTATAATCTCCTTGTACCCCTGAAGTTGCAAAAAGTTGTTGCACATAAGCACGACCATTATGAGTCGCCCCACCTGCTAAAGGATACGCAGAACCATCCCACTGAACAATACCATAAGCTGGACCACCTATTTGTTCAGTATCTGGATTTAAGCTGGTGCCTACTTCCAATTCAACATTTCCTAACATCCCAGCAATGGCTGCTGTGTTATAACCTAACTCCGTCATTACCTGAGCAAAAGCCCATGCTCTTTTTTCTTCTGGTGTGTTTAAATCTGGCGTACCACCACTACCATTTGGATTACGATAAATCGCTTCAGGTGGATTTCCTGCATAGGATCTAGCAGATTGATAATTTGTGGTATGGATGCCATTGACGCTTCCACTGGTGCACTCAATAATTTGTTGGGAATCAATAAACATCCCTGTATGACCGGCATTACCACTACTAGCACCTTTAACACCCCAAATAAAAACATCTCCACGTTTCGGCGTAGCTGCTGGAAGATTTAACCTCTTCCAACCAGCAGCTTCCAAATCATTAAAAAGACTATCAGTATTTCCCATCGTTCCTTCTTTAAGGAAACCACCTGCCACTAAAGCAAAATAAACAGCACTAGAGCAGTCATAACTGCCTGGCCCTAAGCGGTTGCCTTGACTATAAAATACATTTCCTCTTCTACTTGTAAACCAATTAATTGCTGTGTTTGTATTTGCCATAATCTCACCTTAAGCCAAATATTTTTTAGTTTTATCAATATGAATAGGACGCAATAAAGAGACATCAATTTGTCCAGCACCGATTGATTTCATCATCTCACCAGTAGTTAAATTAATAATCCGTAACTCTACCGCATCTCGTTCTTCATTATAATGAAGCTTCCATGCAAAAGTACGATATTTTCCGGCAATCCCAGGTTCAAAAATAATTGAATTGGATGCATAGACGTTTAAATCGATATGTTTTTCTGGCGTACTAGGTCGCCAACAATAATCTTTAATATATTGTTGCGCTGGATCATTCCAGTCGTTAAAATAAGCAATTGAAATCCCATCAGGCGGCGCAGAATCTAACGGACTCGTAAATTTATACCAGTTCATATTAGGGAAAATTAGCATACCGCGTTTTTCTGGGCCATCTGCATCTAAGAAAGAATACTTAACCACACCAGTTCCTTTCATCGTTTCACTTACATCATAAATATAAGATTCTGGTATTAATGGAAATTCATCGTCTAATCCATAGTTGTAAGTCGCTTTTTCTAAATTATGAATAGCTTCCCACATCCCACAAATTGTACAAATGATGGTTTTAAACATCGTCCAAATATTTGGAATTAAAATATGACTTAAATATTCTCGCCAATTACATTGTTCTTGCCCCATCACATTATCTTGTTCTCCACCAACACCGCAATCATTCAAATTATTCAAATCTTGACAGTCATTGTGTAGCTCTTCTTCAGGAAGATCAGGATTTAAACCTGTATCATCACCTAAACTCTCACACATCTTTTCAGTAATTCCAGTACACCAAATTTCAGGTACTACTTCATCTAAAGCATCACAAGCGCTACAGCTTTGATCACAATTACCATTACAATTCACTTTTACCATTTTGGTTCCTCCTCGTTCATTTTAATGTATTAATTTTTCTCTGAAAAATTAGTTTGATGTTCACTACGTATATCATTCCACTAGCAGCCATGAATAATTAGAAGCTAGTTCATCGTTTAGTAATAAATTTTTTCACAAAAATTTATTATGATTTTCACTACGCATACCATTCAACTAGCTTGGTACTCTGGTAAGTTGAACTGGCAACTGACATCATCGTTCGTTTTAATTTTTATTTTTTAGTTATAGCTATTATGCAATAACTGAGTGAAGTACTTAGTAGCTAAAGTTGCACTTTTACTAAGTATTTGCACAATTCCACTTAACTCTTCAACTTGCAAAAACTATCAAAAAGCTGACAACCCTTGATATAGAAATGTTTATCTCTCATTTTAGTTTCTGAGCATTCCGCTTTTTGTAGTAAAAATCTTAAAAATATGCAACTTTTTTTACTTAAAGCAATTTTACTTTGTGTTATGCTGTTAGCTCATCCACTTTGACAAAAACACAAACCATATCGCATTTATTACGAGTATCTACCACAACTTGATTCAAGCCTTGATGGACTTCATAACCAAAGCTCGAACCTTTAGGAATGATTAAATCATTAACTGGTACACGCATTGGTGGACAATTTGAATCTCGCTGGTACCAAATATCACCAGTACTCATGATTGTTAGTCTCCCACAAAAACAGCCAGAAACTTGCATCCCATTGCCGT
This sequence comes from Enterococcus sp. PF1-24, assembly GCF_029893325.1. Lineage (GTDB taxonomy): Bacteria > Bacillota > Bacilli > Lactobacillales > Enterococcaceae > HY326. Next base: position 34,491 of record NZ_JARXWL010000015.1, read on the forward strand.
TAATCTTGATTGTAGGATTTTCAAATTTGCCAATTAACGTAACTTGAACTTTATCGCTATTAATAACTGTGCCACTATAAAATTCGCCAGCAATTAATTGGCGACATTTCGTTTTTTTGCAAAGCCGATGACCTAGTAAAATTTCCTCTTTCCAAAGGTGTTTTCCTGCCTCACAGTTATAGATAATCTGATAAGTGTTATTACAGCCAGCGTAGAAATCAGCGATAATTTCTTTCTTCAACTCACATAAAGACCATTCGCGACTTAGATTTTCACACTCGCAAAAACATTTTTTACAGTGTTCAGCTGGCTTACTGTTGCAAGCAATGCAACAATCAAGACATTCATCAATTTCCCGATAATCCAGACAATCAATGAAATCACAAGAATCATATGGTCGCAGAAAAGTTTTATGAACGTCTGCCTTGTGCCAAATACCTTCAGTTAAAGTAAAATCAACATCAATTTCCCAAATCCATGGTTCATTAGCATAAATATCACCCAACTGATTCACTTCTGCCATCGTCCAAAGTAACTGATTACCATCAATCGCCCATAAACGCCCTGCTGCAGATAAATTTTTCAAAATGAAATCTTTATAAAATTGTCGCTGATCTCGGCTAATTTTTTGATAATCAAAACGCAAAGTCATACTTAATGCTTGCTCCTCTAAAAAATGCTGCTGCCGCTTACGAACTGCATAACTTCCGTGTCCATGCGAGTAAGAAATTGTATTGGTCTTATAATTAATACTACGATCTGCCGAAACTAACGTATCAAAATTATCAATAACTAACTCATTAAATTGAAGATATTTACGATAAACTGGATATGGATCACAAGATAACATGGCTTCCCCTCCTTTACTAAAATATTTTTATTCCTTATTTTTATATGGCAAAAAGACCTAGCCGTTTTAGCTAGGTCAAATTACTATTCAATTTGTTACTTTTCATTACTCGTCTTCTAAATAAATTTTTATTAACTCTTCCAAATTTCTGTTCTTAGTTCATAAATTCTCGTTGTAGTCATCGTTATTTTTTCAATAGCTTCAACTGATACTTAACCCCTAATTTTGTCTATAGAGTAAATATCACAGACTTCCTAACCACATAAGAAATCCCCAAAAGCCTATCAACAGAAACGGATATATATATAGTAAAATTCTATCTCTGGCTTCTTTTTTCTTCTGTGCTTCACTTTTCTAATCTTCAATCTGCTGACATATTTGCTATGATAACTAATATAAAATATATTATAAAGATCAGAATTAATCCATATTTTAGTATAAAATAAAATCTAGCATCTTTGCGCTTCTGCTCTTCACTCTTCTGATCTTCAATCCGCTGACGTTCTTCTCGATACTCTCTATCACGTATTCTCTTATTTCTCGCAAGAACATTTGGCGTATTTAATAGCGCTTCATCTTTGGATCAATTTTACATGTATAACCACAGTATTCACATTCTATGATTTCGGTTTCGATAAGGCTATTTATTTCGGTTGCTCTTTTTAATGGATCAGCACATTGCGGGCATTTTTCTTCCATCTTTTTTCTCCATTAACATACTTATAATAATCATTATAACTGATATATCAGAGATTTTTAAGAGGAAAGTTATTTCCTAAGCATATCTATAAGCATACATAAAATTACACATATTATTGGAAACATATATAGCAGCAATCTATCTCTAGATTCCTTTTTCTTCTGCTTTTCACTCTTCTGATCTTCAATCCGCTGACGTTCTTCTCGATACTCTCTATCACGTATCCTTTTATTTCTCGCAAGAACATTGGGAGTATTTAATAACGCAGCGGTCTTTTTCATCTTTGGATCAATTTTACATGTATAACCACAGTATTCACATTCTATGATTTCGGTTTCGATAAGGCTATTTATTTCGGTTGCTCTTTTTAATGGGGCGGCACATTGTGGACATTTTTCTTCCATCTTTTTTCTCCTTTAACATACTTATAATAATCATTATAACTGATATATCAGAGATTTTTAAGAGGAAAATTATTTTCTATGCATAACGCCAAGCTCTTCGATAACTATAAGATGGATTACTACGATTAAAATACTGATTAACTACCGGATCATTGTTCGTCACTTGATGAGTATTGACTGTTGCCATTGAAGTGACTGGTACTTGACCACCAATTTTCCCAATAAAGCGATGAGTTAACTCATTATAAACTCCGGGAACATCAAGCTTATTGACTTTATCCATGAAGTTCGTACCAAAGGCTCTAACTGCTGCGGTTCGATGAACCCACTCACCAGGCGTTAACATTGCTGGAACGGTATCTGTTCCTTGCGGTTTAAAAATACTACCACCTTTTGCTTTAAACACCGGAACCTGCCCACCTGTAGAAGGGTAAATTAATCCGCCAGTTGATTCATTAACGGTAACTTTTAACGTGCTAACTGCTGAACTTAAGCCTGAAACAATTTTATCTCCTAAGGTTTTACCAAGAGTTGCAAAAGAGTTTAATAAATTAACATCTGTACTTAAACCAGAAGCGTGTTCAGTTAATTTAGTTAATAAGGTGTTACTAGGATCTGAACTCAAACCTGTACTAAATCCACTAACTAAGCTAGTTGCAAAAGCATTTCCTAATGTAGTAAATGACGGACTTTTCTCTGTTTGAATATTGGTAACTTCTGTTTCGATATTTTCAGCAATAGTTGTTTTATAGTTGCTTCCTGACCAGCCAGTAGCTACAGATGTAGCAAAATTTCCACCTAAAGTTTTAAAGTCTTCATTCAAGGCTCCTAAACTTGTCACAAGTTCTGTTAAACCTGTTGTAATCGCTGCGATTTTGTCATCGTCAGATTCAGGAGCTTCAGCAATAAAAGCATTAACAGATTTAATTGCTTCATCAGCTTTTGCTAATGTTTCTTGTAATTTTACTTGATCGACTGGTGAATCAATAAACTTAGTAGCTGCCTCAGTGAATGTTTTAAGTTTATTTAACTTGATTGTTGCCTGTTCGAGTCCATCAACATTTTCGCTACTATATATAACAGGTGCTGCCTGCATAGCATGTTCAGCCGGACTAGAATAAATAACCTGCTCATTGCTCTTAGCATTAGGTGTAGCGCCAAATTGATAATTCAAAATTTCTTGTGTTAGTTCATCTAAAAGTCCCAATTTTTCAGAAAAACCTTTATAGATATTAGCATCAAATTCAAAATCAATAACGGTTCCCATTTCTTTAACTAAATTATTAATATCAAGCAAACGATTTTTAGCTCTTTCCAAATCTGTTTTTTTGTTACTAGAAGAATTTTCTCCAGCTTTAAATTTGTACTCAAAAATTTTCTTAACACTACTATCAATCCTACCTAGTCTTCCTTCAAAATTAAGAAATGCTTGTGGATCATATTCATATTTCATAATAGTTTTCATCTCTTCAACTAAACTATTTATTTCAATTAGCTTTGTTGTTGCTTTTGCTAGATCCCCAGCACCTTTTTCAGAGCCCTCCGCAGCTTTAAATTCATATTCAAAAATTTTAACTAAAGCACTATTTACTTTTTCTATTTTAACTTCAAAATCTGTAAAAGCTTGGTCATCATATTGAAACTCCATAATAGTTTTCATTTCTTTAACTAAACCACTAATTTTCCTTAACTTCCAAGTTGCTTTTATCAAATCATCAGATAATTTTGAACCTTCTACTTTAAACTCATGGGACAGTATTTCATTAACTGTTTGATTTAGTAAAGACAGTTTAACTGCAAACTCAGCCGCTTGGGTTTCATCATACTCTAAAGTCAAAGCCTGCTCTAATTCAGCGATTAACTCATTTAACTTTTCAATACTTTCTGTTGTTTGCTCTAAACTATCGTCATCCAAATCAACTTTGAAATTTCCTAAAGAATTTAATTCATTAGTTATTGTTTCTAAAGCTTTTAAACTAGCAGTTGCACCTTCCACAGTAAAATCTGCCTGATTAATTTTTTCAATTTCTTTAGATAAATCTGCTAGTTTTTCAAAACTTGAAATTACTTGTTCCAAATTTATATTTTTGAACATAGCATTAAATAAGTCAAATATTCCTCCAAAATCTAAATCTAAGAAAGTGTTGATAATTTTTTCAATACTCTCTAATTTTTTTATAACACTTTCGGCATTTTCAGGAACTTTTTTCTCCACTTGTTCAATTGCTTCTGCAGCTAATATCAAATCCGCACAAATTACGGCAATCGTAGCTAAGCCTAACCCCTCTGCCAATGCTAGTAAGCCTCCGGTCCCTATCATTGCACCACCAATTGCAGCAGCAAGTAAGCCAATTGCACCGATAGCTAAAATAATCACATCCATTTTTTTTGCAAAAGAATCCATGTTATCTGGCACACGTTGGTCAACCTGCTCGATAGCTAAAGCAGCAATCGCTAACGCTTCACAAATTACTATTATCCCTGCCAAACCAGCAGCCACAGCTGCTAAAACAACTAAATTAGCGCCAAGTATACCTGCGAGAACGCCCATTCCAACAATTGCTAAGCCCATATTAAGTAACTTTGTTCCAAAACTCTTAAAATCATCAGGAACTCTTTTATCAATTTGCTCCATCACAAAAGCTGCAGCTGTTAATGCAATTAAAATTCCCGCCATACCTGCAGCACCTTTTGCAGCTTCTTTTTCATTTCCTTCAATCATATTTCCTAAAAAAACAATTAGCAATCCCATTGCAGCAATTGCTGCACTCATTAGTCCAATTTTGATTAAAAAACTTTGCCAATCATCTGGAACCCGTTGATCGAATTGTTCCATCACAAACGCTGCTGCTGTTAGACCAATTAGAATCCCTACCATACCTGCAGCACCTTTAATAGCAGCACCTTCATTTTCTGATATAAATTCTCCAGTTTTTGCAATCAATATTCCCATAACAGCAATCGCACCAGCCATACTTAATATTTTGACTATAAAACTTTGCCAGTCATCCGGAACTTTTTCATTTACTTGTTGCATAGCTTCTGCTGCAAGCATAATTACTCCTATTGCCCCAGCAACCAAAGCTAAATTTTTAGCACCATTTACGAAATTAGTACCAATTGATTTAAGGTCTAAACCACCCAGTGCATCACCAATTCCACCACCAGAACTCCCACCAGACATAGAAAGAGCACTTACAACGCCACCAAGCATTTTGAAAGCAGCCGCAACAGAGAAAACTACTCCAGGCAATCGCCCTAAACCTTTTTCAAAATCGCCAAAACTGATTAATTCTATAAACGTTTTAAATATATTTATAATAGGATCTAAAAGCCCTTTAATCATTCCAAAAGAGTCTTTTATGCCAATCATAAACGATTCAAAATCAAATTCACGAATTTTTGTTATGATTTTTTCTATACCACCAGACATATTTTCCACCCATTGATTAATGTCACCTTCTTTATTGCCAATCCACTCTGTCATTTTATTAGCAATTTCACCAATTACATCTATAAATGGCTGCATTAATGGTTGTAATTTTTGCCCAATCGCATTTCCTAACGTTTCAACAGAACTAGCTGTATTTTCAATGCTTCCTTGCCAAGTACTCATATATTCTTCTGTAGCTTTAGCAGCTGCGCCACTATCATTTACAATGTCAATATAGTTAGCTAATTCATCTGAACCATTGGTAATTGCATTAGCGGCTTCTTCCATACTAACCCCTGAAAGCATGGCTAGGGTGACGGTTTTCTCTAAACTGTCATTTACAATATCATCAATATCCGCACCTGAATCAACTAACTTTAAAGCAGCTTCGCTAATGTCATTAGCACTGAAAACTGTATTCATACTTAAATCCATCGTTTTATCAGCCAACTTTTCTAACTGATTCGTTGATGCTCCAGAAGTTTTTTCAATTTCTCCCATAATCGCGTCAAATTCACCTGCTATATCAACAGAGCTAAACATGCCACTTAAGCCAGCATTGATTGCAACCGTAGCGCCTTTTTTAAATATATCAAACAGTTTATCTCCTGTTTTTGATAAACTGCTTCCTATTGAAGATAAAGCCTCTTTATCACCTAAGCTTGCCTTGCCTATATTATCACCAGTTTTCATTGCACTTCCAAAAGAACTAGTTACGCCAGATACTCCGGATACTCCTGCATTAAAAATATTAGGCAAAGCTTTAGTTATTCCGCCTAAAACTTGTTCAGCTGAGGTACTATTTCCTTTATTTGAAGATTTTCCACCGCTAACACTTCCTCCACCACTTGAACTCTGTTCAAAGGCTTCCACAACTTCAATAGTGATTTTTTCTTTGCCTAAAGAAATTAATTTCGTTCGTAAGGTGTCGATTTTAGTTATTGCGGCTTCGATTTCAAGGGCTTCAATTTGTAAGCTTACTTTTTGGTTATTTAAGTTTGCTATATCAAATTCTAAGCTTTTAAGATTGTTGCGGGCATTAGTTAGATTGCTTAAATCTACTTGTAAACTGATGCTTTTTGCTTGCAATTGATCAAGCTGACGATCAATTGTTTGGAGCTGTTTATGAACTTTGGCTAAATCTTTACTACTAAAGTTAAGTCTTATTCGTTCTTGTTTAAGCTCTTGGACTTGATTGTAGATAGTTTTAATCTCTTTTTTCGCTTTGCTTAATTCTTTCATCTGAACTTTAATGACTTTTCGCTTTTTAGTCAATTGATTCATAATTTTTTGAATTTCTTTAATTTCACGACTGAGTTTCCTAAGATTTCTTTGATCTATGATTTCCTTATTCGCCATTTATTTCAACTCCTTCCAAATGAGAATCATCAAGGAATCTAACACCGTATTTTTCTGGTCGAGGAGTTTTACTGCGAGTAGTTGCATCCATATTCTTCCAGGTGTGATATTCTTTAAGGGTCTCATCATTAATATAGTTACCAAAAGTAACAATAAGCAACGGAACTGACCAATTATCAAGAATAATTTCTGGAGACATACCTAAAATTTTCGCTACTTTATATGCCATATAATGATATAAATCTAAGTTAGCGAAATAATCTAATTTCTGCTTAGGTTTCGTACCGTTTAAGAGACTTGCCCGGTACGCTGCTCGAAATTTGCATCGGCTGCCTTAAATAAATCCCCATGATTTACTAAAATCTGCATAAAGGCAACAAACACAGTATCTGGATACATCGCTTCAATGAATTCTTCAGGAATATTCAAGAAATCTGCCACAAAGGTATAAAGAATTTGATCAAACTCTTGAAAATTATACATATAGCTATGCAATAACTGTTCTTCACTAAATGGTTTAATTTTACCATCTGGCAATAGCTCATTAATTAATGGTTTCAAACGCATCGCCGTACTTTGCATTCTTGTTTGAATTCGTGGCGTTAAGGTTTTTCCTTTGAAATCAACTGTTAGCTTAAAGTATTTACCATAAACGGTGTTTTCTTCTTTTTTAGCCTCAGTTGGTTCAAAAGAGAATTTTTTCACTTGGTCTTCAGGAATCATAAAAGTGATTTGATAATCATCAGTTACTTTTTCAGTTTTAGAGACATCTCCTAGTACCGCTACTTTATCATCGGCGACTACCGCTACAGGTGTCGCTATCTCTTGGGCTTTTTCGCTGGCTTCAGCGACTTCTTTAAAAGCTTTAAAGCCTTCATCTTCTTTATTACGCAGTTCTTCAAATAATTCTAAATCTTTACTCATCGTTATTTTCCCCTTTTCCTCTTTTTAAGGTATTTTTTTATTCCTTCTATATTTAAGTCATCTCTTACAACTCTTTGCATATTGAAAAGTTGCAATGACTTTTTTTCAAAATTTTAAAATCAATATCTCTTTATACAATTAAAAAAGAGAATAGAGCTGCGCTCTATTCTCTAAAATATTATTCGGTTACTCGTTGGACACGATAGAAATGACCATTACGTTTATCACGTTGGAATGATAAAGTAAAGTTAAAGGTTGGTTGTTCTGTACCGATTGAGCCTGGGAATGAAGTCACTAATACGTTATCGTAAATATGATTAATCTTCGTACCGTCTGTTTGGTCAAATGGTACGATAACCCGTACGCTGACGCCATCTAAATTATTAGAGTGAGCGACAAATTCTTCCACTTCTGCAGCTTTTGGATAAGTGAAGATTACTTCTTTACCGATTAAATCACGGTGGAATAAGAAACGACCTTTATCAGCAGCAGTTGTTGTTGTACCGTCTAAAACGATAAATTGACGTTCATTAATATCTAAAGCATATGGTGTATTAACTAAATTCAACATCGCATCTGTAACGTTACAACTATCTGCAATAGTTGCATAGAAGAATTCACATTCATCTGGGCTTAAATCTTGAGCCATAACATAACCATACTCATCGCCATCAATAGTAATTGATTTAACAATTTTTTGTTCTTTGGCAACCACAAAGCCTTGTTTGTATTCACCTTTACCGATAATCGGATTTAATAAATGCCAGTTTGGTGTTGCTTGTGTAGCTGTGATTGTTTTTTCAACAGCCACGCTATTTGGTGCATAGCTAGCGCCTAAACATGTTGCATCAGTAGCTTCCACAGTGATATCACCCGTGATTTCAGTCACACATGAAATCGCGACTGTTTGCGCCCCTTCTAAATCTTCAATACTATCAAAAATTGCAATTGAAGATAAACCAATTGGTGCAATATGATTAGTTGTTACTGGTGTTGCTGTAATCTCTAATAAAATACCTTCTTCAGTTTCCGTCCAACCTGTTCCTCGAACGGTAGTTGGTGCTTCATATAATTTAACAAGGACTGGGAAAACACCAGGGCCTTTGACTTTTTGTGTGTAAACATCAGCATTGGCTTGATTTTCTTCAGTAATATCTGAAATTACTGCTTGAATATCATATTCACCTGCTGGCAATTCAACATAATGTGTTAACAAACCAGCAGCGAAATTAGTAGCATCTGCTTGAATCGCAAATTTAGCCCCTGCTGGAGTTTTCGCCGTTGAAGTGACGAATAAAGTTCCTGAATTTTTACAACCATCTGGATTACAGTTAAAAGCATCATCAGGTCGGCGTTGTGCATTAAAACTTGCGTTTTGGCCAACAACACTTAAATAGCGACGTGTTGATAATTTCACGCAGGCATCAACATCATGCTTGACTGAAAAATAAACCTCCCGAGATTCATCTAATGTATCTAAACCAATTTTTGAAAGAAAAACATCTGTTTTACATCCGTTATAAGCCATTATTTAGTTTCCTCCTTTTTTGACATATTTAAATTAGCAACTAAGTTTGCGGCACGATTATATTTTTGTCCGTTTTTTTGTGCTAATACTGATAATTTCCGCTGACGCCATTTTTCAACATCATAGGTATTTGTAGCGTTGGCTACTTTTTTCGTTTCTTGTTTTTTTACCATTTTTTTCATCCTCCATCATCTCTATTCATGAATTCCTTCATTTATAAGTTAAATGCGTGAGCTGTATGCTCGTTTTTATTATTTAACGGCCGCAAAGTAGTTTTAATTTAATAATAGCGTCACAACGCTTATCGTTTATTTTTATTCCCATTTAGGTTTTGCTTTTGCTAATTATCAATCACTAATCTTAGCAGCCCTTCTTTTTAGTACCAATTAAAAATCAGACAATTTTAAACGCTTGTTTTTGTTCGTCATTCTTAGAAGGAAATGTTAAATTTAACAAAAAGTCAGCGTCAGCATCAGATACTTCATGGGTTTGCCCTAAAACAAAATTGATTGATTGTCCACTAGGCAAAGTAATTCGTTTTTCTCTGATAAACTTCCCATTTTGATAGAAGCGTTTCCCTTGTCCACCACAACTTGAGCAGCCAGTACTACGCCCTTTAACTGATGCGTGAATGCCTAAAAATTGAATTCTTTTCATTTTTTTATCACACACACTTTCTGAAACTGTTGTTTATAGTTCATACTTTTTTCGTTGGCCAACGAAGCTTCTTGTTCTTTAACGCCTGCAAGGAGTAAAAAGGCAAATCAATTGTTTGATTTAAATTCTTTCGATAGTAGCATTTTACTATGGATAAACTCGTTGAAACGGTAAAGATTTTTAGCGTTTTTGGTAAAACTTTTAACAAGTAAATTACCGGTTCAATAGTTATCAGCTACTTTCTGACAATATCAGTTTACTATGGAAGTAAGAGGCAAAACGGTAAAGATTTTACACCGATTTGGGATTTTCAGATTTATTGATTGAAAAAAGCAGTTAAAGAAAGGGCTAGTTTACTAGCGGGCTTCTTTAACTGCTTTTTGTCGTTCAATTTTCACCAACCTAATTCTTCTGCGATTAAGTCAACTATCTTACGCTCAATTTTGCGACAACTTTCTTCTGAATAGCCAGCTACTTGACCAGCGATTTTAACCCAAGAAGGTGATTCTTTGCAGAAATATTTAGCTTTAATAATTTGTTGGGCTTCTTCAGAGCATTTATCCAATATCGTATCAATCACATAAATAACTTCTGAGCGAAATTTAATTTGACGATTAGTAGCTAGTTTAATCGCCTTTTCCTCTGTTTCAAAATGAAGAAAAGAACTTTTTCCTCCACCAATATTTTCATCTGTTGTACGATGAGGGTAGAGGATACTTTGACGAATTTCTTGAATTTCTGCATTGATTTCATTATATTTGCTTAAAATCTCTCTTACATGTTGCCGTGCTTTATTACTAATTTTAATTCCCATTTCTACTCTCTCCTCCTAGCTGCTACCAGTTGCTTAATACTCCTCTTCAAATAAAATTGCATAATCGTCAATTTCTAAAATTTTTGCAATTGCTGCTACCTCGCTTAAAGAAATATCAGCGGTATAATTTTCTTCTGCTAACTCTTGCCAAGTTAGTTCCTTATTTTTACGATGCCAATCTACATTCCACCAAAAAATTTCAATAATTTCCATTATCTTACCTACTTTCTTATTTTTGAGATGTCTTTTTTGTAAATAAAAGAAGCATTAATAAGAATATCTTCTTATCTAATCGCTTTTTTATTGACATTTCTCGGAAAATATTCCATAATATAGGTATAAGAAAATAAGCATCTGCTTTTACAATATGCTTCATCACCAGACACGAGAAGTTCTTCATCCCTTATATTATCTTTTGCATATTTAATATATCACTGAAAATTTTCTGTGTCAACACAAAAAATAAAGAATTTTTTCCGAGGTGTTTAACATGTCTGTGCTAACGCGCATTAAAGATTTAGCCCATGAAAGAAATATTAGTTTAGCTGAATTAGAAAGAAGAACAGGACTCTCTAGCGGTTCTATAACAAAATGGGGAAAAAGCTCTCCTTCTGTTGATAAATTAGAAAAAATCGCTAACTTCTTTGATGTTTCTTTAGATTATTTGTACGGCCGAGATGTTTCTGTAAAAGATACTAATACCCAAACCAAAGCCAAGCAGTTGATTATGCGAGCTGACACCAACGGCTTAACTGAAGCTGAAGTTGTTGAACTGGAACAAGAAATGGAACGCTTTTTCAACTGGCGGCTAACAGAAATCAAAAGAGAAAAAGAACAGTTTTGGGAGTAGTGTATGTTGCAAGAAGCTGAAGAATTTTTAACTTTTTCGAATATCATTAATGAGTATGTCTCTGCGATAATGATAGGACTAGATCTTAATGTCTGTAATTATGATCATCAAATAGTTTGGGACTATATTATTAGTAGCCAAGAAGCTAAAATTAGAGGCTTTGATTTCTCTGGAACCGCTCGCTGGCGCTATTCTGGTTTTATCTTTAGCGATGAAATTGAAACATCCGTTGTTTACAATACACGGATGTCCCAAAAGAGAATTAATTTTACCATTTCTCACGAGCTAGTTCATTTACTCTATCATCTTGATGCTGAAAATCATACTTTCGCGGACACTAAAGATGTTTTAGAATCGACTAGTACAGATTATTTGGTAGAATTTCAAGCTAATATCGGTGCTTCTGCCATTTTGTTACCTGAACCTGTTATGATTAAAGAATTGAAAGCTGGAACACCAATTCCGATTATTTCAGATACTTATGGTATTTCTGAAGCCGCCCTCTTTAATCGATTGATTCAAACTATGCAATCGCAATTTTTAGTTTCCTATTTTGCAGCTTCACAAACAGCTAAGAAAATCATGAATCGCTATCACAATGGTGGTAAAGCTAAAATGATGGAATTAGGCCGTAATTTAGAGAAGAAAAGTTTAGATATTAATCCTTTTTACGAAGCACTTTGTTTATAAAAATAGCTAAAAAAGCAAGCAGCTGAAGTTAAATCTCAGCTACTTGCTTTTAATTTTAATGACTCATCATTTCCTGCGCTACTTCTTGCCCGCTTAAATCACTTGGAAAATAAGTCGGCCAATTATGCATTTCTTCATATAAAGCTGCTTGACTTTCCCCACCGACAAAAATATGGAAATGTTCAGCTTTAACTGGTGCAATATTGTGATCGCTAAATTGCACATATTTAAAATCGCTAGCTGCTTCTTCTTGTGCTTTAAAAGTGAAACGAACACCGCGATTGCCTTTTTCATAAGTTAAAATTTCATAACCTTGGTAATCATAAGTATATTTGTGATGTTCGCCAGCAATTACAAAATCAATCGTCTTGTCAGTGATGACTAACTCATCCACCTCAGTTTGATAACCTTGATCATAATAAGCTTTGTATTCTTCAGCAGTCATATCTTGATTGATTTTTGCTTTATAAGCAAATACTTGATCTAAATCACCAGCTTTTAACAAAGGATACACCGATTGCCACTGACCTGCGTAATCCGCTAAAGCCCGGTCTTTAACCTTTTGATCTTCAAAATATCCATTAGCGACTGTTTTTTCGCTATCTTCATCTTCTGGTTGGATTTCTTTGCCAGTTGTATTCGTCGTTTTCTGTAAAGCTAGCAAATTTTCTTCCATAACAGAAATGTAGTTTACCCCAGTGTCGATTTCTTTTTTGCTTAAACTTTCTAAGGTACTCAATTCAACTAATTCGACTTTAACTTCTGAAGCCAAGGTTTTAGCAATTTTATCGTTGGCATTTTCTTCAAAATAGATGTAGTGGATTTGATTTGCTTCCACATAATCTTTTAATTCTGCTATGCGGGCTGGTGAAGGTTCTTGATCAGCGCTTAAACCGGCAATCGGAATTTGTTTCAAGCCATATTCTGCCGCCAAGTATCCAAAAGCTGCGTGTTGGGTTACAAAATTCGTTTGTTCTGGATTAGCAAAAGCACTTTGGTATTTCGCATCCAACGCAGTTAATTCAGCTAAATATTTTTCAGTATTTGCTTCAAAAACAGCTTTTTTCTCAGGATATAAGGCCATTAACTGTTGGCTAATGCTAGTGACTTCTTCAATCGCTAAGCTAGGTGCCAACCAAGTATGGGGATCTAGAGCATGCTGATGATCTTCATTTTCAGCTTCTTCTTCATGCTCCTCATCGCCAGGAAGTAAAATCACATCTTGTGTACCTTTTAAAATATTAGGGGCATCCTCGCCAAAGGTCGTTAAAATTTGCGGTACCCAAGTTTCTAAATTTTCATTGTGGTAAACAAAAACATCCGCTTCACTAATGCCAGCGACATCTTTGGCTGAAGGCTCGTAGTCATGGGCTTCTGTGCCGGCTGGAATTAGCAGCTTCACTTCTCCTTCATCCCCCACGATATTTTTTGTAAATTCATAAACGGGATAAAAAGTCGTGACAACACTTAATTCATCCGTATCTTTTTTAGCCTCGGTTGTTTGATTATTGCCACAAGCACTTAAAAAGCCGATAGTGGTTAAAGCCAATGCTGCTATTTTCAATTTTCTTTTCATTTTCAAAATAATTCCTTCCTGTTGTTGCAATCACTAAATATTTTTACAAATTCGCTCTTATCTATAAAACAACAACTTGCTAGATAGCCGCTTTACGTGAACCAAAATAATAACTTCAATTGAGCATTGAGAAAAGCATAACGCATTGTTTTGCTCCCGAGTAAAATGCATAAACAAATTATAGCGGTGTTCCTTACCGCGAATTTTTTTATCATTTTATCGAGCGGTGCAAATGCGTGTAGCTAGACATCGAGAAAAGCGGAACACATTGTTCTGTTCCTTCTCGAAATCGTAACAATTACGATTTATAACCAATTTATCAATTCACTGACTTTTTGTCAAGATAAAATAACATGAAATTTCGTTCAGATGAACGGCTTATCATCTGATTCAATGATTTCTCGCTAAGAACTAACTATCAAAAAAAGACAAACCTCAATTTGTCTTTTTAAACTTAACGATTTTCTTTTAAACATTCTTCTACTTTAATTAAATCTGCTTGCAATTTTTTTTGTTCGGCTTCCGTAAAGGGTTGGTTGACTTTTTCAACTAACAATTCAAAGATTTTTTTGACATCTTGAATAACTTCTCCCCCTTCAGCAGTTAAACGAATATTTTTTTGACGGGCATTATCTTGTGGAATTTCTCGATAAATTAAATTTTTTTCTTCTAAGCTTTTTAAAATATTAGTTACCGTTGCTTGTTGTTTTCCTAGATAATTGGCTAAATCCCGCTGAATTGTGCCAGGATTTAAGTAAATATAGTTTAAACTACGGGCTTGCATATTGTTTAGGTTCATTTTTTTCAGTTGATTATTGATAAAATTTTGCTGCAAGATACTGATTTCATATATTTTTTCTGCTAAATCATCACTGCGATAAATCATTGTTCAACCTCATTTTCAATAAGTTTTATTATATATAGTTTAAATCACAACTTTTCATTTGACAACTGTTTTAAAAATTAGTATGCTTAAATAGTTAAAAATACAACTGTTTATTTTACACATTATAGAAAGAAGTTGATGAAATGTCATTAAGCCCTCGTCAAATGGTCGATACTCGCAAACAGTTTCGCCAAAATTTTAAGTTAGCTGATCTATCTTTAGACGAAATTGCAGCTGATTTATACACTACGCCAAATATGATTTCCGAAATTTTAAATTTAAAGGTTGATCGCTTAGAGGATCCCTGGATTTTGAAGATTTATTTAGAGGATAGAATTACGCAGCAAGGTTTGGTCCCCGTTCCCTTTACGGCTCTCTCTCACGATTATCATCAGTTATGGTTTCTTGATAGCCATTACATTGATGAGATGAGAATCGGCTATTAAGCCACACAAAAGAACAGCTTTTACTTAACCGTAAAAGCTGTTCTTTTCATTTAATCTTGTTGTTGAAAACCTTGATATTTGCCAGGGGTAACTCCTTCATATTGTTTGAACATACGAATAAAGGTATTTACATTTTTACAACCGACTTCTTCGGCAACTTGATTGACTTGTAAATCGCCAGCTGCCAATAATTCTTTAGCTTTATTGACTTTTAACTGGTTCAAATAATTTTTAAATGGAATGCCAGTAGCCTCTTTAATTAGCTTGCTTACGTAAGATTCGGTTAAATGGAATTGATCAGCCAAATCTGATAGAGACAAATCCTCCCGATAATGGCGGTCAATATGTTTTAACACACGATCCATCATCGCATAAGTTTCTTCACCACTATCTTCAGCAATTGAAAAAACTTCTTGGAAAATTGACATAAAAACCCGATATAAATCCCGATAATCAGTACGAATCAAGCGATCAAATAAATCACGGTTATTATTATAAAAAACACCATAATCCGTCCCGATAATTTGGGTAATCCGTTTTAGCGTATTAATTAACGCTTGCTTTAAATCTTCTACGGAATGTGTAGCTAAGCTTTTTTCGATAAAATTCGTCCGTAAAATACTTTCAATCAATTGTGAAGCTTCGCTGATTTGCTTAGATTTAACTAGATGTACCAAGCGTTGCTCCGCTTCAACTGAATAGACGTAATTGGTGCCTTTTGTTAAGGTACGATTGACAATAATTTCTTCAGTTTTAAAGGTTGTGGCAGCGTTCAAACTAATCACATCTCTAAAGGTAATTGAAAACTGCTCTAATGATTCAAAAGGTACAGACATTACAAAATTAGAAGAGATAAACAACTCATTAGATAAGACATTTCGCAAAGCAGCAATTTTTTCTAAAATAGCATCCTGATTTTTTGTTGAATAAATCAAAGCAAATTTCTCGTAATTAATTGGTTGAATAAACAGCTGAATACCCTTTTTATCCGTAGCATACTCAATAATTTTTTGGCGGGCTTTCATTAACTCCCGTTCACTTAAATCTGCTTCCGCCGTCGTGCGACCTGCAATGCTTAAAATCACAATCAGACCGCCCGCTTGCAAAGTCTGCATCCCTAAAATCTGGATAATGCGGGTTAAATCTTCACGAGTATATTTCCCGATTAAAATATTTTTAAAGAAAACTTCACGAATTTCTTCAATATTTTCTTCTCTAAATTTACTTAAATCATGATTGGCGGTTTTCCAACCTTCAATTTTAGCTAAGACTGCCTCCACATCAAAGGCGTCACTGGAATCATTTTGAATTTCGGTAATAATTTTTTTATAAGGGCGATAACTGCTGCGACTAAAATAAATGCTTAATAAGGAACCCATGATTAATAACCCTGCTAAAACAGCAACCGTCAACCAAATCGTATCCGTTGGCAGCTTACTAAGAGCACTTTTAGGTAAAATAAAAATATAAGATAAACTGGGCATCACTGAAGATTGCTTCCAAAAAGCAACTTCTCTGCCTACTTGCTGATTACCGATGCGATTTTTAACTGCTGGATTGAAAGGAATGAAAGGTAAAAGCTGATTAGCTTCTTTTTTTAAATCCAGCTCACTGGCTTCAGCATCTAAGAAATAAAGCTGCCCCTCTCGATAATTAACATCTTGATCTACTAAATTCTTTTTATGCCAATTGACAATGAAATACAAGGAAGCTGGCTGCCCAGGTTGATAAATTTTTCGCAACAAATAAAGATTCTGATTGGTGCTAAACATTTGAATACGATTACGATCTTCTTGCCGGAAAAAATCAGCAATTTCGGCATTATCTATCGGTAAACCGATAAACTGCAAATAATCGTTAAAGTCAAAATAGCCATTAGGGCCCACCACCGTTTTTTCCGCCCCTTGAGTAATCCCTAAATTATAACCTAACTGATAGCCAGAAAATAAATTTTCTTTGACTTGATCAAAGATTTCCGAATAAAGACGATAATCAGTTTCTTTAACACTAGCTAGCTCTTGCACGATTTTATTGTCCGCTAACATCTGAGTGGAATCAATCGCCGTTTCGATTTGCGAATCAATGCGACTGCTTTCTCTCTCTAAATAAAATTCCACTTCCATTTTAGATTCATATTGCTGGCGACTGATTTCTTTGGTTACAAAGACAAAGAGAATAATAAAAGTATAAAGCACAATGATGATTGAAAATGAATAAAAGATTTTTTTATATACGCCACTTTTCATTATCATCCCTCCGTTCTCATTATGCCACAGTATCCGCTTACATTAAAGAAAAAAACACACTAAGATTAGTGGATAAAATAGTCGATAGGCTATTTTATCCACTAGCTTAATCTATTTGCTTTAATGTAAGCGAATGGTTTTCACTTCATAAGGTTCCAATTGACAAGCAATTTCACCCGTCTGTTTTTCCGCTTGATTTACTTCCATTAAATTAGTTTCTTGCCAAGCATTTACAGTTGGCGCTGTCATTTGCCAGTTGCTACGGCCACCAGCAAATTCGTGGATACGCATAATCCAGCCATCGCCATCTTCAGATTTTTTCAAAGCATCTAAAGCGATTGGCGTTTCTGTTGCAAGTTTGATTGCAGGCATTAATTTTTGTTGTCGCTGTAAAACAGTTAGCGGTGCATTAATTTCCCACGCTTCCATCACTGTTTTGCCAGCAATAAAATCGCCCGTGTGTGGCAATAAACTATAAGTAAATTCGTGATGACCAATATCGGCGGTCGGATCTGGATAGATGCCACCTTTTAATAGTGATAAACGCATCACCGAGCCTTTAATATCGTAGCCGTATTTACAATTATTTAATAAACTAACGCCATAATTATTTTCCGATAAATCCGCCCACTGATGACCTACCGTTTCAAATTTCGCCATATCCCAGCTAGTATTCCAATGAGTGGGCCGCTTCACATTGCCGTATTGAATATCATAAGTCGCAGCTGTTGCCCGAATATCCACATCAAAAGCCACTTTCAACAAGCGTTGTCTTTCTTGCCAATCCACAGCTGTTTCAAAATCAATTCGGCGGGTGTGGCGATATAATTTAATATTTTGCGCTAATTTAGAATTTCCGATGGTTGCGGTTAAAGCTAATTCCACAAAGAAAGGATTATTTTCTTTAACCGTCACGGCTTCAAAAGGAACTTCAGTCATTTTTTCTTGATAGAAAATATCAATATCCCAGGCATCATAATCTTTTGGTTTATCTTCAAAGACTTGCAGAACATTGCCTTTACCTTTTAAAACTTCGCGTTGATTTTCTTTATCAAATAAAGAAATTAACTGTCCCGCTTGATTCCACTGTAAACGATAAAAATCGGTTTCTAACTGATTTTCTTTCACCACTGCGATCGTTGCTGTTTCGACAGGCGCTACTTCCTGCTGAACTGGCGTTAATAAAAGATCGCTTAAAGCAGCAACTTCAGGGACAAATAAAATTCGTTCATCTCCCACTTTAATTGTTGGATACTGACGACTCTTTTCGTCTTGATAAAGGCTAGCACCCTCTACAGATATTTTAATCAGTGAACCCCGTTGCCAACTAGCAGTATTCACTACTAATAATTTTTCGGTTTTTTCATTTAAAGCTGCTAATAATTTTTCGCTAGTTGCGGTCACTTCAGCAAATTCTGCTTTATGATCTTGATAAACTTCTTTAATTGAAGAACCAGGAATAATATCATGAAATTGATTCCGCAATAAAGTTTCCCACAAATCAAATAAAGTTTCTTTTGGATAAGTAGCTTCTTGCATTTCAGCAAAAGTATACAACATCTCTAATTCTCTTAACATTAATTCTATTTGACGATTCATTTTTTTCACGAAAGCTTGAGACGTATAAGTTCCGCGATGATATTCAAGATATAATTCGCCATCCCACTCATGAACGTAATGGTCGGTTTCCGCAAAAGTTTGCTGCAATTCTTCAAAATAAGCTTTCGCCTGACCCGTTTCTACTTTCGGCAAGCCAGGGATTTTATCCATTTGGCGGCGTTTTTCAAGCATATCGCGGGTTACACCGCCACCGCCATCGCCATAACCATAGGAAATTAGCAGATGATTATTAATATCTTTATCGCGATAACCACGATAAGCCCCCAACACTGTTTCGGGTTCCAACTGACCATTGTAAGTGTAAAACCATTCAGATGCCCAACTAGCTAACGGTTTTGGCTCTGGTGTGGTTACAAAGTGAGTTAAAATCTCGCTGCCATCCATGCCTTTCCAAATAAAAGTATCGTGGGGCATGCGATTAAACTGATTCCAACTAATTTTAGTGGTCATAAAAGTATTAATGCCACTTTTCTTCAAAATCTGCGGCAAAGCCCAAGAGTAACCAAAAACATCAGGCAACCATAAATAATTCATGTCTTGATTAAATTCTTCTTTAATAAATTTGCTACCATGAAGAATTTGGCGAGTTAATGATTCCCCACTAGGAATATTACAGTCTGCCTCCAACCACATCGCGCCGTCAACTTCCCAACGACCTTCTTTGACCCGCTCTTTAATTTTTTGATAAATTTCTGGATAATCTTTTTTAATATATTTATATAATTGTGGTTGTGTTTGTAAAAAGATATATTCGGGATAACGTTCCATTAATTTAAGCACCGTTGAAAAACTGCGGGCCGCTTTTTCTTGCGTATGTTTTAAGCGCCACAGCCAGGCCACATCAATATGAGTATGCCCTAAAGCGGTAATCTTGATGTTTTTTTCTTGATCCAACTCATGAATGGCTTCATTTAAATATTCATGAGCTTCCGCAATTGTTTGATAAAAATTATCACTAGCGGGCTCTGACCAATCAATTAATAAATACCCTCGATTTAAAACATCTAACAATTGATATTTTAAAGGATCATTTTCATCTAATTCTTGAATCGTTTTTAAAACCATATCAGATAAGTAATAAAATTCATCGCAAATTGGCTCTAACTCTACTAATTCACCTCGTAAAAATTGATGGCTTTGAATTTGTTCTGGACCACCGCCTTCTAACCCAGACCATAATCGTAAAGATACCGTGATGGTTTTACCAAGGAGTTCTGCTCCTACAAAAACTTCTTGATGGTTAGAATCCACCCCTTGATAAGGCTCGCCGTCAACAAAAAATAATGACTCAAAGCCAGAGTTATATCCGCCGCCCGTTTTACCAAAATCAAAAAGCAACACTAAATTACGTTTGTCAGGAATTTCAATTTGTCGTTGGATCCATAAATAATAATCCCGCCCTGACCAGCGTTCTCCCAAAGTAAAAGTCTGCCAATCTTCAAAATCAGCTGGTGGATATTTTTCTGCCTTTGAAGTATCCTCTTTAACAAACCAATCATTAAGAGAAATTCTATTTTTATAACGTAATTCAGCTAAAGCATCAATTCTCGCCCGAATTTTTTCCTCTGCAAATGTAAAATTCATCATCCTTTAGTCGCACCTCCCATACTAAATCCTTTAGACATAAAGTTTTGCGAAATCGCATATAAAATAACGACTGGTAAAGAATACAAAACTGAAAATGCTGCTAATTTACCATAATTTACCATGCCAAAATTACCGAAAAACTGAAAAATTGACACGGATGCTGGCATTTTTTCTGGAGATTGAATTAAAATATAAGGTACAAAGAAATTCCCCCAGCTACCAGAAAAAGTAAAAATCCCAACGGTAAAAATCCCTGGCAACATCAGTGGTGCGATGATTTTACGAATCCCTTGCCAAGTTGAAGCACCATCTACCCAAGCAGATTCTTCTAAATCCAACGGTACCGAATCCATAAAGTTTTTCATCATCCAAATACCATAAGGCAAAGAAGAAGCCGTTAAGAAGAAAGTTAATGCCACTAAAGAATCTTGAAATTTTAAATATAAGAACATTTGATAAACTGGCACAATCACAGCCGTCATCGGTAGTGACGTCATAAATAAAATCGTCATCATAAATGATTTTTTATAGCGTAATTTATAGCGAGATAAAGGATACGCTGCCAGCATACATAAAATAACTAAAAAAACCGACTGACTACCAGAGATTCCTAAACCGATTAAAAAAGAACGAATTAACGTTTTATCGGTTAAAATCGAGATGAAATTATCAAAGGTGATTCCTTCAGGCATTTTTAATGCTTGAATGGCCCCAGGGTCTACTGAAGCAAAAATCATCCATAATAAAGGCAGTAAAAATAAAATCCCTAGTAATGTTAAAATAATATAGTGAATAGCTGTTTCAATTTGATAACTCCGTTTTACCATGATTAATCACCTACACTTTCACTTTTAAAGTTTTCATGTAAATCAAACTAGCAATCGCACCAATTACTAATAGGACTAACGAAATCGCCGTTCCATAACCTAATTGATAGCTGACAAAAGCTTGTTTATACATAAAGACTGGTAAAGTAGCGGTACTCACGCCTGGCCCCCCACCGGTCATCGTATAAATCAGCGTGAAAACTCCTAAAGTTTGTAAAGTTACCAACATCAAATTGGTAGCAATCGTCCCTTTAACCATGGGAATCGTAATTTTTGAAACAATTTTCCAACGAGAAGCGCCGTCCATAATCGCCGCTTCTTCCACTTCTTTCGGAATATCATCCAACGCTGATTGAAAGACCATCATAGAAAAAGCCGTTCCCCGCCAAATATTGGCAACAATCACACTGACCATCGGGAAAGTAAACAGCCACGCTACCGGTTCAATATTAAATAAACCTACCAACCAGTTAGCCGTCCCTGTATCTCCTAAAAAGGCCACCCAGCAAAAGGAAACTACCACTTCCGGCGTCACCCACGCTGCGATAATAATCAAGCCAATTACCCGACGAAAAGTTTTATTTTTTTCCCGCATTAAAAAGGCAATTAAAAAGCCTAAAAAGCACTGACCTAATACAGCTGAAAAAAAGACAAACACAAGGGTATTCCATACACTGGTTCTAAATTCAGGGTCTTGGAACATTCTTGTGAAATTTTCAAAGCCAATAAACCTTAATTGACTTGCTTCGGCACCCGTTAACGCTAAGTTAGTAAATGAAAAAATAAACGTCAAAACCATTGGTCCAATGAAAAAAATCAATAAAAGTACCCAGCTTGGTAAAAGAAAGAAAATAGATTTTATATTATCTGAAAGTCTTTTTTTACCTTGGTTTTCTTTAGGATAAATGTTTAATCCTTTTTCCATTAATTCCACCTTCTTGTTTATAAAGTAATTTCAATTTCGTTTTACTTTAAGCATATAAATCTTTAACTACAGTCTTAATAACTTAAAAGTTTAGGACATTAATCGAAAACCGTTAGCCAACATAGAGAGAAGACTAGCTAACTCTCTATGTTTACATTAACGGCTAACAAAAACTAATGTCCTAACCTCTTTTATTTAGCTATTTTATTGATTGACATTTTCTTCGCCAACAATTCGAATCACATTTGTCGCATAGTCTTTAGCAGCTTCTTCTGGTGTTTTACTACCTGTTGCCACCGCTTCTACCATGTTTTGAATTTCCACTGAAACATTTGGATATTTGTCATCAGCAGGACGGAAATGAGCATTTTGTAAAAACTCAGTTGCTTCTTTAATAAATGGTTGTTCAGTATATTCAGGCAGCTCAGCAGAATCATCACGAACAGTCAAATTACCTTCTGCAATTGCCCGTGCTGCTTGTTCTTCTTTACCACCTAAAGCTTGTAGTACTCGCCAAGAAGCATCTTTATTTTTAGCTTTTGCGGGAATTGACCAAGTCCAACCGCCTGACATCGTTGTTGAACCAGGGGCATCACCATTTTGTGTTGGCATTGCCGCAAAACCAAATTGTTCAGTCATATTATCTACTGGCGCAGCACCGGTTTCAGTCCAGTTGCCGGTATTCCAGAAGCCATCTAAAATAATCCCCGCTTGATTGTTAGGGAATTTATCTTGCATCATCACAGAGCCATAGTTACTATTAATGGCTACTGATAAAGATGGACCCAATTTCTTTTCATTATAGATTTCATCAATCAATTTCAATGAATCAATAATACCGTCAGTGTTGACGTTCCATTTACGCGTGTCTGCATCAAATAAGGTATCTTTAGTACCATAAAGAAGCATTTCAAAAGTTTGCATAGACACTGATTCTCCATTGGCTTTAGCGACACCGATACCAATTGGTACAACATCTGGCTGGGTTTCTTTAATTTTTTCAGCCGCTTCGACAATTTCAGCCCAATTTTTTGGCGACCAATCTTCAGGTAAGCCCGCTTTTTCAAAAACGACCTTGTTATACCATAACCCCCGAGAATCAGAAGTGCCAGGAATCGCATAAAGCTTACCATCTTGAGCGATGGAACCCGCTTTTAAGTTTTCGGTATAATAACCCCAATCTTCCCAATCCTTCACATAATCATCTAACGGTGTTAAATATCCCGCATTGGCATCAGAATTTAACATAAAGGAATCTTCTGCTACTAAATCAGGCGCCGTACTTTCAGATTGCATGGATAAAGCTACTTTAGAGAAATAATCCCCTTCACTAGCTGTAATTGGTGATAAAACAATTTTTATATCATCATTTTCTTTTTCAAACGCTGGGACAAAATCTTCGCTTAAGAATTTTTTCAATTTGTCATGCTCACCAGTATCTCGCCAAGTGATTTTAATTTCAGTTTTTCCGCCAGCTTCATTAGAAGTTTCTTCTTTTGAATCACTGCCACATCCAGTTGCCAATAAAGGGACCATCAATAATGAACTAAAAAGTGCAATTTTTTTCATTTTCAGCATAGACATTTACTTAACCCCCAAAAAGAATTGATTAATCTTCAAACAGTCAGCTCCGGCCGTGAATCTCCTGTAAGCACTTATATTTTCTAACAAATCGACAAAATTAGCAATCCAAAAAAAAGTAGATTATCACCAAATCTTGCAATCGATTACAAAAAATGATGATTTTACCGAAAATGACGATTTTTCAACTAAAATAAATATTTTTCTGATTGATGAATAAAATAAAAAGGCTACCTAGCTTTACGGTAACCTTGATTGATGCTATTCTTTTATTGTAAAGTTTATTTTTCTACAGGAATATATATTTCTGTCAAATAAGTTGCGGGGTCTCGCTGGTCATCATTTAAATAATGATAATAAATTCCGCCACTGGCTTTTAAATCATTAGCAGAAATCCAAGCCATCAGTGCTTCTAGCGTCGAATCCTGGGCTTCATAAGGTCCTTGGTCTATAGTAACAGCGATTAATTGTTGCGAATGAGTGATTAATTGCAAGGGACCTTCACTTTTAACCTCC
Organism: Enterococcus sp. PF1-24; assembly: GCF_029893325.1. Classification (GTDB taxonomy): domain Bacteria; phylum Bacillota; class Bacilli; order Lactobacillales; family Enterococcaceae; genus HY326. The sequence continues at coordinate 58,910 of NZ_JARXWL010000015.1, forward strand.
ACTCCTACTTCAAAGCCAATTTCAACATCTAAAGCTGCTAAATCAACATTATGGAAACAAACAACTGGTCCACTTACCGGGGATAAGCAGCTTGTTTATCTAAAACAGTCGTTACTTCGGAAAATACCTCTGACATAAAATTACTATAATCTTTAAAAAAATCAATTTTTTTCGACATGTTAGCATTTGATGTTTAGGCTTTTCTTTAATTAAAATTTCAGAAATCTGTGTCATAGTTTTCTCCCTCACCTCTATTTAAATTCATTCAGTAGCAAGTGTTAATTGCTTACCAGTAATCACTTCATATCTTATATAGAGAAATTCCCGCAAATCTCGCAAATGAGTTTCCTCTTTAATATCAAAGAAAATCCATTTAGCACCATTAAAATAGTCATTTTCTTCATAGGTCACTTTAAAATCTTTGTTACAACGCTGAAGTGCTTGTTGATTTCTCTCCGCCATTTTTTGAGAGGCAATAATTAACACTTTAAAATAGCCATTTTGCGGATAAATCGTCAAAAGTGACTTACCACTTTTTTTAAACTTAATATTCCACCCTGGTAAACTACAGCCAATATATTGAATCGTTGGTTTTCCTTGCATTTGTTCAGTTAAAAGTTCAACAAGCATTAAATAGTATTTTGAATCAATAAACTCGCTGACTTGGGTTAAAGTTGGTTCTGTTTGTTTAGGAAATAGTTCATTCCATTTCATCTAATCGTCCTCCCTTTATAAAATTCATTCTGGCTGACTTTCTTTTAAGCGGGCTGCCACTCCCAAAAAGAAAGTTTCGTAAGCATACTCGATGCTACTTTCAACAGAGGATTCGTGAGAAAAGCCATTATGACTATCTACATCCGCAAATCCTTGGGCGATACTCCTGACAGTCCGAATAATATGGGAAGCTTCTAGTTCATTCGCTCCTAAATCTTGACTGACTTGGTAAACCAGCTGAATCACTTCATAAAACAATGATCCCTTTGGCACATCCACATTTAAATTCATCCATTGAATCGTTTCGTAAAGTCCTTTATGTTCTCTAGCAAAACGAATATAAGCAATCCCCATCGCTTGCAGCGCTTCTATGCCACTTTTACCAATTACTGAACGAACAATTTCATTTTTGACTAGCTCTAAAGCTTGATTGGAAACCATTATTTTAATTTCCTCCAAGTTTTTAAAATGTTTATATAAAGCAGGCGAACTCACATTTAAGCGCTGGCTCATTTCTTTTAAAGTCAAATTCTCTAGTCCCTGTTCATCGGTGATAGCCATCGCAGTTTGAATAATTAATTCTTTATTAATCAGATACTTTGGCATTAGAATGCCCCTTTTCTTTTAATTAACTTACATCACCATTATAGTTAATCGGATTAACTATGTCAAATTGACTTTATGAAAAAACAGCTTACTAATTTTTTAGTAAGCTGTAAAATACTGATTATTTTTTGACAACTCGCGTCACTGGAATCCAATTTTCAACACTGTTGTCTTCACCATACACTTCTAAATCAGGACCAAAAGCAAATTCATAACCACTGGTTGGCAACCAATCCATAACAATTTGTCTTTGAAACTCTTGTAGCTCAGCAGGTGTCCCCATTGGATGCTTGAAAGCTGCCCAAGTCATCTCGGGAATAACTATTTCAGCCTCCCCTGTTGAACATTCAAGCGTGCTGGCAACGCCAATATAGTAATCAAAGGCGCTCTCATCTAAATTAGGATTATAATCACTGACCCCTAATAAGCCAAAAGGTGCCTGATTCATTTTAGCAAGCAACTCAGGAATAACAGCGGTTTGCTGTACCTCTTGCCAAAAAGCTGGTAACTCGCGATAACTTTTACTGTTTTCCATGGTAGTATGAATTTTTTTACCAACTACCCGAAAACTTTTGGTGGTTACTATTTTATAATCCAGTGGGCTCGCTCCTTTGATGGACAACTCAAAGCGTAACGGCGGATAAGCTTTAATCACGTGCTCGCCTTTTTTAATATCTTTAGGAGTCACGCCATGAAAGGCTTTGAAAGCCCGGTTAAATGAAGTCGGTGAGCTATAGCCATACTTATAAGCAATATCTGTTACCGTACTATCTTCAGCCAATAAATCAAAAGCTGCACTAGCTAAGCGACGATTACGAATATACTCAGAAATCGGTGTGTTGGTTAGCATTAAAAATAAGCGTTGCAAATGATACGGCGAATACCCAATCAACTGCCCTAATTCTGTATAGTCAATTTCATCAGTAAGATGTTCTTCTATAAAAGAAACGATTTCATTAAAACCCAAAACAATATTATTCATTATAAATACTCCTTCTTAAATGCTTAAAAACTATTTTTTCTTTACAGGAACCCAAATTCCAACCTCATCATCCTTGCCATAAACTTCCATGTCAGGAGCGGCTGATATCATTTTGCCAGATTTATAACCTGTATTTAATAACTGATAATCCGCTTGCGGTTCCCATTTGTTAACGATATTCATTTGTGTTTTCCCACTAGTTTTACGAGTACATGGAAAAACCGCCCAAGTCATTGCTGGCACAAGATATTCTTCTAACTCTGTTGGTGTTTCAAGCGTGGTTGAAGCCGCAATATAATAGTCAAATTTCTTATTATCTTGACTATCTACATTATAAACACTTACTCCCATTAATCCAAGGGGCTCTTGCGTAATAAACGGCACCAATATTTCATTTTTCTTTTCTTTGATAATCTTTTTCCAAAAAGCCGGACAGTCTCTCATTCCTTTAAACATAGCATTAGTGGAAGAAATTTTATAACCCACAATTTTAAATTCGCCTAAACTTTCAATCCGATATTCCATCATCATTACTCCCCTTTTTTTATCTGATAAATTTATTTTACCAAGTAGCAAATAGAAAAACCTTACATCTCCTGCTAGAAAATGTAAGGTTTGAAGGTAGACTATAGAAAATAAAATGCTTTCTATAGTCTGTTTTTATAAATTTCAATTTTTATGCGTATTTCCTTCCACCAAATCAAGTAATAAGTCATTGAAGGTTTCTCGATTAGCTGCTAAAACACTGAAAAAACGCTTATCAATATTTTCTACAATGGGTAAAGCTTGCGTTAAGGTTGTTTGGCCTTTTTCGGTCATTTTAACAGCTTTTGCTCGTGTATCATGTAACGATTCTTGCCGAAATAGCAGCTGCGCTTTTTCTAAATTTCTGATAATTGTAGACACCGTCATGACGTCAATATCGGCTTTTTTAGAAATATCGACTTGCGTAACTTCAGTTGCTGTTTGGCTGAGATAACCTAAAGAAGCCAACACAATAAATTGAGGATGAGTCAAATGAATAGTCTTTAATTCATCTTTGATAGCTTTATGCCATAAATTATAGACTTTTACAAATGAAAAACCAATAGACTCGTTAGAACTATCTTTAAACTCTGATTTAAAATTACTCATTAGTCACCTTCACCAATGAAAAAATTGACTTAGGAACATCCGCAAAGACTTGTGAAACAAAGCCTAAATCTTCAACAGTTGCTGCTCTATCAAGAGGAACAAAGCTAACAGAATGTCTGATTACTGTTTTGTTGTCAATTTCCTCAAGCACATGACTAAAGTAAAGAGTTCCCACTTCAGGAATTTCTGTTTTATCAATAAATTCTTTATTTTTAATCACCGATACCAAAGTAAAAGCCATGGCTGGTTGGCCAGCTAATTTCATTTCGCCAGTCGTTCCCGTTTGAAATGCGCCATTCAAAGAAATGTCTTCCAAATCATCTTCCCAAGCAAACCATTTATTAACATCTTCATAAAAAGCCCAAATTTCCTCAACTGTTTTATCTGTTTCCAATTCAAAACTAAATTTCATTATAATCCTTCTTTCTTTAATAAGTACGATTATAGTATAAACGCTTATTAAATTAAAGTCAATGAGATTATTTGTTGCATTTTTTAATGTTAAATTACAGTTATTTATATCGCTATGAGTTACATCTTTCAATTCAGATATTAAAAATAGGAATGTAGAAGTTTCTACAGCTTTTTTTTATCATATTTTTCACTCATAAAATACTAAGCAAATTTATTGGATTACTATTTGCTCCTTTATCCATTCAAAAACCAATTCACTTACTTCATCTATAGACTTATTATCCACTTCTAAAATATCTACATCCTGCCTATTCAAAAACCATTTACGCTTAAGGGGTAATAAATTTTTAATATAAAAATCAAAAAAATCTCTATTTCTCGAACAATCGCCTGTTTTTCGTTGTAATAAAGTTTCATCTGTAGCGTTTAAATATAAAATTCTTTTTGGAAAATTATTTCTTAATATCTGTAATTCTTTTTTTAAAGCAGTGGTAACATCCCAATCAACACCGATAGCTTTTGGATAATTTAAAGTATAAAATTCAATTTCCTCTGCACCAAAATCCATTACTGAACAAATATATTTAGAAGCCTCTTTGTATCTTTGACATTCATTTTCTATAAACAATTTCTGTATTTCTAAATAGTCTTTATAGTTATTTTTATTTAAGCCTTTGTTTTTAATTTCAGCTAGTACATGACCATTTCTTTCATAGCTAATATGTGCAATAGATGAATGTTTTTCAATAAAGCGTAACGTTGCTATTTTTCTTACAGCCATAGAACCTTGTAATGAAAGATATAACACTAAGATTTACCTCACTTATTTATTTATATCAGAGATAATCATATTAACGACTTGCTCTTGACTCATTTCCGCTGTAATCAAAGTTTCATTTGGAAAATTTAATACGTCTTTTTCCAGCCACCATTGCTTCATACGATCTGCACCAAATTCTTTGGCTTTCTCCCTTTGGCTATGACGTAGCAAAGTTACTTCAAAAGGCACATCATAACAATAGGTATGTACCTTATTATCAAAAATATGATATAGCTTTTCAAACATCTCTCTATAAATATGAGACCCTAAAATCCCTTCGATAATAACTATATCAAATTTATCATGACCAAATTCAGCAATTAGTTGAATTAAATCAGTAGTCGGATTTTCTTTACGATCTTTAACATTTAAAATGTCTAAACGAATTTCATCTTGAGAAATTTTCATCACTTTTCCACGTGGAAAATAGTCTTGCACTGCCTTAGCGGTAGTCGTCTTACCACTACCTGAATTTCCCCTTAAAACAATTAGCTTACTCACAAAATCTCCTCCTCAACATACAAAGTATATGTAGGCTTGATACAGAAAATCAAAAATAATCATGGGGATCAAAATAAGTATCAGTAAAAAAACTGTTAAATTTGGATATAAAAAAATACATCAACGTTTTATAAACGTTGATGTATTAATAATACCGGCGGCCGGGGTCGAACCGGCACGCCCTCGCGGGCACTGGATTTTGAGTCCAGCGCGTCTGCCAATTCCGCCACGCCGGCATAAAATTCAAAAATATGTAGAAAAGGCGGTAACCGGATTTGAACCGGTGATGAAGGTTTTGCAGACCTCTGCCTTACCACTTGGCTATACCGCCACTATCTAAATAAAAAAAACTACTGGGGTAGCTGGATTCGAACCAACGCATGAGGGAGTCAAAGTCCCTTGCCTTACCGCTTGGCTATACCCCAAAAACAATAGGCGACCGAAGGGAATCGAACCCTCGAATGCCGGAGCCACAATCCGGTGCGTTCACCACTTCGCCACGGTCGCCGTAATAAAAATAATGGCAGGGGTAGCAGGAATTGAACCCACACTAACGGTTTTGGAGACCGCTGTTCTACCTTTAAACTATACCCCTAAAATGGAGGAGAGTGGATTCGAACCACTGAACCCTAAGGAACGGATTTACAGTCCGTCGCGTTTAGCCACTTCGCTACTCCTCCATGGTGGCGCGGGACAGAATCGAACTGCCGACACATGGAGCTTCAATCCATTGCTCTACCAACTGAGCTACCGAGCCATAATAAAAATATTAATATAAAAATGGCGGTCCCGACGGGAATCGAACCCGCGATCTCCTGCGTGACAGGCAGGCATGTTAACCCCTACACCACGGAACCAAACACACAATCATGGAGGTTAACGGGATCGAACCGCTGACCCCCTGCTTGTAAGGCAGGTGCTCTCCCAGCTGAGCTAAACCTCCATAATATAAAAAATGACCCGTACGGGATTCGAACCCGTGTTACCGCCGTGAAAGGGCGGTGTCTTAACCGCTTGACCAACGGGCCAGTATAATAAAAATTAGTTACGGAGAGTAAGGGATTCGAACCCTTGAGACAGCGTTCACCGTCTACATGATTTCCAATCATGCTCCTTCGGCCTCTCGGACAACTCTCCAGAGATAAAAGAAGCCTTTACCTAACTCTATTTATTCCATCATAGGAAAACTCCGGCAGTAGGACTCGAACCTACGACATCATGATTAACAGTCATGCGCTACTACCAACTGAGCTATGCCGGAATTTTGATAACTGCGTGGCGACGTCCTACTCTCACAAGGGGCAACCCCTAACTACAATCGGCGCTAAGAAGCTTAACTTCTGTGTTCGGCATGGTTACAGGTGTATCCTTCTCGCTATCGCCACCACACTGGTTATCTTTTATTATTGAGTTTTTGCTTTCGCTCACTCAAAACTGAATCTGAAGTATTGTCTATCAAAACTCTTCCGAGTTCGTTCTTTTCTTCCATTCTTTGGTTA